>DATNFZ010000073.1:0-31531 GCA_035606155.1 Rhizomicrobium sp. | reverse complement strand
TTATTTCCACTTGAATATCGGGATAATTTGGCAGCAGGCGTCTGAGAGCCGGCCATAAAACGGTCTCCGCGACCCGCTCAGTCGCATTGATGCGAACTGTTCCAGCGGGCCTGTCCCGAAGCTGTGTTAGGTCAGCCAACTGCCTGTCGATCCCCTCGAAGGCAGGAAGTAGCGTGTTCAACAGCCGCTCACCGACTTCAGTAGGCGCGACGCTGCGGGTATTTCGGGTGAGCAGACGCAGACCCAAGCGCGCCTCCAACCGTCCAATAGTCTGGCTCAGAGTCGATTGCGAGGTGCCCAACTTCGCTGCTGCCCGCGTAAAGCTGCGCTCCTCCGCCACGGCCATAAAGGCATTCAGTTCGCCAAAGTCTTGCCGCCGCATTTATCTATTCCTGATATAGGCCTATGTCGATTATAGCGTATTATCAACAAGTAGGCCGCCCCCTATCTTCCTGACAGAACAGGAGAAGCAAATGGAAAAGCGATCACTCGGTATCGGCGGTCTAAAGGTTTCCGCCATTGGCTTCGGTTGCATGGGATTGAATTCGACCTACGGAAAGCCGCTGACTGATACCGACGGCATAAGCATCGTTCGCGCGGCGGTGGACCTTGGTGTGACCTTTTTCGACACAGCCGAAGTCTACGGTCCTTGGGTAAACGAGGAACTGGTGGGCAAAGCACTCGCCCCCGTCCGAGACCAAGTCGTAATCGCGACCAAGTTCGGCTTCGGCATCAACCCGGACGGATCACGCTACGGGGCGGATAGCCGACCCAATGTGCTGCGCAAAGCGGTCGATGGCAGCTTGATTAGGCTGAAGGTCGAAACGATTGACCTACTGTATCAGCACAGGGTCGATCCCAACGTGCCGATTGAAGATGTCGCCGGCGCGGTAGGAAAACTTATCGCGGAAGGCAAGGTTAAGTACTGGGGACTTTCCGAAGCCGGCGCAGAAACCATCCGTCGTGCACATGCAGTGTACCCGGTGTCTGCTGTTCAAAGCGAATACTCTCTTTGGACCCGTGATGTGGAACACAATGGGGTTCTCGCGATTTGCGAGGAGCTAGGTATTGGTTTTGTGCCTTGGGGACCACTCGGCGCTGGTTTCTTGACCGGTTCGGTCACGCCGGACACCAAGCTCGAAGCATCAGATTTTCGTAATGCAGTCCCGCGCTGGTCGACCGATGCCCGCGCGGCCAACATGGCTCTAGTCGACGTCCTGAAGCGCGTTGCCGCTGGTAAAGGCGCTACACCTGCGCAGCTAGCCCTAGCATGGCTACTCGCGCAGAAAGCATGGATTGCTCCTATCCCTGGCACGACGAAGTTGCACCGTCTTGAGGAAAATCTGGGATCAGCAGAGATTAAGCTCAGCACGGATGATCTGACAGAAATCGAAGCAGCGATTTCGGCGATTTCACTACAAGGTGCTCGGTTGCCAGAAGCTGCTTTAAAGATGACTGGACTGTAGCATAAGGAATCGGCAGGGCCTTTCCCCACAACAACCGCGCCCGAACGTCCGCTATTAGCGCAAAGCGGACATTCGATGAATGCGGCATCGTCAATTACGTTATTGGCGCTAGCGATACCATGGGTTCGAGATCGCCTCGCTCGCGGTTAGCCAAATGGGACGATAACTATCTGAATTTATTGAACGTCAACATTGGTTTGGCGGACAGAGAGGGATTGCTCGGGCCATGCTCAAGGCATGTCCCTCGTCCGCGCTAACGCTCGGATCGCTCGGAGCTTGGCCGCTCCTCGCGCCCAAAATTGCCTGTCGGCAATTTTGTCGAACACGGGTCCGTCCACCGATCTCCGATCCGCCATTAAAAAAGGGGCCGCAAGGGCCCCTGTTTTAATGGCGGACAGAGAGGGATTCGAACCCTCGAACGGCTTTCACCGTTACACACTTTCCAGGCGTGCGCCTTCAACCACTCGGCCACCTGTCCCTTAAGCCCACGCGAATATACCGCCTCGCCTGTTCCCGCAAGATGCCCGTTTTTGACGCGTTATGGCGGGAATTTGCTCTGCAGTTGGTCCGAGGGAAAGGCCTCGACAAGGACGCGCGCCAGCCCGTCTCTGACACCCAGCGCCCGGGCGGCGGCAACGGACAGATCGATCACGCGCCCCTTGATATGCGGCCCCCGGTCATTGATCCGGACTTTGACGCTCTTTCCATTGCGCAGATTGGTCACGCGCACCATGGTGCCGAACCGCAAGGTGCGATGCGCCGCGGTGAAATCGGCCATATTGAAACGTTCGCCCGCGGCGGTGCGCTTTCCCTGATGGGCTTTGCCATAGAAAGACGCGATGCCTTGCTCGACGAAGAAAGGTTGCTCGACCTCGGGCGGGGGTGGGACAGGCGCCGCCGGTGGCGGTGATGGCGTTGCGGCCGGGGGCGGCACGGCGGGTGCCGGCGGCGGCGCCATCGGCGCCACAGGTCCGGGCTTCAGCGCCGCGCAGGAGGCGAGGCCGAACAAAGTCAGCAACAGGGGCACAAGCACATATCTTCGCATCAGGCCTGATTCATACGGGGGCCTTGCTTAACGCTCGGCAAATGGAGCTTTTGACAAAGCCCCGGCGGTTCCCGCCGGGGCTTTTCGTCGGGCGGAATGGCCGCTCAGTCAGGCCGCCACCAGCGTGGCCAGGCGGTCGAGCTCTTCGGGCGTGTTGTAGGCATGCGGCGAAATACGAAGCGCGGGTTGGCCATTCACCCGCGTCGCCGCGCAGGCGACTTTGTGAGTCTGATAAAGCTCCTTGTGCTTGCCGGGCACGTCGTTGACGACCACGGCCAGGCAAGGTCCCCACAAGGCGGAATCGCCCGAACCCCAGACCTTGATGCCCTTGGCCTGAAGCTTCTGGCGCATGGCGGCGGCATTGGCGCGGGCGATGCGCTCGATGTTGTCCGCACCGATGGCATCGCGTTCGTCCAGCGCCACCATCAATCCGGGCAGCATGGGATCGGTGCGCTGGCCGATGAACTCGAAATTCTGGCCGTTCACTTCGTTAGGCTTGGCCGAGCGGTAGTAATTGACGCTCATGATCAGAGGATCGAGTTCGCCCTGGCGCTCAGGCCGCACATAAAGCACGCCGCCGCCCAGAGGACCCATCATCCATTTATGGGTGCTGCCCGAGAAGGAATCGCAGCCCAGCGCCGCGACATCGAGCTTCATCCAGCCGAAGGTCTGCGCGCAATCGAGATGGAACCAGATGTTCTTGGACCGGGCGAAACGGCCGATCTCGGACGCGGGCGCGATCAGGCCGGCGATATTGGTCATGTGCGACAGCGCGATCACCTTGGTCTTTGGCGTCGCCAGCGAGAGATAGGCGTCCAGCACGTCCTGGCCGTTCTTGGGTTCGTCCGCCGGATTGGCCACCTTGACGACGATGCCCTGTTCCTTTTCCCGGCGGTGCCAGTAGGTGGTGTTGGAAGGATGATTTTCCCGCCCGATGATCACTTCGTCGCCGGCCTGAAGCGGCACGCCGCGCACGATATTGCCGCTCGATTCGCTGGAATTGCGGGTGAGCGAGATCGCGTCCGGTGATGCGTTGACCTGGTGCGCGAAGCGCGTGCGCAGCTGGGTGGAGATGTCCACGAAACGCTGGCGGTATTCCTGGGACGGATCGGCCTGGAGCTCGAGCGAGGACGCTTTTTCAGCCGCGCTGGCCGATTTGAAAGTCGGGCAGAGATTGGCGGCATTGACATAGATGATGTCGGAGCCGAGGCCCATCTTCGCGCGGATTGCGTTGCTGTTTTTCGCCCCTTGCGCGACGGCCGGCTCGGCGCTGGCGATTGCCGCCAGGCTCGCCGCCGTTTGAATCAGGTGACGCCGTGAAATATCGGTCATAGCAGTCCTCCCTTGTTGTTCTGTCGTGATCGCCCGTCGGGCCTTTCCCCTGGCCGGTTCTGCGGATTGTGCGCCAGCGCCAGGGCTTTGACAACCAAGCCCCGAGGTGTGCCTTTTTGCAAAGGCGCTTATTTATCCGTTAGATAGCTGAAATTGGGGGTCCGCGCGTGACCGGAGGCTCACAAATGTTGCGCAATGTGCTGCTCGCTTTTTCCGCCGCCGTGATCGTGGTTCTCACGCTGGCAGCGGTCTTCGCCCCTTACGTCAATACCGAATTGTCTCCTTACATATCCTCGCATGTGATCGTCGATCCCGCGCCGGCCAAGCTGGCCAAGGGCCGCATGGTGGACGATTATTTCGCGGTCCAGGATTTGGGCGATGGCGCTTTTGCCATCGGCGAGCCGCGCTATTACCAGCAGAATTACGCCTACCTGATTTTGGGCGACAGCCACGCGCTGTTGTTCGATTCCGGCACCGGCACGCGCGACATCAGCCCGGTGGTGAATTCGCTCACCCATCTTCCCGTCACGGTGATCGTTTCGCATCTCCATTTCGATCATCTGGGCGGTATCGCGCCTTTCCATCACATCGCCATGATCGATCTTCCTGAGACACGCGCCGACGTTTCGGGCGGCATGTTCGTGCCGGGCCGCTATGAATTCGGCGGCCTCGCCGACAGGCGGGTGCGGCCGGTTTTCGAGGTTTCGGAATGGATCAAGCCCGGCGCGATCATCGATCTGGGTGGGCGCCGATTGCAGGTCCTCTCCACGCCAGGCCACACGCCCAGTTCCGTGTCGCTCTATGACGCCGCCGGCAAGCGGCTCTTCACCGGCGACTATATCTATCCCACCACCATCTATGCCTTCGGACCCGGAGCCAGCCGCAGCGCCTATCACGCGACCGCCCAGCGGCTGCTCGCCACTATTCCGTCCGACACGATCCTGTGGACCGCTCATTGTTGCCGGGCCGGCGAGGGCGTATCCGCGCCCTGGCTGACCACGAAGGATCTGCGCGATCTGGATGATGCGTTCGTCAAGGTTTCAAAGGGTGAGAAGACCAGCACAGGCTTCTATCCGCGCCGCTTTCCGGTCAACCATGAAATGACCTTGGCGACCGGTTTTTCCTGGACCAATCGCTGATGAAGCAGATCGCCATGCTGTTCGCGGGTGGGGTGGCGCTGGCGGCGACACCGGCCTTGGCCGCGTGTCCGGTGAAAGCACCTCCGGGACTGGTGAGTGCCGGCAGGCTCACCATTGGCACCATGCTGACCAATCCGCCTCAGACCTTCGTGGAAAACGGCCAGCCCGCGGGTTTCGACATCGATCTGTCGCGCGCCATTGCCGCTGAGATGTGTCTCAAGCCCCGGTTCGTGAATGTGACCTTCGCCGGACTGTTTCCGGGATTGATGTCGCGAAAATTCGACTATCTCAGCTCAGGGCTGGGGATCACACCCCAGCGTCGCGAGACCTTCGACTTCGTGCCCTATTTCCGGGGTGGCATCCAATTCGTGGGGCGCAAGGAGAATCGTTTCTTCTTCCAGAACGAGGAGGGGCTTTGCGGGCTTCGCGTGGCCACCATCGCCGGCACCACCCAGGCGCTGGCGATCGAGCGCGCCAATCAAGGCGTCTGCAAACAGAAGCCGATCGATCTCAGCTATTTTCCCAGCTTCAACGATGCGGTGATCCAGCTCACCAAGAATTCCGCCGACATCGCGTTCGTGGATTGGGCCTTCGCGTCCTATATTTCCCGGCTGATGCCCGAACTCGCCCCCGCCAGCCCCATCATTTCGGGACGGCCGGAAGTGCCGCGCAATCTGATGGGCCTCGCCTTCCGCAAGGACGAAGGGCCCCAGGAAAAAGCGGTGAGCGAAGCGATTCAGGCGCTGGAGAAAGATGGCACCTACGACAGGCTTTTGAACAAGTGGCAACTGCGGAATGGAGACGTCCGCGATCAGTCCGATGACAAATCGGGATCTGCGGCCCGGGTCGGCTCCTTTGCCATCGTCTTCGACCGCAAGGCCTTCTTCGACACGCTTTTTTCCACGCAATTCTTTGTTCCCGCGCTCACCACTCTGGGCATCACCCTGGTGGCCATGCTGATCGCCATTATTCTGGGTTTTGGCGGCGCGCTGGCGGCGCTTTCGCCCTACAAGGCGCTCAGGAGCCTGGTTCAGATCTATCTGGGGTTTTTTCGCGGTGTGCCGGTGCTGGTCCAGATCGTGTTCTGGTACAACGCGCTTCCCGTTCTCACCAACAATGCCATCAATCTTCCCGCGCTGGTGGCGGGCACCATCGCGCTGGGCCTTAATGAAGGCGCTTACATGACCGAGATCATTCGCGCCGGCCTGATCTCGGTCGATCCCGGTCAGCGCGAAGCGGCGCGCGCGCTGGGCATGACCAAGGCCAAGGCGATGCGCCGCATCGTGATGCCCCAGGCTTTGCGCGTGATCATCCCGCCTACCGGCAACCAGTTCATCGCCATGCTCAAGACCACTTCGTTGCTCTTTGCCATCGCCGTGCCGGAAATCTTCGCCACCGGTACCGGCATCTATGGCCGCAATTTCAAATATTTTGAAGTCCTGGCGGTGGTGAGTATCTGGTATCTGCTGCTCACCGGTTTTCTTATCCTCATCCAGAAAAGCGTCGAACGGCGCTTTCATGTGCGCCGGCGCCCCGCGGGCGTTCTGGCCGTGGAGCATGATTGATGGCGCTGGTCGAAATCCGCGACGTCCACAAGCGCTTCGGATCGCAGGAAGTTCTGAAAGGTGTTTCGCTGAGTGTCGAAGCCGGCGAGGTGGTGTGTCTTCTGGGCGCCAGCGGCAGCGGCAAGACCACTTTGCTCCGCTGCATCAATCATCTGGATAGGATGGATAGAGGCGAGATCGAGGTCGCGGGTGAGTTGGTGGGTTACGCGCGCGGGAAGGACGGTACGCTTCGCGAAGAAGCGGACCGCATTGTTTCGGCCAAGCGCGCCAAGATCGGCATGGTGTTCCAGCGGTTCAACCTCTTTGCCCATCTCACGGCGCTGGAGAATGTCACCGAAGCGCCGGTCCAGGTGCTGGGCATGGCCAAGGCCGAAGCGGAAAAGCGCGCGCTCGATCTCTTGGCGGGTGTGGGACTGAAGGAGAGGGCGGGCCATTATCCGCACCAACTGTCGGGCGGCCAGCAGCAGCGCGTGGCGATTGCTCGCGCCGTGGCGATGGAGCCCAGGCTGATGCTGTTCGACGAGCCCACCTCCGCGCTCGATCCCGAGCTGGTGGGCGAAGTGCTGGAGACCATGCGCCGGTTAGCCGCGGATGGCATGACCATGATCCTGGTCACCCATGAACTCGCCTTCGCCCGCGACGTGGCCCACCGGGTGATCATGATGGCCGATGGTCAGGTGGTGGAGGACGCGTCGCCCGCGGCGTTTTTCTCCGCACCAAGGCATCCGCGCAGCAAAGCCTTCCTTGCGCGCACCATGAGGGCGTCGTGATCACGCCCGCGCCGCACGATCCCTCCTGGTGGTTCGCCGACGCCATGGCGCGCGAGGTTGGCGCGCCCCTGCCGTCCCTGATCGGCGAGACCCGTGTGGACGTTGCCATCGTGGGCGGCGGCTATACCGGGCTTTGGACCGCGCTGGCCTTGAAGGCGCGCAAGCCCGGCCTTTCGGTGGCCCTGATCGAAGCCTCGCTGTGCGGGTCGGGCGCCAGCGGCAAGAATGGGGGCAAGGTCCATGGTTATTGGGCCAGCCTTCAAGGCATGGCGCGCAATCTTGGCGAGGATGGCGCGCTGGCGGTCGCCCGCGCCGGGACGAAAGCCCAGGACGCCATCCGCGCCTTCGCCACCGGCCCTGGCCGCGATGTCTGGTGGCACGAGGCGGGCAATCTACGCGTCTCCTGCGCCCCGGCCCAGGACGCAAAGATCGCGGGCTATGTGGATGCTGCGCGCCGGCTGGGCGTGCCGGACACCGCCCGGCCACTTACTCCGAACGAGGTCGCGCATTATTGCCGCTCGCCGGTGTTCCGGGGCGGCGTCTTTTTGCCCGAAGGCGCCAATCTTCATCCCGGCTTGATGGCGCGCGCCTTGCGCAAGGCGGTGATCGAAGCGGGGGTGGAGCTTTACGAGAACACGCCCATGACCGATCTGGACAAAGGAGCGCCCAACCGCCTCCATACGCCGAACGGCCAGATCATCGCCCGCGACGTGGTGCTGGCCACCAATTGCGATCTGGCGACGCTCCCCGAAACCAGGCCGCATGTGAGCGTCTTTTCCAGCTATGCGGTGATGAGCGAGCCCGCGCCGTCTGCGCTGGAAGCGATGGGCTGGAGGGGCGAGGAAGGAATCTCCGACATGCGGATGTTCCTGCATTATTTCCGCAAGACGCCGGATGGCCGCGTGCTGATGGGCTCGGGCTCGGGCCCGATCGCCTTCAACGGCCATACCGACAGCATACGCCTGCGCGAAGACCGCGCCAGCGCCAGGCGCGCCGAACGCGGGTTGCGGCGTCTGCTGCCGTCCTTCAAGGATATATCAATCGCCAAAGCCTGGGGCGGACAGATCGACGTCTCCGCCGACCGGCTGCCTTTCTTCAACACCATTGCCGGCACGCGGGTGCATTTCGGTTGCGGCTATTCGGGACATGGCGTCAACCCCACCTATATCGGCGGCCAATGTCTGGCCTCGCTGGTGCTGAACGAGAACGACATGTGGTCGAACCTGCCGTTGGTTCGCCGCGCGCTCCCCAGGCTTCCGCCCGAGCCGTTGCGTTATTGGGGCGGACGTCTCATCCGCCGCGCCATAATTGCCTGCGAGGAAGCCGAAGAGCGCAACCGCCCGCCCTCGCCCTTGGCCAGCGCGGTGGCGTCGCTGCCCAAGCTGTTCGGCTTGCGGATCGGCGCGCGATAGGAGATTTCCATAAGCATCGCCCTCAAGCGCGTCTATGATTCGCCAAAGGCGTCGGATGGTTTCCGCGTGCTGGTGGATCGGCTCTGGCCCCGCGGGCTGACCAAGGAGAAAGCCGCGCTCGATCTCTGGGCCAAAGAAGTCGCCCCGTCGCCCGGGTTGCGCCGTGAATTCAACCACAAGCCGGAGAAATTCGCCGAATTCAAAAAGCTCTATCGCTTCGAACTTTCAAAAAACCCAGCGCTGGCCGCGTTTCGGCAGGAACTGAAGCGGCCCAAGGTCACGCTCCTGTTCGCCGCTCACGACCCAAGGGTCAATCATGCCGTGGTGCTGGCCGATTACCTGACGCGAAGCGCCAAGCGGAAAAGGAAACCGGCCGGGAAAAAGCCTCAAGCCGCGGCGCGGCGGCGTTCGCGATAAACCAGTTGCAGATTGCGGGCATAAACGAACAGGCCCCCGATCTGGGCCACCAGGAATGGCAACCCGTCCTGACCGAGATGGACGGAATAGACCAGGGTGATCAGTCCGCCGCCGACGGAGAGATACCAGAAAGCCACCGGGATCACGCTTTTGCCTTCCATCTCGCTCTTGAACAGCTGCACGAAGAAACGCGAGCCGAACAGAAGCTGGCCGACGAAGCCCACCGCGATCCAGACATGATCCGGGGTCAGCAAATGTCCCATGCTCATAATTCCTCCGTCCCCGCCGCTCCGCCATGCCGGCGCATCAGCCAGCGCACGCCCAACAGATCGTTCACGCTCACCACCAGGCGGCCGAAATTCGTGTATTTCGAACGCCCCGCCATTCGGGGCCGGTGATGCACGGGAACATAGGCCACTTTCCATCCCTCGCGTTGGACCAGCGCGATCAGATAACGGTGGATATGGTCGAAATAGGGCAGGGCCAGAAAGGCGCTGCGGCGGATCGCTTTGAGGCCGCAGCCGGTGTCGGCGGCCCCGTCCTTGAGAAGGGCGTTGCGCAAATTGTTGCCGACGCGCGAGGCGAGCCGGCGGCTGGCAGTATCCCGGCGCTTCACCCTGACCCCCGAGGCCATGCCCAGCCTGGGGTCACCGGCGAGCAGTGTGAGCAGCTTGGGGATGTCGGCGGGATCGTTCTGGCCGTCGCCGTCGAGGGTGACGATGATCTCGCCCTTGGCGGCCAGGACGCCGGTCTGGATGGCGCGGCTTTGCCCCAGATTGCGGGCATGGCGTAGCGGCCGGAAATGCGCGATCTCGCCTTTCAGCCGCGTGAGTTCCGCGCGCGTCGAATCACGCGAGCCGTCATCCACGAAAATGATTTCATGATCGGGCTGGTCCTTGAGCGCCGCCGCGATCTCGCGGGCCAGCGCGGCGACATTTTCCGCTTCGTCCTTGACGGGGACCACCACCGAGACCGTCATTGGCTTCACGAATTTCCCAAAATCCTGACGCTTGGCTAGACTGACACTGATTGAGCGGCACGGCCCTAGTCCGGCGGCCGCGCCTTATACAGTCCGGGAGATTAGGCAACAACCTATGAGCGACGCCACAGCGGTTCCGGCTTCGCCCACACCGACGCCCGCGGCAAAGCCGCGTTTCATGAGCTCCCAGGCGCTCCATCGGCTGGCCTATCCGCTGCTGGCGGTCTTATGCGTGATGCTCTGGCTGCCGGGCATACTGAGTCTGCCGGCGCTCGACCGCGACGAGAGCCGTTTTGCCCAATCCTCCCGTCAGATGCTGGACAGCGGCAATTTCGTCGATATCCGCTTCGGCCAGGTGCCGCGCTATAAGAAACCGGTGGGCATCTATTGGATGCAGGCCGCCACCACCTCCATCGCCGGCCATGCCGAGAATCTGGCCGACGGCCAGGATACCAAGATCTGGACCTATCGCCTGCCATCTCTGATCGGCGGGATTGGCGCGGTCTGGCTCACCTATTGGCTGGGCTCGGTGTTCGGTGCCGATGTGGGGCTGGCGGCGGCGCTGCTGCTGGGGTTCTCGGTGCTCACCACCGCGGAGGCCACCATCGCCACCACCGATGCCGTTCTTTTGGCCACGGTCTTGGGCATGCAAGGCGTATTGCTGCGAATCTATAAGGCCGCTGCCGAGGGCGCGGCCGTCCCCGCCCGGCTGGCGATGTGGGGCTGGGCGGCCTTCGCCTTGGGCATCCTGGTCAAGGGCCCGGTGATCGCAGGCGTCGCGGCTGCGACGATCGCTGCTCTTCTTGTCTGGGACTGGCGGGCCAAGACCGGCATCTCCTGGACCTGGCTCAAAGCTACCCGCCCGGCCTGGGGCGTGGCGTTGACGCTCCTGATCGTGGCGCCATGGCTGATTGCCATCTGGCGCGAAAGTCAGGGCGCCTTCTTCCAGCAATCCCTGGGCAACGACTTTGCCGCCAAGCTGGCAGGCGGGCAGGAGAGCCATGGTGCGCCACCCGGTTACAATCTTGTCCTCTCCACCATCGCTTTCTGGCCTGCGATTCTGTTCGTGTTGCCGGGAATTGGCCTTGGCATCGCCAAGGCCAAGGAGCCCATGGTCCGGTTTCTTCTGGCCTGGGCGGGAAGCTGGTGGCTGGTCTGCGAAGCCGTCCCCACCAAGCTTCCCCATTATGTGTTGCCGGCCTACCCGGCGCTGGCGATTCTCACGGCACTCTGGGTGCTGGTGCCCAAAGGCGCGGGCGAAAGTCTCAACCCGGTTTGGCGCAAGACTCTGGCCACCATTGCCATCCTGCAATTTCTGGTGGGACTGGCCCTCTTGTCGGTGGCGCCGGTCTGGCTGCCCAAAGTTTATGGGGATGGTCTTGCCACCGGCCTGATCGCGTATGCGGTGGTGGGCGGGCTGATCGGTCTTGGCGCCCTGATCATGCTGCTCACCGGAGGCCGCGTGCTCGCGCTGTCACTGGCGCTTCTGTCTTTCCTGATCCTGGCGCCCACTCTGACGGCAGGCGCGGGACCACGACTCACCGATCTCTGGCTCACCCAGAAGCTCAAAGCGTTGGTGGTCAAGGACACACAGGCCGGCGATCCGCCGCCCGCCTTGGCCGGTTATGAAGAGCCCAGCCTGGTGTTCGCATTGGGCACGGATGTCAGTCTCACGGACGGACGGGGAGCCGCCCGGCTGGGCGCCGACTTCGGCGGACTGGCGCTGGTGGATGATTATGAACAGCCCAAATTCCTCGCGCGCCTGGCCGAGCTTCAGTCCGACGCCGTGCCTGTGGATCAGGCAACCGGCTTCGACTATTCGCGTGGGCGCAAGGTGCATGTCACCGTCTATCGCGTGCGCAAACTGATCTATGCGCCGCCTCCCGCGCACTGGGTCACGCACTGACGATCACGTCACGCTCTTGACAATATCGCTCACTGATTAAATATCGCCGAAGTCGTTCCGTCCGGATGATGGTCGAGCCACGGGGGCGCCGCAGGATGGGACCCGATAGGAATCGCGGATCTCGCGCGACATGAGACAGTAAAATGGCTCTGGAGATGGCGCGCGGCCGCGCGGTCAGGACGGCGGCGCGATCCTTCCGCAAAAATCAGGATGACGCCGCGCTCCGCGATACCCGCGCGCCCGTGGCCAAGCTGCATCTGCCCGGACCCAAGACCGAGCTGCGCTTTCCCATCAGTCAGCCATTGCGGGCCTTTTATCGCCGCTTTTGGCCGGGCACCGGCCCGGTCGAATGGAATGACTGGCGCTGGCAGATGCGCACCCGCATCCGCACCCTGGAGGAATTGGCCCGAATCTTCCGCCTTTCGGAAGATGAATATGCGGCGGTTGCGAAGCACCAGGGTCCGCTGCCGGTGGGCATCACGCCCTACTATGCCGGGCTGATGGGCCTCACCGACGCATCCGAGCCGCTGCGGCGCACCCACATCATGACCGGCGGCGAGTATCTTCGGGCGCCGGGCGAGGATGACGATCCCTTGTCCGAGGACCATGACACGGTGGTGCCGGGTCTGGTGCACCGCTATCCCGACCGCGTCCTCTTCCTTACCACCGGCACCTGCTCGACCTATTGCCGCTACTGCACCCGCTCGCGGCTGGTGGGCAATCCCGGCGGCGAATATCACTTCTCGACCCGCCAATGGGGCGAAGCCATCGCCTATCTGGAAGAGCATACCGAAGTGCGCGATGTGCTTTTGTCGGGCGGTGATCCGCTCACTTTGTCGGACGACAAGCTGGACTGGCTGCTTTCGCGATTGAGAGCCATTCGCCATATCGAATTCCTGCGAATCGGCACCAAGATGCCGGTGGTGACACCCCAGCGCGTCACCCGCGGCCTGGTCCGGGTGCTCAAGAAGCATCATCCCTTGTGGATGAGCCTGCATTTCACCCACCCGGCCGAACTCACCCGTGAAGTGGCCGAGTCCACGGCGCGGCTGGCCGATGCCGGCATTCCCTTGGGCAGCCAGACCGTTCTGCTCAAGGGCATCAATGACGATCCGGCCGTGATGAAGACCCTGATGCACGGTCTGCTCAAGAATCGGGTCAAGCCCTATTATCTTTACCAATGCGATCCCATCCGGGGTTCGGCGCATTTCCGCGCCGGCGTGGACAAGGGGCTTGAGATCATCAAGGCGCTGCGCGGTCACACCACCGGCTATGCCACCCCCTTGTTCGTGATCGACGCGCCCGGTGGCGGCGGAAAAATCCAACTCGCGCCCGATCCGGTGGCGGGCCGCGAGGGCGACGATTTATTGCTGCGCAATTTCGAAGGCAAGATCTTCAAATATCCCGATCCCAATGGCTCGCTCGGTCGCGGGTCTTTTGACCCCTGACGGTGTCGCTCGTCGCTCATGGGCCCCTTTGCCCACATCGCTTCTCGCTCCTGGTCAGGTCTCAAAATCCCCTGCGCCAAGCCTTGCCCTCATGGAGGCCTTTAAATGTCCGGCCTGCGGATCGGGGTCACCTATGACCTGCGCAGCGATTATCTTGCCCAAGGTCTGGGCGAGGAAGAAACCGCCGAATTCGACGCCGAGGAAACCATCGCCGCCGTCTGCCAGGCCCTGACGGAGTTGGGCCATCAGCCGGAGCGCATCGGCAGCATCAAGCCTTTGACGCAGGCCCTGGCAAAAGGTGCGCGCTGGGATGCGGTGTTCAATATCTGCGAAGGGCTGAAAGGCGTCGCCCGCGAAGCGCAGGTGCCGGCTCTGCTCGAGGCTTACGACATTCCTTATGTCTTTTCCGATCCGCTCACCTTGGCGCTCACCTTGGACAAGGCCATGACCAAGCGGGTGGTGCGCGATGCCGGAGTACCGACCGCCGACTTCGCCGTGATTGAACACGCGGCCGATATCGCCAAAGTCGTATTGCCATTCCCGTTGTTCCTGAAACCCGTGGCGGAAGGATCGGGCAAGGGCGTGGACGCACGCTCCCGGGTGGCAGACCGCGCGCAATTGGCAAGCGTGGCGAAATATCTTCTCGACCGCTTCTGCCAACCCGTGCTGGTGGAGGAATTCCTGCCCGGCCGCGAATTCACTGTAGGCATCACCGGCACGGGCACAACGGCATCTGTGCTGGGGGTGAGCGAGATCGTGCCCAAGGACAAATATGTGGGCCAGGCCTATGGCTACGAGAACAAATCCGACTGGGAAGACAAGCTCGACATCGTATCGGCCGATGACGGCGATGCGCGCGCGGCCGGCGAAGTGGCGCTGGCCGCCTGGAAGGTGCTGCGCTGCCGCGATGGTGGCCGCGCTGACGTCCGGCTCGACAAAAACGGCAAGCCGCGCTTCATCGAGGTCAATCCGCTGGCCGGCATCCGGCCCGGCTATTCCGACCTCTGCTTCATCGCTGATTTCCAGAAACTCACCTATCGCGACCTGATCGGGAAATTTCTGGATTCCTTCCTCGCACGGCATCCTGCCTTAAAATGAAAATCCTGGTTCTCCATTCCGACATCGCCCCCGGCGCGCCGCCCGAAGAGCTGGACACGTTGATCGCCGCAGAGGCGGTCGCCGGAGCGCTGTCGGGGCGGGGCCATCAGGTGGAACGGGCGCCATTCCGGCAATGGGCTTTGCCGTCATTGCTGGCGCGGAATGCGCCCGAGATCGTCTTCAATCTGGTGGAGGGCGTGGATGGGCAGGGCAGGCTGGCCCCCATAGCCCCTGCGCTGCTGGCGGCTGAAGGCGCGCGCTTCACCGGCGCAAGCGCGGCCGCCATGGCGCTCACCAATGACAAGCCGCTCACCAAAGAGAAATTGCGCGCTGCGGGGCTGGCCACGCCCGATTGGGCGGTTCCACCCGGCTGGGAAGGCCTTGGCCAGGGCAAATGGATCGTCAAGGCGGCGCTGGAAGACGCGTCGTTGGGATTGGACGATCGCTGCGTCGTGGAAGCGGCCCAGGTGAAGGCGCGCGCCAACCAATGCGCCGCCCGTTTCGGTGGTGATTGGTTCGCCGAACGCTATGTTGAGGGCCGCGAGTTCAATATCGCAGTGCTCGACGGCCGGGTTCTACCGATGGCGGAGATGCGCTTCGAGCACTGGCCGGAAGGTAAACCCCGCATCGTCGGCTATGACGCCAAATGGGAAGAGGATTCCAGCGGTTGGAACGGCACGGTGCGCGCCTTCGGCGTGGAGCAGAACGAGCCGCGTCTGGCCCAGGCATTGAGGACATCCTGCGAGAAGGTCTGGGCCCTGTTCCACCTTACCGGTTTCGCACGGGTGGATTTCCGGGTGGAGAGGGACGAGACGCCGTTGATCCTGGAGATCAACACCAATCCGTGCATTTCGCCCGACGCCGGTTTTGCCGCCGCGGCGGCACAAGCCGGCATGAGCTACGAAGACCTGATCGAAGCCATTGTGGAGGTGGCCTAATGATCGCGCTCTCCCGCCTTTATCCTTGCGCGATAGGTGGACCAGTGCTCAGCGCCGTCGATTCCGCGATCTTCACCTTGCGCTATTTCACCGATTGTCTGGAATGCGGCTTTTGCCGCGACGCCTGCTGCGATCACGGGGTGGATATCGATCTCGGCAATGTGGCGCGGCTGAATGCATTGCCCCAGGATTTCCACGACCGTATCGGCGTGCCGGCCAGCGAATGGTTCACGGGCGCGGCGGTGGCGGATCACGAATTTCCCGGCGGCATGCATCTGCGCACCGCGGTCAGGGAGGGGACTTGCGTGTTCCGCAATCCTGCCGGTCGCGGCTGTGCCATCCATACCTATTGCCTGGACCAGAAGCTCGACTACCATGACTACAAACCGATAGTGAGCGTGCTTTTCCCCGTGACATTCGAACAAGGCGTGTTGACCGCTTCCGGCGAAGTGGCGGATGGAAGCCTGATCTGTGCCGGAGAAGGTCCCAGCCTCTACGAGGGTGCGCGCAGCGAGCTGGGTTATTATTTCGGGGCCGGGTTGGTCGCCGAGTTGGATTCCTTGAAAGCCCGCCATGGTTGATGTTCCCGAATTCAGCGATGTGAAGGAAGCGGCGGCCCGCATTGCGCCCTATGCGGTGAGAACGCCCATGGTGGAAAGCCCGGTGCTGAGCGCCATGCGCAACGGCACCCGGGTATTCCTGAAGCTGGAATCGCTGCAGCGCACCGGCTCGTTCAAATTCCGCGGCGCCGCCAACCGCATCCTGATGATCCCCGAGGACCAGCGTGCCGCCGGCGTGGTGGCGTTTTCCTCCGGCAATCATGCCCAGGCGGTGGCGGCGATGGCGCAGGTTTTGGGCATTCCCGCCTTGATCGTGATGCCGGGCGACGCGCCCAAGGCCAAGATCGAAGGCACCCGGGCCTTCGGCGCCGAAATCGTTTCCTATGACCGGGTGCGCGACGACCGCGAAGCGATCGCGAGCCGCATGTGCAAGGAACGTGGCGCGACCCTGATCAAGCCCTATGACGATCCCAAGGTGATGGCGGGTCAGGGCACCGCAGGCCTGGAGATTGCCGAGGATGCCGCACGCATGGGTGTGGCGCTGGACGCGGTGGCCGTGCCCTGCTCGGGTGGCGGTCTGGTCACGGGCATCGCCCTGGCGCTCAAAGGCGCGGGTGTCGCCGCGTTCGTACACAGCGTCGAGCCCGAGAATTTCGACAGGATGCGGCGCTCGATCGAGGCGCATACCCGCTCCACCGCTCCTGGCGGCCAGCTCTCGATCGCCGATGCCCTGATGGCGCCAACCCCTGGCCATCATGTCTTTGCCGCAGCGGATGGGCTTCTCGCCCCGGGCTTGGTGGTCACCGACGCCGAATTGACCCGCGCCGTGGCCTTTGCTGCGACCAGGCTCAAATTGCTGGTCGAGCCGGGCGGCGCAGCGGGTTTGGCGGCTTTTTTGGCCGGCAAGATCGAATGCAAGACGGTGGTTCTGGTGATTTCCGGCGGCAATGCCGATTTCGCCACGGTGGCGGATGCGGTGAAGGCCTGCGCTTAGCCGGGTTGCGCAGGGCGCGCTTGCTCAAGTTCAGTTGGCCTCCCATTCTGGCCGGGCAGCTTTGGGATTCAACATCGTGAGCGACCATAGTTTCGCCGTCACCGAGCGCAACCGCGTCAAGCGCCTGCATGAGCGCGGCTCTTACGACCAGGCGGCGGTATTTGCGATCCTGGACGCGGCGCTGCTCTGTCACGTCGCCTATGCGATCAACGGCCAGCCCTATTGCACGCCCACCATGTTCTGGCGGGAAGACGACATGCTTTACTGGCACGGCTCCTCGGCCAGCCGCATGTTGCGCCACTTGAAGGGCGGCATCCCCACCTGTCTGACTGTTTCGCATCTGGACGGGTTGGTGCTGGCGCGTTCCGGCTTCCATCACTCGCTGAATTACCGCTCGGCCATGTGTTTCGGCACCGCGCATATCGTCGATGCCCCCGAGGCCAAGGCCAGGGCGCTGGCCGCCGTGGTGGACCGTCTCTTTCCGGGCCGTGCCGCCACCTTGCGGTCCAACGATCCCCAGGAAGTCAAAGCCGTTACCGTGATCGGCATGCGCATCGAGGAAGCGTCTGCCAAGGTCCGGGCCAAGAATGTCGCGGATGACGAAGAGGATTATGCTCTTCCCATCTGGGCCGGTGTGGTCGGTATCAAGACCGTGATCGGAGAAGATGATCCCTGTCCGCGCCTCAAGCCCGGCGTTGCCCGGCCCGACAATCTGTCCGCCTATGCCCAAGGCCGCGTGCTGGACGACGTCTTCCTGGAGATGCAGCGCCGTTACGAGCAGATGCAGGCTTAAATCGGCTGCGGCGTGAACTGCGCGTCTGGGCGATCGATCGCAACACTGTAATAGACTGCATCGTTGAACCCTGCAGGCAATGCTTCGTCTGACGGTGATGCTTGGCCGCCGGTGGCCAACAGCATCATGGAAGCCAAGGCGGCAGCGCCGATCAGAAGGTTCCGCATGGGACAATCACCTCAAATACATCAGGGTGATAGCGCCCATGCGGCGCTCCCGTTCCGGAAGACTCGACCCGCCAGGTCTTACTCGCCTTGCCGAATTTGCGCCATCACCGCCAGCATCTTGCCGTCATTGTCGTTGAAGAACGCCATCCATTCTTCCGTCCCGTTCGTATGGCGATGGATCAGATGCGGTGCATCCACGAATATCACGCCGCGGTCCGCGAGCGTGCGGCAGGCTTGGTGAATATCGTTCACGCGGAAATAGAGGATGGAATCGTCTTTGCCATTGCCTTCCTCCGACAGGAACAGCCGCACGCCGCCGCAATCGAAGAAGGCGAGTTTGCCGAAGGAATAAAGATGGGTGAGGCCCAGCACTTCCCCGTACCAGCGTCGTGCGGCGGCAATGTCGCCAACCTTGCGCGAGATCTGGCCGATCGCGCTCAATTTGAATCCCTGCCTCATGTTCCCCCCGCACCGGTTTGCCTATCCTAGCAGCGAGGGGGCACCCGCGCATGAAAAAGGGGCCGCCCGTGAGACGGCCCCTCGTTCAGACAGGATTCGACGCTTTAATGCTCGTCGTGATGGCGGCGGTCGTTGTGGCGCCATTGGTGGTACATGTCGGCATGGGCCTCGCGGAAGCGCATCATATCGGCATGATGACGCCAACGGTGCCAGTGCTGGTCGTTGTCGTAATAGCCGTCGGAATAGCCTCTGGCGACATTGCCTATATCGAATCGTACGGTAACAGCGGCATGGGCGCTGGAAACGGCCAGCGCACTGCCCAGGACGGCGAGGATGGCGGCGGTCTTGAAATTCATTGCTGATTCCTCTGGTTGCTCACGAAAAGCGCGCCCGTGCGGCCTTTCGGGTTGCGGTGAAACGCGGCTCCGTAGAGGATGTTCCTTCACATCTGCCTTATGAGAGATTTGGATACAATTTTATGGCGTGTGACAGCCATAAAAGCATCATCGGAGGGCGGGCGATTCGCTGACGGTTGCCCCCTCCTGACGCCGTCTGCGGCCAAATCCGCCAGACACTCGGTCCGCGGCTTGGCCGCCGCCGGCGTCTTGCTCCACGCGATTAGCGCGGAGCAAGAACCATCATCATCTGACGGCCCTCCATCTTGGGATATTGCTCGAGCTTGGCGAAGACCTCGGTGTCCTTCTGGACCCGGGTCAAGAGCTCCATGCCCAGATGCTGGTGCGCCATCTCGCGGCCGCGAAAGCGCAAGGTGACCTTGACCTTGTCGCCATCGTCGAAGAAGCGTTTCATCGCCCGCATCTTCACGTCATAGTCGTGATCGTCGATGGTCGGGCGCATCTTGATCTCCTTGATCTCGATGACTTTCTGCTTCTTGCGGGCTTCGGCGGCCTTCTTCTGTTGTTCGTATTTGTATTTGCCATAGTCCATCAACTTGACCACGGGCGGCTTGGTGTCGGGCGAAACCTCGACCAAATCGAAGCCTTTTTCTTCCGCCAGGGCGCGGGCGTCGTCTGTGCCGATCTCGCCGTATTTGTGCCCGTCATCGCCGATCAATAGGATGGTGCGCGACGTGATCTCTTCGTTGATGCGCGGCCCATCCTTGGCGGGAGCGGGCGCATTTTGCTGAAATCGTCTGGGAACTATGGCTCTCTCTCCTTCAATAACCGCGCGCCAGCATTTCGCCGGTTCCGTCGGAGCCAAGCGAAACGAGTTCGATCATGGACGCAAACGGGAGCCTTTCGTCTGACGCGCCGGTGTGGCGCTGTCCGGCAAAGGGGCCGGACTGCCGCCAAGATAGGCGGTCCCAAGCGTCCGGGAAAGGGTTATTCCGCCACATCCTTGCGGGATTCGGCTTCCTGTTTGATCCGGGCGGTGAATTGTTCCAAGGGCATGGCGCCCAAGTCCTTGCCCGACCTGAGCCGGACCGCGACCTTGCCTTCCTGAGCCTCGCGCTCGCCCACCACCAGCATGTAGGGGATTTTCTGCAGTTGGGCGTCGCGAATCTTCTTTTGCATCCGCTCGTTGGAGGTGTCGATATCCACCCTCAACCCTGCCGTGCCATTGACCACCGGAGCGGCGAACAGGGCATCCATCACCTTCTGGGCGTAATCGGCCACTTTCTCGCTGATGGGGATCACCCTGACCTGGATTGGCGCCAGCCAGACCGGGAAGGCGCCGGCATAATGCTCGATCAGGAAGGCGGTGAAGCGCTCATGGGTGCCGAGCGGCGCGCGATGGATCACATAGACAGCATGGTCCGCGCCATCTTCGCCGATATAGCTGAGATCGAAGGTCTGGGTCGCCAGGAAGTCCAACTGGTTGGTCGAGATGGTGTATTCGGTGCCGATCGCTGATTTAATCATAAAGTCGATCTTGGGGCCGTAGAAGGCGGCTTCGCCCGGGCCTTCGACATAGGCGTAACCCGACTCTTTCATTGCCTCTTTGATGATGTCGAGCGCCTTCAGCCACTTGTCCGGCTGGTCGACATACTTGTCCAGCTTGTTCAGGTCGGGCAGCGACAGGCGCATATAATATTCTTTGATGTTCATCAGATCGTAATAGCGGGCATGCAGCCGCATGACCTTGATGAACTCGTCCTTGGCCTGGTCGTAACGGCAATAGATATGGGCGTCGTTCATGCAGAAACCGCGCACCCGCATCAGCCCCGACAATCCGCCTGACGCTTCATAGCGGTAGTCCTGGCCATATTCGGCGATGCGCAGCGGCAATTCGCGGTAGGAATGGCGCGTCGCCCCGAAGATCAAATGGTGATAGGGGCAGTTCATCGGCCGCAGATAATAATTTTCGCCGTCGATATCGAGCGGCGAGTACATCGACTCCCCGTAATAGGGAAGGTGGCGTGAGCGGTAGAATAACGCCTCCTTGGTGATGTGTGGTGTCGCCACCCGGCGATAGCCGTCCTTGCGCTCTTCCTGCAGCGCCAGGAATTCCAACTCCTGGCGAATCACCATGCCGTTGGGCATCCAAAGCGGCAGGCCGGCACCCACGTCCGGCGAGAAGGTGAACAGCTCCAGTTCGCGGCCCAGTTTGCGATGGTCGCGCTTCTCCGCTTCCACCAGGCGCTCAAGATAGGCCTCGAGCTCTTTCTTGTCGCGCCAGGCGGTACCGTAGATGCGTTGGAGTTGCGCGTTCTTGGCGTCGCCGCGCCAATAGGCGCCGGCGATCTTGGTGAGCTTGAAAGCGTCGCCGATCTCGGCGGTGGTGCGGAAATGGGGGCCGCGGCAGAGATCGTGCCAGTCGCCATGCCAATAGATCGAGACATCCTCGCCCGCGGGAATGCTTTCGATCAGCTCGGCCTTGTAAGCTTCGCCGATGTCGCGGAAATGCTTTATCGCCTTGTCGCGCGGCCACACTTCGCGGCGGGTGGGCCGCGCCTGTTTGACGATCTCGCGCATCCGCTCTTCGATCTTGGGCAGGTCTTCGGGAGTGAAGGGCTCGTTGCGGGCGAAGTCGTAATAGAATCCGTCCTCGATCGCCGGGCCGATCGTGACCTGGGTACCGGGATAAAGCTCCTGCACCGCCATCGCCAGAAGATGGGCTGCATCGTGGCGAATCAACTCCAGCGACTTCTCGTCTTTCTTGGTGATGATGCGGACATGCGCATTCGCCTCAATGGGGCGGAAAAGGTCCCATTCCTTGCCATCCACTTCGAGAATCAGCGCGGCCTTGGCAAGGCCGGGACCGATGGCCTGCGCGATCTCCGCCCCCGTTATGCCCTTGGCGAACTGCATCGTCTTGCCGTCCGGCAAAGTGATGGTGATTTGGGCGGGCACAGCGGACAAAGGAAGGCTCCACAAAGCAGAAAAGCGAGCATTCATTGGACATAGGAGACGCTGTACGTCAAGCAACCTCGCCAATTTACGGCCGTTTTCACCTTACCGGGGCTTGAGAGCTTGGGGTCGTTGCGCGACAATAGGCGCGGAGGGTGTGAGTTTATGGAGATATCCATGAAGACGATCCTTTTGACCGGCGTGGCGGCTTCACTGCTGATCACGGTTCAAACTGCCTCAGCCCAGCCCGGCAAGGCGCCGATCTGCCTCGCCACCCGCAGCATCGCCCAAACCTCGCCGTCGCCCGACGGCACCGCGATCACGTTTCGCATGACGGACGGGTCGGTGTGGCGCAACGATCTGCGCGGCCGTTGCCCGGACCTGAGATGGGACGGGTTCACTTGGACGACATCCAATCCGATGGCGCAGGTTTGCGAGAACGAACAGACCATTTCGGTAATCCGCAGCGCCGAAGTGTGTGCTCTCGGCAAGTTCACCCAGCTTGAGCCCGCCGGTCATCACACATTCGCATCCGGCGAGCGGTAGGGATCGAGTTGCTTCGGAAAGTGCCTGGAGGGGCATTGGAGGAAGTGATGATGAAGACCTGGTTCATGGCCGCGATCGCGGCGACGATGTTCGCGTCTGGGGTGGAGGCGGCGCCGATTTGCCTGCGTACTCAAGACATGGTGCAGACCGACCCGCAAAAGGACGGCGCGTCCATACTCTTCAAGATGCGTGACGGTTCGGTGTGGCGCAACGATCTGCATGGCTCCTGCCCGGATCTGCGCTTCGACGGCTTCGTCTGGAACGTGCGCAATCCGGACGGAACGGTGTGCGAGAACCTGGAGCGCATCCGGGTGCTTCGGTCGGGTCAAATCTGCATGCTGGGAAAATTCTCGCAAGTTCAGCCGGCGCGGCACGGCCATATGTGAGAAAGAACACCTCTTTCGCCCGGTGCGAAAGAGGCGCCTCACTCACGCCTTGCGGCTGGCCTCGAACAGGAACCAGTTCCGCCGCTCGGTCTGGTCGATGAAATTCTCCAGGATCGAGGCGGTGGCGACGTCATTGTGCTGATCGCACAATTCATGCAGCGCGCGCATCTGCTGCATCATCTTCTTGTTGTCGGCCATCAGCTCGCGGATCATATCGACGGGCGCGACATAGGCCTTGTCGTTGTCGGCAACCGTCTTGAGTCTGGCAACCTCACCTACCGAATGGACCGTGCGCGCGCCCAGTTTCCTCACCCGTTCGGCCAAATCGTCGATCGAGGCGAAGATCTGCTGGGCCTGCTCGTCGAACAGGAGGTGATAGTCGCGGAAATGCGCGCCCGAGACATGCCAATGGAAATTCTTGGTCTTCAGGTAAAGCGCGAAATTATCCGCCACCAGGCGGTTCAAGGCTTCGGCCAGTTCAGGCGTGGCGTTGTTCGACAGGTCGGTGGGCGTCTCCAGCCTTTGGCTTTTCGCTTTTCCGGACTTCTTGGCCATGGTTCTTCCTCGAAAAGTGGTTTTACGAAATCCCTTCAAGCTTATGGCGGCAGCTGCGGGAAGTCATCCAAGCCGGCATTGCGGCTCCCGGGCTTGTTCAGCCTCGTTCCGGCCTATAAGTTCCAGCGCCTACGCCTCATTGTCCTGAAAGACCCTTCATGCCGCTTCTCAGATTCATCCCCGAAGCTACCGACATCGATTTCGTAGGCATGCGCTATTTCGCCTTCGCCATTGATGGGCTGCTGCTGCTGGTTTCGATCCTTTCCATCGCCTGGCAGGGGTTCAACCTGGGCATCGATTTCACCGGCGGCGTCTTGATGGAAGTGAAAGCCGCCCATATGCTGGACATCGGCACCATGCGCGAGGAAATCAACTCGCTGGGCTTTGGCGAGTCGCAATTGCAGTATTTCGGCGGTGGCGAATGCGATCATCCCGCCAACAGTTGCGTCTTGATCCGCGTGCAACCGCGGCAAGCCAAGGGCCAGGACCAGAATGCGGCGGACCAGGCGGTGGCGCAGGCGATCAAGGGCAAGCTCGGGCCGTCCTATGCCGTGCGCAGCACCACCGTGGTGGGTCCCAAAGTGAGCCAGGAATTGTTTCATGACGGCGTGATCGCCACCTTGCTCGCCATCCTGATGATCACGATCTACGTCGCGGTCCGCTTCGAGTGGCAGTACGGCATCGGGGCTGCGGTCGCCACCGGCCATGACGTGCTGGTGACGGCGGGCTTGTTCTCGGTATTCCGATTGGATTTCGGTTTGACCGCCGTGGCGGCGCTGTTGACGCTGGCCGGTTATTCGATCAACGACACGGTGGTGGTGTTCGACCGTATCCGCGAGAACAGGCGCAAATACAAGCGCATGAACCTGGGTGATTTGATCAATCTTTCTACCAATCAGATGGTGACGCGAACCATCCTCACGTCGGCGGCCACCGCCATGTCGCTGCTGCCGCTGTTCATCTTCGGTGGGCCGAACCTGTTCGATTTCTCGGCGCCCATCCTGTTCGGCATCGTGGTGGGCACCTTCTCATCCATCTATGTGGCCGCCGCATTGCTTCTTTATCTGCCCGCGCCGGCCGGCAAGATCGAAGGGCCGGCAGAAGCAACGAGCTGAGACTTAAAGCGGAAACCAGTCTCTCTTCTCCGAATAGACTTGGTACTGCACATTGGCGCCGGCGCGGAAACCCACGCCGGTGCGGATCGGCGCCAAGGTAACGCCGCCCGAACGCTGGTAGTTCACGCCCAAGCCGGCGACGAAATAGATGCTGCCTTCCACGCCTGGAAAGCGCTGGAACAGGCGGCGATCCTCGCCAAGGTTATAGATCAGGGTGAAGACCTTCGACGCGTTGCCGCCGAAATCGAAGCCGACCGAGGGGCCCTTCCAATAGACCATCATGGGATCGCGGGTCTTGCGGATCAGGTAACCCGAGCCATAACGCAGACCCACGATAAAGGCGCCGGAACCTTCGTCGCCCTTGATATAGGCATCGGGCTCGCCCAGATCGCCGAAAATGTGCTGCACCGCCTTGGCCATCGCCTCGGTGGTGATGCCGAAGAAATCCGCGCCCGCCTTGGTGATCTCGTTGGCGGTGTATTTGGCGTTGTCGCCCAGGTCGTCCGCCCGCGCGATCCCCGGCACCAGCAGCGCCCCCGGCATCAGCGACGCCAGACCGGCGATGAATTCCTTGCGGTTCATGAGTATCCCTTCGACCGTCTGCCGGAGCCAGTGTGTCCCAAATTTAGGCATTTTTACAGCGGCCACGTTGTTTGGGTATGGTTACGGCCGGGGAAAGGATTTGCCCATGACGTCACAAAAGCCGGATGACAAGCGAAAAGATGCAAGCGGATCGGGGCTTTCCGCCTTCGGTATCCTGGCGATCCTGATCATGCTGGGGATGCTCGGCTGGGCCGGATGGTATGCGGTGAGGTCCTGGAACGCGATGAGCGGGGTCAAAATGTCACCCCTGGGATGGGTGTTCATGGTGATGGGCGCAGTCGTCACCTTTCTCGTGGGCGCAGGCTTGATGGTGTTAATCTTTTACTCATCCCGCCATGATATGGATCGCTGACGTGAGTTCCACAACCGTGACGCGATGCGCAGCAACCGGAGATTTTTCCGCAAGTTCACGCCAGGCAAAGCCAAGAAATTGGCGCGCCTGTTGGGCTTGAACCTGCTGGGACTGGTGATCGCGTTCCAGGTTCAGCTCTATGATCCGCCGGTTACGATCAATTTGCCGATCATTCTCCTGAGCTTGTCCTTGTCGGTGCTCTTTCTTTATTGGTGGCGCCAGTATGTCTACGAAGGCCGCCGCGATACGGATAATTTCTAAGACCGCTTGTCTTTTGCGTCTTGGCGGCGTCGGACGTGCCACGGCCATATGCCCGCTCTGCGCGATCCTCCTGGGCAAGCCGCAAAATACTGCGCGGTTATCTTATCGCACCCCGCACCACGAACGCGCCGTTCTCGAAGTTCGGCTTGCCGTAGAGAAACGGTGTGCCGTCCCAGCGCGTGACCGAACCGCCCGCCGCGTTCACCACGGCATGTCCCGCGGCCGTGTCCCACTCCATGGTCCGTCCGGCGCGTGCATAAATATCGGCTTCGCCTGCGGCCACCAGACAGAATTTCAAAGACGAACCTGCGGTGATGATGTCCTTGACCGCAAAGCGGGCCAGGAAGGCGCCGGTCTCCTTGTCGGGATGACTGCGGCTTCCCACCGCCACAAACCCGTCATCCGCCGGCACGCGCGCCTTGATGGCGCGGGCGGAGGTGAGATCCAAGTGCCCATCGGGATCGTGAAGGATTTCGAACGCCCCGTTTCGATCGCCAAGGAAAAGGCGGGCCTTTGCCGGCGCATAAACCACGCCGGCCACGGCAATACCGTCTTTTATCTCCGCGATATTGACGGTGAATTCGCCATTGCGTTTGAGGAATTCCCGGGTCCCGTCCAGGGGATCGACCAGGAAGAAATGCGCACAGGGCTTGCAGCCGCGGCCCGCAGCCACTTCCTCTTCGGCGGCCACCGGAACCCCGGGAAAATCCCGCGCCAGCGCCTTGAGGATCATGGCCTCCGCCTCCTCGTCGGCGTCAGTTACCGGCGTCCAATCTTCCTTGAGACGTGGCTTGGCGCCTTCGCGGTAATGGCGCATGACCACCGTTCCGGCAGCGGCGGCGATGGCGGCAAGGCGAGCCGCGGTTGCGTCGTCCTTAATCATTCCTTAAGACCGCCCGAGTTTGGTTGCCATTTGAAAACTGTAGCACCGGCTTTTATCCCCGTGCCTAACACCATCGCGGGGAGATGTCCGCTCGGAATCGGCGGACTGTTGGGGGTAGAAATGAACGAGATTGAGTTCTCCGCCTTGATGGTGAGCCGGGTCTGCCATGACCTTGTCGGCCCCCTGGGCGCGGTGGTCAACGGACTCGAGGTGCTCGAGGATGAGCGCGATGCCGCCATGCGCGACGACGCCATCCGTCTGGTCGCGACCAGCGCCAACCAGGCGCTTGCCCGCATCCAGTTCATGCGGATTGCCTTCGGCGCGGCCGGTTCGGCCGGCGCCGAACTCGATCTGGGCGAGATGGGCCGTCTGGTTCAGGGCTTGCTCGAAGGCGGCAAAGTCAAGCTGGAATGGAATGTGCCCCAGACCTATTGGGCCAAGGATTGGGCCAAGTTGTTGATGAATTCGGCGCTCCTGGGTTCCGATTGCCTGCCGCGCGGCGGCGTGGTCCGGGTCGAAGCCGAGGCCGGCACGCCCCGCTTTCGCGTTCATGCCTCGGGCCAGGTGGCCCGCATCGGCGAGGAAGTGGAACGCACGCTGAAAGGCGCAGAGCCGGCGGCGCCGATAGATGCCCGCGGTATCCAACCCTATCTCACCCATCGTCTGGCCAAGACCGTTCATGGCACGCTCACCGTCAAGGCCGGCGAAGGTTTTGTCGAGATAACAGCGGCTTAGTCGGCTCACGGGCCGTTGCAAGCAAACATTTACGATCCTCTTCTAATCTCTCCCGCCGTTGGCCCGAAAGGCCAGCCAGGGGACGTGTCATCCGATGAAGAATTGTCTGGTCGTGGACGACAGCCGAGTCATGCGCACGGTAGCCCGGCGCATATTCGAGGAATTGCAGTTCGCCATCGGGGAGGCCGAGGACGGCATGGGCGCGCTCGACGCCTGCCGCGAGAAGATGCCCGATCTGATCTTCCTCGATTGGGATCTGCCGTCGATGCCGGCGGTGGAGTTCGTCAAGAGTTTGCGGGGGCAGCAGAACGGCCAGCGTCCGGTGATCCTGTTCGCCACCACCGAGAATGACGCGGGCGAAATCGCCCATGCTCTGGCGGCGGGCGCAAATGATTTCATCCTCAAGCCGTTTGACCGCGCCTCACTCCGCGCGAAGCTGGCTGAGATCGCAGCCTAGAGCATGATCGCGTTTCTTTGAATCGCGATCATGCTCTAGGTTTTTAATTTATCGCGCAATTTTTTCCGAAAACCGCTTCACACTTTTCGGATTGCGCTCTAGGTGAGCGCTCTTCCGGTAATTCGTTCTAAAACTCGTATCGGTGCCTGGTCCGGCTCGCCCATCTCTGCCACGTCGAAATGGAACGTCTGCTCCAGCGCGAACTCGCCCTTGAGCGCGGCATGCAGCACCTGGTCGGTATAGACCAGCCAGCTCGATCCGGGCGGAAAGATCAACGATGTATGCGGCGCATGGGCCTGATAGGCGGCGTCGCGTTTGGCCGCGTCATGCAGCGACAGCATCATCTCGTCATACCTTGAGCGGCGTCCGCGCGTGACGCCCAATTTGTCGAACAGCCAGCTCTTGCCCGGAAGGTGCGGCTTGACCTGGGGCGCGAATTTGGCGGCGAAATCCGCGAAATCCTCCCCCACCTGCCAATGCCGCGCGCTTCCCCCCGGCGGCGCCACATTGGAAAAAAAACGCAGGATGCGCCGGCCGTTCCGCATCGGCCGTGACGGAAAGGCGTCCACATGCAGAAGCCGGTCATCCTGGATCACCGAATAGGGCCGGTCTTCCACTTCCACGGGACGGAACGAGGTGCGCGCCCGCTCTACGCTGCCATAATTGGGCAGAAGGTCTTTGACGAAACGCGTGGCGCCGGCACCGAAACGTTCGATCATGCCGGCAAGCCGCCGCGCACGTTCGCCTTCGGCCGAACTGCCCTGCAATTTGCCGCTGGCGGGATCGAGACTGATATTCTTGGCCTTGCCGTCCGTAAGGGAGCCATCGAGGAATTCGTTTTCGCTGTTGGAAAGGCGGAACGGCAGGTGGGGAAAATAGAGCAGCTTGCCATGTTCCAACGCTCTTTGCGCCCGCCCCCGTGTCTGATCGTCGATCGTTCCCGACCATTCGGTGATGTCGAAATTTTCCAGGATCACGCGAACGACTCCGTGATCGCGCTATAGACCAGGGTGCGGATATCGCGCCGAAGCCTGACCCGGCCGGGCGCGAACAATACTTGCGACATGAACACTACTGCCATGTCCTCGTTGGGATCGTTGAAAAAATAGGTCCCCGCCGCACCGCCCCAGGAATATTCGCCCACCGTGCCGGGGATGCCGGCATGCGCCAGATTTTGGGTCATCGCCACGGAAAGGCCAAAGCCCACGCCGGCATAGCCGCTTTCATTGAAGACGCCGGTGGAGGGCATGATCTCCGTCATCTCGCGCCCGCCGGGAAGATGATTCATGGTCATCAATTCGACCGTCTTGGGGCTGAGGAGGCGGGTCTGGCCCAAGGTGCCGCCATTCAACAGCATGCGGCAGAAGCGCATGTAATCCTCGGCGGTGCTCACCAGCCCGCCGCCTCCCGATTCCAGCAGCGGCGGCTGATAGTAAATGGAATCCTTGACGTCATCGAAGATTTGAAGCGCGCCCTCCTTCACGTAATAGCAGGTGGTGAAACGGTCGCGCTTCCTGGCCGTCACCACAAAATCCGTGTCGATCATGCCCAGCGGCAGAAAGATCTTCTGCTGCAGGAATTCCGAGAAACGCTCGCCCGAGATCAGTTCCACCAGATACGCCGCGACGTCCAGGCCCACCGAATAGTTCCAGGTCTCGCCGGGCGCGAATTCCAAGGGCAATTTTTCCAAGGTGCCGATCAGTCCCTTCATGCCACCTTCCATGCCGGGCTCGGCCACTTTGAGCTTGCGATAGGCAGCGTCCAAATTGGTGCGGTTGAGGACGCCATAGGTAAGACCCGAAGTGTGGCGCAACAGGTCCACCACTTTCATCGGTCGGGGACAGGGCTTGGTGACGAAGCCGCCCAGCACACCGCCTGCATAGAGCTCCAGATTGGCGAAGCCGGGGATGAAGCGCGACACGGGATCATCCAGGGCGATCTTGCCCTGCTCCATCAGCATCAGAAGCGCCACCGCGGTGATGGGCTTGGTCATGGAATAGATGCGAAAGATGGCGTCCTCGCGCATGGGCGCCTTGCTGGCGATATCAGTCACGCCCGACATGCTGAGCCAGGACAATCCCCCTTGACGCCAGATCATGATCAGGGAACCGGGAATGGCGCCGCTTTCCACGTAATTGCGGGCAATCACGTCATGAAGACGCTGAAGCCGGTTGGGGTCGAAGCCGTGGCTGCTCATGGGTCAGCTATACAAGCTCTGCCCGCCGCGCTAAAGGCGGCTTTATGAGCGGCTTATTCATAAAGCGTGGGCTGGTGATCCCCGAGGCCGAGCTTGAGGAAAGCTTTGTCCGCGCCTCCGGTCCGGGCGGCCAGAACGTCAACAAGGTGGCGAGCGCGGTCAAGCTGCGTTTCGATGTCCGCAACAGCCCAAGCCTGCCCGAGCCGGTCAAGGCGCGGCTCTTGGCGTTGGCGGATTCCCGGTTGGACGGGGCAGGGGCGATCACCATCACCGCACGGCGCTTCCGCGAGCAGGCGAGAAACCGCGCCGATGCCCGCGCCCGGCTGACCGACCTGCTTCTTGCCGCGACCCGGCCGCCCAAGCCCCGGCTGGCCACCAAGCCCAGCCGGGCCAGCAAGGCGCGCCGAACCGACAGCAAGACGCGCCGCGGCCGGATCAAAAAGGAGCGCCGCCGACCCGCATTCGACTGAAGATGCTTGGTAACAAAAATCATTCGCAAACCGGGTTATAGTTTGTGACGCACAAAGCAGGCGAATCATGACGCCTCTGTTGGACCTGTTGCGCCGGCGACTCTGGACCATTGCGCTGGGGATGGCGTTGGCGGGGGGGCTATGGTCATGGCGGGGGCCCGGTGCAGTCGTCGGGGTATTGCTGCTCCTTGTCGCCACCGCCGTGATCGTGCGCTTTGTCGCGCCCCCATCCCAATTCCCTGCTCCGCGCATGCCCACGTCGGAAGAGCCGATGGTGGCGATCCTGTCACCCATGGTGCGCAAGATGCTGGCCCAGATGCCGGTGCCGGTGATGCTATTGGACGAAAGCGCCAAAATCCTCTTCCTCAACGAATCGATGCGAAGCGTGGTGGGGTCCTCGGTCGAGGAAAAACCCGTCAGCGCGGTGTTGCGCAATCCCGAAATTCTCAATGGCGTGGCGCAGACCATGGCCGATGGCGAACCGGCGGCCGCGCAGTTCACCTTGCCGGTGCCGATCGAGCGCTATTACGAGGCCTATTGCGCGCGTGTGAATGTCGCGCCAAGCGTGGTGGTTCTTATGCTGCACGATCTCACCGCCACACGCCGCATCGAGCAGATGCGCAAGGACTTCGTCGCCAACGCCAGTCACGAGTTGCGCACGCCGCTGGCGGCTGTCTCCGGTTTCATCGACACGCTGCGCGGCCACGCCAAGGATGACGAGGCAGCCAGGGAAGCTTTTCTGGAGATCATGAGCGCGCAGACCGCGCGCATGCGCCGGTTGATCGACGATCTTCTCTCGCTTACCCGCATCGAGTTGAACGAGCATATGCCGCCCAGTGGACGGGTGTCGCTGGAGAGGGTGGTGCGCGAAGCCGTGGAGGCGCTGGAACCCTTGTCGAGCGCCGACCGCATCACTGTCACCATTGCCGCCGCGGCCAACCTGCCGCAAGTGATCGGCGATCGCGACGAGCTGATCCAGTTGTTCCAGAACCTGGTCCACAACGCCATCAAATATGGCCGCGAAGGCGGTCATGTCTGGATCAAGCTCGACATGTCCACGGAAGGAGATGGCCAGCTTCATGCTTCGGTGGCGGATGACGGCGAGGGGATACCGGCCACCGCCGTGCCGCGGTTGACCGAGCGTTTCTATCGGGTGGACGTGAAGCGCTCAC
>DATNFZ010000072.1:0-4495 GCA_035606155.1 Rhizomicrobium sp. | reverse complement strand
GGATGACTGACCTCTCTACCCGCAAGCCCCGGTTCGAACGCATCCCCGACCTGGTGATCGGCATGGACGTGCTGCAACATCTGCATATGTATGTCGTGCCGGGGGTGGGCCGGGTCTATGTGACGTCGGCGGAATCATCGGCGGAATGACACGATGCGGGACTATTCCAGCTTCGCGGAATTCTATCCTTTCTATTTGAGCGAGCACGCAAACCGCACCACGCGGCGGCTGCATTTCCTGGGCTCGAGCGTGGCCTTGTTATGCCTCTTGGGGTTGTTCGTCACCGGCGATCCCTGGTGGTTCGTGGGCGCGCTGGCCGCGGGCTATGGCTTTGCCTGGTTCTCGCACCTGACGTTCGAGAAAAACCGCCCCGCCACCTTTCGTTATCCGCTTTACAGCTTCATGGGCGACTGGGCGATGTATTGGCAGATGCTGACCGGCAAGATCGCTTTCTAAGCGACTGGCAACATTCGGAGCCTCGCATGAACCGGACCACTGCGCTTCTTTTCATAAGCGTGATCGCGGCGACCACGTTGGCAGGGTGTGGGCATGATGTTTATGAGAAGGGCAACACAACCGATACCCAATACATTCAGGATGAAAATGCGTGTTTCGCCTATGCAGACCAGCAGCCCCCTGCTGCCATAGGCTATACTCCCGACGGCCGTTCTTTGAATGTCGAAAAGGAGCGAACCGAAATTCGGTCCTGCATGATCGCCAAGGGCTACACTCTTGCACCCAAGTGGCCACTAGGGCCATACGGCACAAGCCCAACCACGAACCCGGGCGAGGCGCCACTGTCCATCAGGCAGTAGTGATAGGCTTGCAGAAATGGAGCACCGTCGTGCTTGCGCCGGGCAGGTTGGCCTGGCCCACCGCCTCGAGGCCCCGAAATGGGCGCAATCAAGCGGTTTCCTCGGCGGCTTGGAAAGGGCGGGTTTGCTCGCCTACACTGGAGCCGATTTCATTGAGGCGGAAGCGCACTCGATATTGTCATTCCCGCGCAAGCGGGAATCCAGACCTGTTGAAGGATTTGCTGGATGCCCGCTGGAGTTTACTCTCGGGCCGCGCTTCGCGCGGACCCGGGGGCGGGCATGACATGGGTGTTTTCGTCTGATCGGATACCGCTTTAGCAGCAACCAGTGTAACAGGCGTGCCCATGCTTCAACAGTGGATTCAAGAAGCGCTGGCGCTGCACAAGGCCGGACGGCTGAACGAGGCCGAACCGCTTTACCTGAAGGCGCTGGCCCAGGACCCCAATTTCTACCCGGCCCTGCACCTGATGGGGCTGATCCGACTGCACCAGGGTCGCGCCGGCGAGGCGCTTCCCTACATCGAGCGCGCGCTCAAGCTCCAACCCGCCACGCCCGAGATGCTGGCCAATTACGGCATCGCGCTGGAAGGGGTGGGGCGGCATGCCGAGGCGCTTGCCGCGCTCGATCGGGTGGTGGAGGCGGTGCCGGCAAACAGCCGCGCCTGGAACAATCACGGCGCGCTGCTCCACAAGCTTGGCCGTCATGAGGAAGCGCTGGCCGATTTCGATCGGGCGGTGGGCCTGGACGCGGCCAACGCCGATGCCTGGAACAATCGCGGCCTGGTGTTGATGGCAATGAACCGGCCGGCCGCGGCGGTGGAAAGCGCCGACCGGGCGCTGATGGCGCGTCCCGATTATGTGGAAGCGCGCAACAATCGCGGTCTGGCGCTCCAGGCCCAGGGAATGGCGGCCGATGCCCTGGCGGAGTTCGATCGCATCCTGAAAGAGCGGCCCGACCATCCGGGCGCATTGGTCAATCGCGCCAATGTGCTCCGCGCGACGGGCGATATGGACCAGGCGCTGGAGAGTTACAACCGGGCGCTGGCGAGGCAGCCCGACATGCCGGAAGCGCTTTCCAGCCGCGCCAATCTCTTGTGGACGCGCAAGGGCGATGTGATGGGGGCGACCGCCGATCTTGCCCGGCTGGTGGCGGCGAAGCCCGATTACCCCTACGCGCGGGGCGATCTCTTGCACCTGAAGATGCATGCGGGCGACTGGCAAGGTTTCGGGCGCGAGCGAGCGGCCCTCGACCAAGGCGTGCGCGCGGGCCAGCGCGTGGTCGAGCCTTATGTTTATCAGGCGCTCTCGTCGTCGCCGGCCGATCTTCTGGCCTGTGCCCGGATCTATGCGAACGATCGATATCCACCCTTCGCGCTGAAGCCAAGACGGCAGCGCCGGCCGGGAAAATTCCGCATCGGCTATCTGTGCGGGGAATTCCGCGCCCAGGCCACCATGTATCTGGCGGCGGGCCTGTTCGAGCAACATGACCGCAGCCGCTTCGAAGTGGTGGGCTTCGACAACAGCCGCGACGACCAGAGCCCGATGCGGCGGCGGGTGAACATGGCGTTCGACCGCTTCATTCCCATCCAATCGCTGTCGGACCAGGACGCCGCAAAACTGATCGAGGCGCAGGACATCGACATATTGGTCAATCTCAACGGCTATTTCGGTGCCATGCGGATGGGCGTCTTCGCTCATCATCCGGCGCCGGTCCAGGTCAATTATCTGGGTTTTCCCGGAACCCTGGGCGCCGACTATATGGATTACATCCTGGCCGACGCCCATGTGATCGCCGAGGGCGAGGAGAAATTCTTCACCGAGAAAGTGGTCAAGCTGCCCCACTCCTATCAGATCAACGACAGTCAGCGTCCCCATCCGGTGCCGGAGACGCGGAGCCGGCATGGCCTGAAGGACGAGGATTTCGTCTTCTGCCATTTCAATTATGCCTACAAGATCCTGCCGGAGATGTTCCAGGCATGGCTGAGGCTGCTCAAGGCGGTGCCGGGAAGCGTGCTCTGGCTCTTGGAAAGCAATCCGCGCTTCGCCGCCAATCTGGGCCGCGAGGCGGCGAAAGCCAACGTGGAGCCTTCGCGCCTGATCTTCGCGCCCCAGATCGAGAACCGCCCTCATCTGGCCCGCCTGATGCTGGGCGACCTGTTCCTGGATTCGCTGCCTTATAACGCGCACACCACGGGCAGCGATGCGCTGTGGGCGGGCTTGCCGCTGTTGACTTGCCGGGGCGACGCGTTCGCGGGACGGGTGGCCTCCAGCCTGCTTCACGCCGCGGACCTGCCCGAGCTGGTGACAAAGAATCTCCATGAATATGAAGCGCTGGCGATCAAGCTGGCCAAGAACCGCAAGCTTCTGGCCGGCTATCGCGATCATCTGACCCGCAACCGCACCAAACTCGCTTTGTTCGACACGGCGCGCACCACCCGCCACATCGAAGCCGCCTATGAAGAGATGATGGCGCGCTGGGGCGACGGCGCGCGCCCCGAGGGCTTTATGGTGAAACCGATCTAGAAGATGGTGGGGGCATCATGAAACTTGGTACGCCGCTTTCTCCCGCCGCCGTGAAGGTGATGCTTCTGGGCGCGGGCGAGCTGGGCAAGGAAGTGATCCTGGAACTGCAAAGGCTGGGCGTCGAAACCATCGCCGTTGACCGCTATGCCAATGCGCCCGGGAGCCAAGTGGCCCATCGCGCCCATGTGATCGACATGACGGACGCCAGGGCGTTGCGCGCGGTGGTCGAGCAAGAGCGGCCCCATCTGGTGGTGCCGGAGATCGAGGCGCTGGCGACGGAGGAGCTGGTCCGGATCGAGGCGGACGGCCTTGCCACCGTCATTCCCACCGCGCGCGCCGCCCACATCACCATGAACCGCGAGCGCATTCGCGTGCTGGCGGCGGAAGAGTTGAAGCTTCCGGTTTCGCCTTACGCCTTTGCCTCGTCGCTGGAAGAATTGCGCGCGGCGGCGGAAAAGATCGGCTGCCCCAGTTTCGTCAAGCCGGTGATGTCATCGTCGGGCAAGGGCCAGTCGCGGCTCAAATCCATGGACGATGTGGCGCCCGCCTGGGAAAAGGCGCTGTCGTCGGGGCGGGTGCGTTCGGCCCGCGTGATCCTGGAAGGCGAGATCGAATTCGATTTCGAGATCACCCAACTCACCGTGCGCACCCGGACCGGCACGGTTTTCTGCGAGCCTATCGGACATCTGCAGAAGGATGGCGACTATATTGAATCCTGGCAGCCGCAGCCCATGAGCGCCGGAGCGCTGGCGCGGTCGCGTGAGATCGCCAAGGCGGTGACGGACAATCTGGGCGGACTGGGCGTCTTTGGCGTCGAGTTGTTCATCAAGGGTGACCAGGTATGGTTCTCGGAAGTCTCGCCCCGGCCGCATGACACAGGCCTGGTGACATTGGCGTCGCAAATCCAGAGCGAATTCGCGTTGCATGCGCGCGCCATTCTGGGCCTGCCGGTGTCGACGGAGATGAAATCGCCGGGCGCGTCGGCGGTGATCTATGGTGGCGTCGAGGCGGCCGCTGTGTGTTTCGAAGGGGTGGAGGAGGCGCTCAATGTTTCGGGCAGCGATCTGCGCCTGTTCGGCAAGCCCGAATCCTTCATGAAACGGCGCATGGGCGTGGCGCTGGCGCGTGGCGGCCACATCGACGAAGCGCGTCAGCGAG
>DATNFZ010000071.1:0-6344 GCA_035606155.1 Rhizomicrobium sp. | reverse complement strand
AGAGACCTTTTCCCGACCAATGGCTTCGCCATGCGGGGGAAGAAAGTCAGTATGTGGAATGGAAGAACTTGATCTGCGTGGCCTGAAGTGTCCCCTGCCGGCGCTGATGGCGCGCAGGAAATTGGCCGCACTGTCCCCGGGCGACACCCTCCAGGTGCTGGCGAGCGATCCCTTGTCGGTGGTGGACATCCCCCATATGTGCGCCGAGGAAGGCCACGCGCTGATCGAAAAAGGGAGCGCGGACGACCATCACCGCTTTCTGATCCGGCGGCGGGGCTGAGCCCGACTTCCTGTCATAAAGGGAAGCTTTCCCCTCCGGCGAAGGGCGGGTCGTGGTTACCTGGCGGGGGCTTTCACGGTCCGTTCCCCCTTGATAAAGCCAGCAGGGCGTAAGAAGTTCGGGCGTCCGGTCCGTGCCGGGCTGTAAGACCCGCCGGGACGGCCTCGTCTTTTTGCCCGGCATATTCGTTTGAATCGCGAAAATCCCCCCTCCCGGCGGGATTTAAGCCTTTGGGGACCAATATCTTCACCATGCACGGTCTTTTCCTCGGTCTCTCTCTGGCCCTGCAGTTTGCGCTCACCTGCATTCTGGTGGCGGTCTCCATGCTTTCGGTGCAGTTGGCCGTGTTGGCCTGGGTGCGGGTGTTTCGCAAATCCCCCTCCCTTAGGCCGCTCTCCCTGCCGGACCACGAACTGCCTCACGTCCTGGTACAGCTTCCTGTCTGCAATGAAGGCCTTCTGGCGGTCAGGGTGGTTGAGGCCGCGGCGCGCATGGACTGGCCCTTGGATCGTCTCACCATCCAGCTTCTGGATGACGGCGATGGCGCCAACCATGCCAGCCTGGTGCATGACGCCCTGGCCGTGACGCCCGAAGGGGTGAAGCTTGAGATTTTGCGCCGCGGCGACCGCACCGGCTTCAAGGCCGGCAATCTTGCCTTCGGCCTCAAGCATTGCGACGCGCCTTATGTGGCGGTTTTCGACGCCGATTTCGTGCCGTCGCGCGATTTCCTGAAAAAGACCGTGCCGGTGCTTTTGGGCGATCCCGGCCTCGCCTTCGTGCAGGCGCGCTGGGGTCACGCCAATCGCAACGCCAACTGGCTGACGCGAGTCCAAGGTTTGCTTTTGGATTCCCATTTTGCGGTGGAGCAGGAAGCGCGCTTCCGCGCCGGCCTGCCCATCTCATTCAACGGCACCGCGGGCGTGTGGTCGCGCACCGCGATCGAGGACGGCGGAGGCTGGACCGGCGACACCCTCACCGAAGATCTTGATCTCTCCATGCGCTGCATGATGCGGCAATGGCGCGCGGCGATCCTGTCCGACCTCATCGTGCCGGGAGAATTGCCGCAGACCGCCGCGGCGTGGCGCGCGCAACAGGCGCGCTGGACCAAGGGCCATGCCCAAGTGGCGCGCAAATTGCTGCCGCAAGTCTGGGCCAGCCGCATGCCGCTTTGGAAGAAAGCGGCCATGACCTTGCAGATGTGCCAATTCGCCTTCTATATGCTGGCCTTCGCCAGCGCCGCGATCTCGCTCACGCTTATGTATATGGGCGTGGTTTATTATTCCGCCGTGGCGCTCTTGGGCCTGATCGTCACGTTTCTGGGTCTGGCCTCGTCCATCGGCTATCTTTATCTCGGCCAGCGCATGCTGGGCCAGGAACATGAACCCAGGCTCACCCGCGCCTTGCTGCTGGCCGTGGTCTTCCCGTCCGGCCTGATCTTGGCCAACACCCGGGCCACCTGCGAAGCCTTTTTCAGCACCAGGATGGATTTCAACCGCACCACCCGGGTGGGCGAGAAACATGCCGGCGGCTGGCGCGGCTTGCCGGAACTGGTGGCCGGTGTGCTGCTGCCGATTTTTGCCTTTGCCGAATCCAACTGGAGCGCGGTGTTTTTCTTTTTCGCGGTGGCCGGGTTGGTTTCGATCGGCGCCATGGGTGCATCCGGCGCGGGGGAACCTGTGCGCAGCCGCATCACGCCCGGCGAGTAAGCCAGGTAAATAAAATATTAACCATCTGATCGCCTCTTTACACGCTAGTGTCCCGATTCTGAAATTCGCATGAGCTTTATGTAAGGGGACGGCGAATTTCAGAATCGACGGGGACACTAGCAATTATCGATTCTTAGTGCTGTTGGTTTCGAAGTTCGCCAAAGGGCCGATATAAATCGAAAGCGAACTTCGAAACCAACAGCACTGGCGTGGCCGCTGATCACGCTGAGACGTCGAAGGGGATGTATGCCGCGGGTTTGGGGACAGATCATCGTGCTTGCGTTTGCGGCGGCGGCTTTGGCGGGCTGCGCCAGCGACCGCGCCGTTTATGAATCCCCACCCGTGGAAAGCGCGCCCCAGATCGCGCGCACTGTGCCGCCTTCTCCGATCCAATGCGTGCCCTATGCGCGCGATCATTCCAGCGTGAAGATTTTCGGCGATGCCTGGACCTGGTGGGATCAGGCGGAGGGAAAATTCCCCCGTGAATCCACCCCCGAAATCGGTTCGGTGCTGGTGCTGGCCGGTTATTCCGGACCGAAAAGCGGTCATGTCGCGGTGGTGCGCTCGGTGACGGGCACGCGCGAGATCCGTGTCGATCATGCCAATTGGCTGGATGACGGGGCGATCTATGTCGATGATCCCGTCGCCGATGTCTCGAGCGCCAATGACTGGAGCGAAGTCCGGGTCTGGAACGTCAAGACCGGTGCCTGGGGCGGGCGAATCTATCCGGTCCAGGGCTTCATCGGGCCGGCACAAGCACCGAGCGATGAGCGCATCGCCAGCGCCGACCCAGTCGCGGACCTCATTAAAGGCCAGTAAACCCAATAGCTTGCGATTTCATCCGGCCTCCAGGCCGGGGATTTGAACCAGACCCTCGAAAGGCCTATTTTCCCGCCCCGCTGACCGGGCAAGAAACACCTCGCTTGAGAAGTCGCGTGCCCTTCGCGCCCATGAGCCATTAGCCCCGTGAATCTGTCGAGTCCGGTTCAAACCGCCAATCCATCTGCTGGCACGGCCGAACCGCCGACCTCGCTCAAGCGCGATCTTGGCCTCGCGGTCGGCGCATTGGGCGTGGTGTTCGGCGATATCGGCACCTCGCCGCTCTACGCCATGCGCGGAACGGTCCAGGCGGCAGGGGGCAATTTTCCCGCCGCGGCAGCCATCTATGGCTCGGTATCATTGATCTTCTGGGCCTTGGTGATCGTGGTGACCATCAAATATGTGGTCTTCATCATGCGCGCCGACAATAACGGCGAGGGCGGGATACTCGCCTTGGCGGCGCTCGCCCATCGCGCCCCGGTGAGCCGTGGGATCAAGACCGCGATCGGTGTCGCCGCCCTGCTCGGCCTGGCGCTGTTCTATGGCGACGGCATGCTGACCCCGGCTGTTTCCGTGCTTTCGGCGATGGAAGGCTTGAGCGCGGATGGAAGCGCGTTTACGCCGCTTGTCCTGCCGCTTACCATTTTCATTCTCTTGGGCCTGTTCCTGCTGCAGCGCCGAGGCACGGGCAAGATCGGCAATCTGTTCGGACCGATCATGATGCTGTGGTTCCTGGTGATCGCGGCCGAAGGCGTGGTTGCGATCCTGAAAACCCCGCAAATCTTGTTCGCGCTCAATCCCCTTTACGGCGCGTCTCTGTTCCAGCACGAACCTTGGATCGCTTTTGTGACGTTAGGCCTCGTCGTTTTGGCCGTGACGGGCTGCGAAGCGCTCTATGCCGACATGGGCCATTTCGGAAAGCGCGCCATTCGCTGGGCCTGGCTTTACTGCGCCTTTCCAGCGCTGGTGCTGAACTATGTCGGCCAGGGCGCGCTTTTGCTGACAGAACCCAAAGCGGCGCCGTTTCTGTTTTATGCGCTGGCGCCGTCCTGGGCGCATTATCCCATGGTAATATTGGCGACAGTGGCCACCAGCATCGCGTCGCAAGCGGTGATCTCCGGAGTATTCTCCATCACCCGCCAGGCGGTGCAGCTGGGTCAATTGCCGCGCATGGAAATCCGTCACACCTCGGCGGTTGAGCGCGGCCAAATCTATGTGCCCCGCATCAATGTGCTGTTGAGCGTGGGCGTGATCCTGATCGTGCTGATCTTCAAGTCATCGGACGCCTTGATGACCGCTTATGGCATCGCCGTAACCGGCGTGATGGTGATTTCGACCGTCCTGGTGGCGGTAGTGGCCTATCACCGCTGGGGCTGGCCGAAATGGGCCGTGTTCGGCGTATTCGGCGCATTGGGTCTGGTCGATCTTGCCTTCCTCGCCTCCAATTCGCTCAAGATTGTGCAAGGTGGCTGGCTGCCCCTGGTGGTGGCGGCCGCAGTGTTCGTGGTGATGGACACTTGGCGTGTCGGCCGTCGGCTTTATATGGAAAAAGTGCGCGAAGGCTCGCTGTCACTCGATCTGTTCCTGGAACGGGCCGACAAGATGACCCAGCGCGTGGCCGGCACAGCCGTGTTCATGAGCGCGAGGAGCGACATGGTGCCGGGCGCGCTGCTTCACAGCCTCAAGCATTTCAAGGTGATGCATGAGCGCGTGGTGCTGGCCACGGTGACAGCCGCGGACACGCCGTTCGTGCCGGCGTCCCGCCGCATCGCCGTGGAAAAATTGGGCAAAGGCTTTTTCATCACCCGTCTCGTCTATGGATTTTTCGAGAGTCCCGACATCCCCCAAGACCTTGCGCTGGCGCGCGCCCATGGCCTGGCCTTGGAGATGGACCAGTCCACCTTCTTCCTGGGACGCGAGACGTTGGTGCCGGGCGAACATCCCAGCCTCAGCCGCTGGCGGGTGGCGCTTTACATGTGGCTGGCGTCGAACGCACAGGCGCCAGCCCGGTTCTACCATCTGCCTCCCGGCCGCGTGGTCGAACTGGGTACCCAGGTCACGATTTAACCTGGCGCGTCTTGGTCATGCGATGCGCCTTCGCTCGAAGGGGGGCAAGCTTTCTAGGTTCGCTTACGTTCACCAAGAAAAGCTAAGCCAAGGCCGGAGGGGGAATCAAAAATCAATCGAGCGCGTAAATCAAAGCTTTCAGATAAGCCGTCTCGGGCAGCAGGGGATGCACCGGATGATCCGGGCCTGCGCCCGCCGTACGAATCAATGAAGCGCTGCGGCCGGCGCGCGAAATTCCCGCCGCGCATTCACCGGCAAAACGCTCCAGCGGAATATTGTGCGAGCAGGAGGCCAGCAACAAGATGCCGTTGGGCGCCGCCACCTCCGCGGCCAGCCGCGCCAGTTTGCGGTAGGCCTTGGCGCCCGGCTCGAGGTCCTTCTTGGATTTTACGAAAGGCGGCGGATCGGCGACGACAATGTCGAATTTTTCCTTGGCCGCCGCCAGGCGCGCCAATTCCTCGAACACATCGGCCTTGACCGCGCGGATGGAGAGACGGTGGGCCGCAGCACTTTCCTCCACCAATGCCAGCGCGGGTTCAGATGAATCGAGACAGATCACTTCCTTTGCGCCGGCCTCAGCCGCCAGGATGCCGAAGCCGCCGGAATAACTGTAGGCGTCCAGGACCGTCTTTCCGCGTGCGAGGGAAGCAATGAAAGCGCGATTATCACGCTGGTCGTAATACCAGCCGGTCTTCTGGCCCGCGCCCAGATCGGCGAAATAACGCGCGCCATTTTCTTCGACCACGATGCGGCCGGGATTGCCGAGCTCGGCGCGAACATATGAGGGCAACCCTTCCAGCGCGCGCGCGGTCACGTCGTTGCGCAGAAGGATCGTCGCGGGCGCAAGCGACCCTTTGAGCGCCGCGATCAAGGGTTCGAGCACCAACTCCATGCCGGCAATGGAAACCTGCAGTACCAGCACATCGCCAAAGCGGTCGATCACCAGCCCCGGCAACCCATCCCCTTCAGCATGGACCAGGCGATAGAAGGGCCGGGAATAAATTTGTTCCCGCAAACGCAGGGCGCGGGAAAGATGTGCCGCGAAAAATTCCTGGGTGGGCGACACATCCGGCCTGCGCGCAAACAGCCGAACCGCGATCAGGCTTTGGGGATTGAAAAAACCGCTGCCGAGAGTCTGTCCGTCATCGCATTTCACGTCCACCACGCTTCCGGGGGCGAGGCTTTTACCTCCGGCCGCGATCTCATTGGAGAAAATCCATGGCGCGCCCGCCCGCGCCCGGCGGCCGCAGCTAGGCTTCAAAGTGATGACGGCGCGCTTGCTCATGGCAAGGGCGTTAGCATGGAGCATTGCCAAAAAGAACCCACGGGCTGGCTAAGCCCTTGAATTCATGGCGGCCAAGACGCCGCACAGGCCGGAGTTATTGCGGGCTTTGCGGGGCAGCCCGTGAGGCTTTAAAGATGCCCCCTCACTCAGTGGAGACTGGCATGGCCATCGACGGAAAATGGGAAGT
>DATNFZ010000070.1:0-17424 GCA_035606155.1 Rhizomicrobium sp. | reverse complement strand
CGAAGCGGGCAACAGCACGCAGGCGCTGACGGCGATCCGCTCGCGCCAGCCGTCGCTCGTCATCCTCGATATCTGGCTGCAGGGCAGCGAGCTCGACGGCATCGAGATCCTCAAGGTCATCCGCCGCGAGCTGCCCGCCCTCCCGGTCGTCATGATCAGCGGCCACGGCAACATCGAGACGGCGGTCGCCGCGATCAAGTTCGGCGCCTATGATTTCATCGAGAAGCCGTTCAAGTCGGACCGCCTGCTGCATGTGGTGGAACGGGCGCTGGAAGCGGCGCGGCTGAAGCGCGAAATCCAGGAATTGAAACTCAAGGCCGGCGACGATGGCGAGATGGTGGGCCAGTCCTCGGTGATCGCCCAGTTGCGCGCCCTGATCGACAAGATCGCTCCCACCAACAGCCGGATTCTGATTTCCGGCCCCGCCGGTTCGGGCAAGGAAGTCGCAGCGCGCCTGATCCACGCGCATTCGCGCCGCGTCACCAACGCCTTTGTCGCCATCAATTGCGCCACCATGGCGCCAGGCCGGATCGAGGCCGAATTGTTCGGCATCGAGCAGGGCGACAGCCACAAGACCGGCCTGTTCGAACTGGCGCACAACGGCACGCTCTATCTGGACGAAGTCGCCGACATGCCGCTGGAGACGCAGGGCAAGATCCTGCGCGTATTGATCGACCAGACCTTCACGCGGCTGGGCGGCACCACCCGCGTCCAGGTGGATGCGCGGGTGATCTGCTCGACCACGCGCGACCTTCGCGCCGAGACCGAGGCCGGCCGCTTCCGCGAAGACCTTTATCACCGCCTCAATGTGGTGCCGTTGCGGATTCCGTCGTTGGCGGAACGGCGCGACGACATCCCCGGGCTGATCGCGCATTTCATGAAGCGCCTGTCGGCGGCCAGCGGCTTGCCGGTGCGCAACATCGGCGACGACGCCATGGCGGTACTGCAGGCCCATAGCTGGCCCGGCAATGTCCGCCAGTTGCGCAACATCGTCGAGCGGCTGTTGATCCTGGCCAGCGACGACCTCAACGAGACCGTCACCGCCGATCTTCTGCCCACCGATCTGGGCAGCGGCAATGGCTGGGGCGGCCAGAAGGGCGGCGATCTGGTGATCTCGCTACCCTTACGCGAAGCGCGGGAGATTTTCGAGCGCGACTATCTGGTGGCGCAGATCAACCGCTTTGGCGGCAACATCTCGCGCACGGCCGCCTTCATCGGCATGGAACGCTCGGCGCTTCACCGGAAGCTCAAGTCCCTGGGTGTGGGCTCGTCGCAGACTTTCAACGCGTGAAGCGCTGTTTCTCCCTCCACCATGGCGGGGCTTGACCCAGCCATCCAGATGAGGCCCATGCACGCCATGACATTCGTGTGAGTTCACAATGATCCGATGGAATTCCTCTCGCGCGCCGGCGGGACGCGTCGCCTATGTCAACGGCCGCTATATTCCGCACGGCCGGGCCCGGGTGCATGTCGAGGACCGCTCGCTGCAACTGGGCGACGGCATCTATGAAGTCACGGCCATCGTCGATGGCCGCTCGATCGACGAGGAGCCGCATTTGGACCGCATGGAGCGGTCCTTGCGTGAAATCGGCATGGCGATGCCGATGGACCGCGCCGCCATGAAGCTGGTGATGCGCGAGATGATCCGGTTGAACCGGGTAAAGGAAGGGCTGCTCTATATCCAGGTCTCGCGCGGCACGGCCCGGCGCGATCATCCAATCCCCGTCGAGCCGCTGCGTCCCACCTTAATTATGACGGCGCGCTCGGCCGACCCGGAGTTGAGCGAGAAAAAGCGCAGAGAAGGCGTTGCCGTGATCACGCGGCCCGACCAGCGCTGGGCAAGGCGCGACATCAAGACGGTGCAGCTTTTGCCCAATCTTCTGGCCAAGACCGAGGCGCGCAAGCACGGCGCCTATGAGGCCTGGTTGGTGGACGGCGAAGGTTTCGTTACGGAAGGTGCCTCGACCAATGCCTGGATCGTGGACAAGGACGGTCATGTGGTCACGCGCCAGCTTAGCAACGACATCCTGCCCGGCGTCACGCGGCGCGTGATTCTGGAAGCGGCGGCCGAGGCCCAGCTCACCATTGCCGAACGCAAATTCAGCGTGGAAGAGGCCAAACAGGCGCGCGAAGCTTTTATTTCCTCTGCGTCAGGGGCGGCGATTCCGGTGGTGGCGATTGACGGCGTGAAGGTGGGCGAGGGCAAGCCCGGCCCCTTGGCGCGCCGGATACGCGAACTCTATGCCCGCAAGGCGGGCATTCCGGCCTAAAGCCCCGTTACGATTTTTTCGCTTTCGCGGCCCGCCGCATCCACTATGCTTGCTGCCACTGGCCCAATTTTTTAGGGCGAACGACAAAGGGGAAAACCCCATAGGCGAAACAATGAGCGAAAAACAACAAAATCTGCAAGACACGTTCCTCAACGCCGTCCGCAAAAGCAAAGCCTCGGTCACGATCTTCCTGGTCAATGGCGTCAAGCTTCAGGGCAACATCACCTGGTTCGACAACTTCTGCGTGCTGCTCCGCCGCGATGGCCAGGCGCAACTGGTTTATAAGCACGCCATCTCGACCGTGATGCCAATGGGCCCGATCCAGCTTCAGGATGAAGCCGCGCACGAGTCCGCCTGATCTTGGCCGGCCGTAAAGACGAGCGGGACCGCGTTTCAGCCTTCGTCATTCATGTCGAGCCCAAATCGCGCGCCCAGAATACGCGCGATGCCGAGGCGCGCCTGGAAGAAACGGTCGGCCTGGCCGGCGCCATCGATCTCGATGTGGTGGAAGCGAAAATCGCGCCCCTGGCGCGGCCCACGCCCGCCACGATGATCGGTTCGGGCAAAGTGGCCGAAATCGCAGCGGACGCCAAAGCGCGCAAGCCGGACGTCGCGATCGTCAATGCCCAGCTCAGTCCGGTGCAGCAGCGCAATCTGGAAAAGGCCTGGGGCACGAAGGTGCTGGACCGCACGGCGCTGATCCTGGAGATTTTCGGCGAACGCGCCGCCACCAGGGAAGGGCGGCTGCAAGTGGAGTTGGCCCATCTCACCTATCAGCGCTCGCGGCTGGTCCGAAGCTGGACCCATCTGGAGCGGCAACGGGGCGGCTTCGGCTTCCTGGGCGGGCCCGGCGAGACCCAGATCGAAGCCGACCGCCGCCTGATCGGCGCGCGCATCGTCAAGATCAAGCGCGAGCTGGAAGGGGTCGCGCGCACCCGCTCCTTGAGCCGCCAGGCCAGGCGGCGGGTGCCGTTCCCCGTGATCGCGCTGGTGGGCTACACCAATGCCGGCAAATCCACCCTGTTCAACCGCCTCACCAAGGCCGACGTACTGGCCAGGGATCTGTTGTTCGCCACCCTCGATCCCACCATGCGGGGGCTGAAGCTGCCGAACGCGACCCGCGTGATCCTGTCTGACACGGTGGGCTTCATCGCCGATCTGCCCACCGAACTGGTGGCCGCCTTCCGCGCCACCCTGGAAGAGGTGCTGACGGCCGACGTGATCGCCCATGTCCGCGACGCCCATCATGACGAGAGCGAAGCGCAAAAGGCCGATGTGCTGAAGGTGCTGGCCGAACTGGGGGTGCCGGAAAGCCGGCCCATGATCGAGATCCTGAACAAGATCGACCTGCTGCCCGACGAAGTCCGCGACGGGTTGCTCGCCGGGAAACTTATGAGCAAGCAAACGGGGGGCAAGCGGGCGGTGGCGGTATCGGCGCTGACGGGTGAAGGGCTGGACACGCTTTTGGCCCGTTTCGAGGCAGAGGTGACGCATGACAACATCGGTCTGGAGTTGAGTTTGGAGGCCAGCGACGGCGCCAATCTGGCCTGGGTCTATCGCCATGCCGAAGTGACCAGACGGCGCGAGCGGGGCAACCGCATTGCCCTTTCACTCAGGATTTCTCCACAGGAGATGGTGCGTTTCCAAGATCGCTTCCCGGGGAAAATAAAGCTTTCCCAAAAGGCTGCCGCACGGTCCTGATGTGAACAAGTAAGAGCAGAGCGTTGTTAGTAATTCAGGCCTCGGTCTGTTTCGCTTTCTGCCAGAGCGCTTCCATTTCATCCAAAGTGGCATCCGCAAGGTTACGGCCCTGCGCCTTAAGTGCCGCTTCGATGAAGTGGAAACGGCGGGTGAATTTGGCGTTGGCCGCGCGCAAGGCGGATTCCGGGTCCACCTTGAGGTGGCGGGCAAGATTGGCCATCACGAACAACAGGTCGCCGACCTCCTCGGCCCGCTTGGCGGGATCGAGCCCGGCATCCACCACTTCGCGCGCTTCCTCGGCGATTTTCTCCACCACTTTTTGGGCATTGTCCCAGTCGAATCCGACGCTTGAGGCGCGGCGTTGAAGTTTTTCGGCGCGCAAAAGCGCGGGCAGGGCGAGCGGCACATCGTCCAGGATGCTGGCCGCCTTGTCCTTGGCCTTGGCTCGCCGTTCTTCCGCTTTCAATTCCTCCCAGGCCAGCTTCTGGCTGTGCTGGTCAGGCTGGGCTTGGCCATCGCCGAAGACGTGGGGATGGCGGCGGATCATCTTGGCCGTGACGGCCTCGACCACGTCGCCGAAATCGAACAATCCCAATTCCTCGGCCATGCGCGCGTGAAACACCACCTGAAACAACAGATCGCCCAGTTCGTCGGGCAGCGCCTGGTAGTCGCGGTCCTCGATGCTGGCTGCGACTTCATAGGCTTCCTCGACCGTGTAAGGCGCGATGGTGTCGAAGGTCTGGACCCGGTCCCAGGGACAGCCGTCAGGACTGCGCAGCCGGCGCATGATCTCAAGTAGTTGGGCGATGTCGCGGGTGGGTTTGGGAGTCGCCATGGGACGGGATTGGAGGGGGCCGGGCAGCCGATCGCAAGGCGCTTCACGCCCAGGTCTCGTTCCACTCACATCCAGAATTTGGCGATAGTATACTTGACGTAGGAAGAAATCGGGCTTATAAAGGCGGCATAAGGAGTTAGCCCATGCCTGCCCAATTACCCGCCCGCTTCAAAGATGAAAAAGCCGCAAGGAAACATCTTGAGGGGCTTTTATGGCCGGAAGGCCCGATCTGCCCGCATTGCGGCGTTGTAGCCGAAGCCACCCAGCTCAAGGGCAAGTCCACGCGCCCCGGCGTCTATTGGTGCAATGCCTGTCAGAGCCCTTTCAGCGTGACCGTGGGCACCTGCTACGAGCGTTCCAAAATCCCGTTGAACACGTGGCTCTATGCGACCCATCTTCTTTGCGCGTCAAAGAAGGGCATTAGCTCCCATCAACTCGCCCGCATGTTGGGCGTCGCCTACAAGACCGCATGGTTCATGACGCATCGCATTCGTGAAGCGATGGCTGTTGTGCCGGGCTCAGAAGGCCCGCTAGGCGGTGAGGGCCAGGTTGTCGAAGCCGATGAAACGGAACTAGGCAAGTCCGCCAAGTCGCGCTCCAAGGGTCGCAAGCACAATCTGAAATTCGTGTCCCTGATTGAACGCGGCGGCAAGGTCCGTTCGCGCGTCATCACCGGCGCGAATGGCCCGATCAGCATTGATATTCACAAGGCGCTGCGTTCCGAGATTGACCCGGCGACCACGCTCCATACGGACGGCGCGAAGCATTACAAGCTGCGCTATCTCGATCACGAGTCCGTAGATCACAACAAGGAATTTGCCCGCGAAGGGAAGGGCGCTCACACCGTCCACGTGAACAGTGCCGAAGGCTATTTTTCCATCTTTAAGCGCGGTCTTGTTGGCACCTATCAGCACATGAGCGAACAGCATTTGCCGCGTTATCTGGCAGAGTTTGATTTTCGCATGAGCCATCGCGCGAAGCTCGGATACACCGACGATATGCGTACCGACAAAGCGTTGCAGGGCATCGTCGGAAAGCGCCTCACATATCGGCGGACTGACAACGCCCAAGACAATCCGACAACAAGCGCTTGATTTCATCCGCTGGCGCAAGGCCAGGGGCTACAAAATCACGCCTTTTCGCCGCGCCCCTTGGAAGGGCTGGTTCTGGAAGCGCCGCGACTCGGCTTAGGCTTAGCTTTCATATCGGCGTGGGGCTTCGGCGGCGTTTTCAGCATCCGCAACAAGACCTGATCTTCGCGACTAAGGGGCTTAGACATGGGTACTCCTCGCAAACGGCCGCCCAGGATTAAAAAACCGCCGCCGCCACGGACGCCGCCCAAGCCAAATGCTTGGGATAGGCCAGCGCTGCCAGCAAAGGGCGATTTGGAGATGAATACCACATATCTGTCGGTCGGTCGCGCTCTGAGCCACTGGGAAAACTTTGAAGCGTACCTCGCTTATATTTTTACCGAGACTATAGGCGCACAACCATCGAAAGATATTGCTGCCGTCAGAGCGTATGGATCGATAATTTCGTTCTCTAGCCGGGCAGAGATGTTGAAGGCCGCTTCCGAAGCATTGTTTTTTATGAAGCCGAATACTGGCCTGAAGGACGAATTTGATTATCTGATGGAAAATGCAATCGGTTTTAGTGGACGGCGCAATGATATCGCTCACGGCGTAGTGGGCCACCACCCAGATTTTTATGCATCTGACGAAGAGAACCCTTCGGCGGGATATGTGCTGTTACCTGCGGAATACGCCACCAAGAAGCGAATACTAGCCTCGGGCGGCCTGCTTAATCCGGTCAAACAATCTCCGATGTATTATTATGGGTCACAAGAAATCGATTGGATTGCCGTTAGGTTTCGAGCTTTACGTATGCTCGGCTCAAACTACCTGAAGCGTTTACACGCCTTCCTTTCTAGTTCCCCTTGGTGACTGGCTGCACGCCAAACAATCTTGGTGACCGACCTAGCGGTAGCCGTGTCCATGTCATCCAGAAATTGGACAAGTGCAACGACCGCCGCTTCTTCCATCGCCGGAGATAGAGAGGGAATTTCCTTGGCCTTGGGCGCGCCCACGTCACAGTCCTAACGGGACGGCTCTCATACGAAAATCTAGGCGGTAGTACCGAGAGCCATCCCGGTAGCTTGGCGTCGGCCTGTCGAGTAAGGGGATACCGTACCGGCAGTTCCTACGTCAAGTATACTATCGCCCAGAATTTTCGTATAAGTAATATTATGTCAAATTATGAGGTGATTATATACATGACAAAGGTAGCCACAATGGCTATGTAGGCCATGACAGGCCGATACTCAGGCGCGCGCCTTACGAGGCCGCGCCATGAGGCGCATCCGGCGCAAGTCCAAGTCTCCTGCGGGCGGCCTTCCTACCGCCCCGGTCAAGAGCCGACGACGTAAGGTCTGCCTCCCGGTCACTCATGGCCGGTCCGGGCCACTTCAAGCTGAAAAGAGTCGGAGGCCAGATGCGGATGAGTTGGCCGCCATCTGGCATGGCGAACCGCCACCGTTCGACGAAGCCGGGTATCGGGAGACTGAGAACCTGAATAAACAGCTTACCGAGGACTTGTGTGGTGGAGTGCCCATTAAAGTAGGTCGGCGTCTTGTTAAGGTCGGTGTTTGGCCCCGGATTGGGGATGCCAAAAAGCGCCGCTGAAATCCATTCAGGCTTCCAGTCTTTCCGATCAAAATCTCCAATCCATACCGCCCAGTTTCGCCTTGGCGGCAGGAACCGCCGCATTAGATACTTTCGCTGCATGTGATGGGTCGTAATATGATCGCCAACGTCATATTCCGCGATGATGGCCTTTAGTACTGCCCACGCAGCCACGCGTTCCTGATCTTTCGCGGATAGCCGGAACTGATCCCCATGCATCAGTTTTTCCAGTACGGGCTTGGCCGGTTCTTCAATACGCTGGCGCATCCATCCGTTGTTGCAGTTGGGACCGCACACGCATTTGATCTGCCAGTCGCGGAGCGCGCCGGGCATTTTCGTGACCCACAGGTTGTCACGGTTTACCAAACGAAAGCCGCGCACTCCTTTGACTCGTCCGGGGACGCGCGGAGCCATATAGCGGTGACTCCACCGTGGGAAAATATGTTCCCTCGTGGTAGGCTTTCGGCCACAGAAAATGCAGCGTTCTGTTTCCGACACCATCGAAGGACGACCTATGGCTGAGGATCAGTACTCGGAAAAAGAGACGGAAAAGCGCATGAATGACGCGCTTCGCCGGGCGCTGAATACGCCACATAAGCCCCATACCGATGTTAAGGCCAAAAAAGCGAAGAGTCCTAAGCGTCGGGGTCGAGCAAAGACAAAATCAGCCTAAGCCGGTCGCGGCCCTGCCGGAATTTCCGGGTATCAGGCCGCGCCAGGGCGTTGATACGTCAACCGCTTGCCTTCCGCATCTTTGATGATGCGGGCGGCGCGCGTGGTGTCATCAACACCAAGCTTGGAGCGGTTGTTCATCCTGAAATCAAATTCGTTCAAATAACGCTGCAAATGGGCCGGGCTGATGTGCTGATAAGTGCCGACCAGCCCGCGCTTGAACAGGCTGAAATAGCCCTCAGCCGTGTTGGTGTGGACCTTGGCGCTCTTGCCCTTGCGGACATACTCTTTGGAGTGATCCACGCGCTCATGGTCCGCCACGATGGAGCGGAGCGAGTTCGCCATATCGGTGTGAAGGGTCGCTTCCGGATGCAGATGCTTCCGCACCTCATTCCGCAACTGCATCGCGCCGCCGTCGATTACAGCGGAACGCACCTGCCCGTCACGCTCGACCAAGGCCACGAATTTCTTGTTCTTATGGCGCGCGCGACCGCCCCTAACCTTCGTCTTACGACCGGGGCTAATCTCGGTTTCGTCCACTTCCACAACCTTGCCTTCGCCGCCCATCGGGCCGAGGTCGCCCTTGGCCGGTCCCATAGCTTCGCGGATACGGTGCGCCATGAACCACGCGGATTTGTAGGTCACGCCAAGCTGGCGATGTAACTGGTGGGCGCTGAAACCCTTTTTGGACCCGGCATAGAGGTAGAAGCCCAAGGCCCATTTGGTCAGGGGGATTTTGCTGCTTTCCATGACGCCGCCCGTGGTCACGGTGAACTGGCCGTCACAGGCGTTGCAGTGGATCAGGCCGGGGCGCGCGGACTTGCCCGTGACCCGATAGACCCGCTGTTTCTCGCCACAATGGGGGCAAACGGGACCTTCCGGCCAACGGATCGCCTCAAGATGGGCGCGGGCCTTGGTTTCGTCGCTGAAAATGGGGTTATTCAGGTTCATCGGCTCAAATCCATCTAGTTCAATTAAACTAGGGCTCGGGCCTACCTTTGTCAAGTATATAATGGCCAATTATGAGGCGATTGTATACTTGGCGTACCGAGAATCAGGCGAAGTATACAATCGCCAATTATCATGGGATATCGGCCCTGGGCCGGGCCTGCCGGCGCTAAAGACCGTGAACTTCGAGCCAGGAGATGCCGTCCTTTTTCAAGGTGGCATTCAGCAATCCGGCCTTGGCTAACCTTACACAAGCCTCGTGATCTATATCTTTCCTGACCTGGCTGACGCGATCGCATACTCGATCAACGCTATCCAATTCACTGGCTAGCATTCTCTGCACGACAATCAGGCCAACGACAACTCCAATTCCGATGAGCCATCTTCGGCTTGAGCGCTTCATAGAGCAGTCCTCCGCGGATGCTTCCACACTGTTTACCTAAAACTGTCGCCAACTACGCCGGCGCGTAGGTCAGCCTGACTGTGTCTTCGCCGACGAGATCGAAAGAAACCAGCCGCAGCGGCGGGCGCGGGCCGGCAAAGAACGGCGCGCCTTGGCCCAATACGACGGGACGGAAGTGAAGCCGGTACTCATCGATCAGGCCCAGCTTGGTCAGGCTTCCCGCCAGCTCGGGCCCTGAAACCGCAACCTCGCCCGCAAGCCGCGCCTTGAGCTCCCGTATCGCAGCCTCGATGTCATCCGAGATCAGTGTGGCGTTAGGTCCGACCGATTTCAGTGTGCGCGACACCACCCATTTCGATTGCCGCCGCCAGGCAGCTGCGAACTCGCGATGGTCGGCGGTCCATTCGGGCTTGTCTTCGTCCCAATAGCGCATGATCTCGTACATGCGCCGGCCGTACAGGCTGCCGGTCACATGGCGCACCCGCTCGATCCAGTAACGAAACAGCTTTGGCCCTGTCGGCATCTTTTCGTGATCGACATAGCCGTCCAGGGACAGGTTCATTCCAAATACGAACTTCGCCATGCATTCATCTTACGACTGAATAAATCCGGACTTTGTTGAACGTCGATCAGGCGGTGAAGTAGTTGCACGATCCCGTTGCGCTGACGGGCCCCTGGACGACCTGGCAATCATTGGGCGCGATGAACAAGGCGCAATCCTTGCAGGTATCGCTGGTGGCATTGTCCTGATAGCCGGCCTCTTTCTTGGTGGCCTTGGGTTGATCCTGCGCCCGCGCTGACCTCGACCTAAATCCCGCGACAGCCGCCAGGCCAATAAAACCGCGCTGCAAAAACCGGCGCCTGCCGGGGCATGTTTTGTCTTCAGCCATGGCGCCTCCCCTAGGTTCGACCAATGTATTATCGCGCCAGAACGTCGAAATGCCAGCCGCAACTGGGACAGCCCCAGCGGTCGAACTTGTCATGCTTGACAGACACTTTGGGCACCATCGTGACCTTTTTTCCGTGCTGGACCCAGCAATCGGGACAGGCATCGGCGTCCGGCAGGCCCTGATCGGCGCGCCCCTTTTCGGCGCCGATGCGCGCACGGATGCCTTGCGCCTCGGCTTCCAGTTTTTGCGCTTTGCCTTCCTCGCGCTCGAAATGCTGCCGATGATGCAGCAATCGCCGGGCAATTTCGCGGTCAGCATCCGCCATGCGCAAAGTCTCCTGGGCCAGCCCGCGACGCGCCCTTCCCGATTCGAGAAGATAACCGAGGGGAGCGCGAGTGTCAGTCTGCTCGGCTCAACCCAGGGTCAGGGGATATGGCGGCCAGGCGTCACCAGGGTCCCAATCGAGGCTTTGGCATACATACCCGCCTCGCCGCAAAGCGGGCATTTCAGCAGGAAGGGATCGGGAAGGGCTTTCACCGCTTCCGCTCCGATTGCCGCATCTTTAAGCGCAAATGTTTGATGGCAATGTTTGCAGGATAGGCCTGGCCGTGCTGCGTTCATTCCCGAGCCCCCGAAGCCCAACGCCGCCCGTCCAGGATAGCCCCGGCCGACTCGCTTTAAAACTCCCGCGGCCTTGTTTTTGCCAGGCCCGGCCCCAACATCGAATCTTCACCCCTGCGGAGGAAATCCCCATGAAAATCGGCATCATCGGCACGGGCAATATCGGCGGCAATCTTACGCGCAGCTTGCGCAAGCTGGGCCATGAGGTGGCGATCGCCAATTCGCGGGGACCCGAGACTCTTTCCGGCCTGGCGGCGGAAACCGGCGCCATCCCGGTCACGGTCAAGGAAGCCGCGAAAGGCCGCGACCTGGTGGTGATCACCATCCCCGAGGCCCACATCAAGGATTTGCCCAAAGACCTCTTCGCCGGCGCGGGCAACGATCTCGTGGTGGTGGACACCGGCAATTATTATCCGCGCAACCGCGACGGCCGCATTGCCGGAATCGAGGACGGCCTCACCGAAAGCGAATGGGTGGAAAAAGAGCTCGGCCGCCCGGTGATCAAGACGTTCAACACCATCTATGCCGCCCACATCCTCTCCAACGCCAAGCCCAAGGGCGCGCCGGGCCGTCTCGCCCTCCCCGTCGCTGGCGACCACAGGAAACACAAAGAGATCGTGATGAATCTGGTGGACCAGATGGGCTTCGATCCGGTGGATGCGGGGCCGCTCACCCAGTCCTGGCGCCAGCAGCCCGACACGCCGGTCTATGGCAAGGATCTGGACGCCGAAGCCACGCGCCGCGGACTGGCCGCCGCATCACCGGAGCGCAAACCGGAATGGCGCGCGACGGACAAGAGTCCGGGCACCTTCGAACATCCCGCGTGAGCCATTTGTTCTCCGGTCAGGCCCGCTTCTTTTCGATGAGCGTGCGGATGCGGTCCCAGATCATGGTGCATTTGACGTCTTCGGCCGCGAACTGCTGGGAATCGAGGCCGCGCATGTGCAGCACCGAAGAAGCGCGCTCCACCGCCAAAGTGAGCTTCTCGTAAAGACCGATCAACTCCTTGGATTCATCCAGATTGAGCGTGGTCATGACGGCTTTATAGCAGCGCCACGGCACAACGGCGAGATGCCCTTATGACTTTGGCTTGGCCGGAACCTTGGTGACCACGAAATTCTTGAGTTGCTCGGTGGCGGGCGCAAAATCGGGCTCGATCTCCAGCGCCTTCTTGTAGTCGTAATAGGATTCGGTGATGCGGCCCAGATAGAATTCCGCCACCGCGCGATTGTAATAGCCCAGATGCTCGTAGGAGAGGCCCAGCGCAATCCCCTTGTTGATGTCGGTCATCGCCTCGTCATAGCGCTTGAGCTTGATCAGGGCGGCGCCGCGGTCCACATAGCCATCGCCCAGATCAGGCTTGATGGTGATGCCCTCGTCATAGTCGCGCATGGCGTCGTCCACCCGGCCCAGCGCCGCCTCCATCACCGCGCGGTTGATGAAGGTTCCGGCGCGCTGGCCGGGATCGAGCGCTTCTTCCGCCAGCGCCTCGTTGCAGGTGGCGATGCCCTTGAATGGATCGTTTCCCGCCTTGGCCATCAGGAAACAGTCATGCGCAAGCCCCTCGCCCACCACCATCACCAGTGCATGCGCGCGCGAAGGAAGCGCCAGCAGCGCCGTTCCCAGAAGGGCGGCAACGATCTTCTTCACTGCGCGGTCGGCACAACTTTGAAGCGGGCAAGCTGGCGCTGGGCCGGCGCATAATCCGGCTTGATCTCCAGCGCCTGCCGGTAGTCGCGATAGGCGGCGGCGTATTGGCCGGCATCGTCCTCGATCTCGCCCCGGCTGTAATAGGCGATCTGGAGGTTGGTGGCGCCCAAGGCGATGCCCTGGTTGATCGCGGCCAGGGCCTCCTCGGGCTCTTTCTGCGAAATCAGCACCAGCGCGCGGTTGAGATAGGCGTCGCCCAGGGTGGGATTGTTGGTGAGCGCGATGTTGAAATCCGACAGCGCGCCGCCGCCATCGCCCATGTCGTAGCGGATGATGCCGCGATTGACGAAGGTCTGGGCGCGGTAGTTGGTGAGCGGATCGATCACGGCGACATTGCAGTGCTCCAGCCCGAACTTGAGGTCGGCGCCGGTCTGGGCCGCGTTGTAGCATTGCTGCGCGGCGTCGGTGGCGTAGAGCATGAAGATGCCCGGATCGTCCTTGTCGGGCATGGCCGGCTGAATGGCGAAGGCGGCCGAGGCGGCGCTTACGGCAAAGACCGTGGACAGAAGGGCCAGCGTTTTCACAAAAAATGTTTTCACGGCAATCCTCCCGAAACTCTGCGCCGGGAATTATACCCCAATTCCTACAACATGGCGTAAGGTTTATGGCGTAAGGAAATCCAGGGTCATGCCGTCAAAAGCAGGCTCGACGGCCGCCGGCAGTTCCCGTTTCAGCGTCTCATAGTCCATGTCGAGATGCATGTTGGTGAGGATGGCGCGTTTGGGCCTTACCCGCGCGATCCAGGACAAGGTCTTTTCCAGATGCGCGTGGCTGGGATGGGGTGTCTGGCGCAGCGCATCGACGATCCAGCATTCCACGCCGGAAAGCGCGCCGAAGGCGGCATCGTCCAAATTGTCCACGTCGCTGGAATAGGCCACCGGACCGAAGCGGAAACCCAGGCTGCGCATCCGGCCATGGCCCTGGCCGAACGCGAGAACGGGCACGTCCCCGCCCGGGCCCGAAAGCGCGAAAGGCTGGAATGGCTCGGGAATGTCATGCGCGTTGAGGATGGGCGGATAATCGCTGTCCTTGGGCTGGACGAAGCAATAGCCGAACTTGGCCATCAGGCTGATCCAAGTGGATTTGTCGGTCCACACGTCGATGCGTTTGCGCGCATTGAGCGTGACGGCGCGCAGATCGTCCATCCCGTGCGTCTGGTCGGCATGGTCATGGGTGATGAGAACGCCATCCAGCCGCCCGACATGCGCATCCAGAAGCTGCTCGCGCAAATCGGGCGAAGTATCCACCAGCACCCGCGTCTCGGGCCCGCGGGAGATACGCTTGACCAGGATGGAGCAGCGGCGGCGGCGGTTCTTGCGATTGGCGGGATCGCAGGCGCCCCAATTGCCCGCCTCATCCGGGCCGCCCAGGCGCGGGACGCCGCCGGAAGAGCCGCAGCCCAGGATGCGAACCTGAAGGATGTCAGGCATGGGTTGGGCGTTTCACTTTGGCGAAGAGGCGGAAGAAATTGTCGCTGGTGGCGCGCGCCAATTCTTCCTCGCTCACACCTTTGAGTTCGGCCACCAGCTTTGCGGTATGCACGACAAAGGCGGGCTCGTTGGTCGCCCCGCGGTGCGGCACCGGGGCCAGGAATGGCGCATCGGTCTCCACCAACAAGCGCTCCAGCGGCACGGTCCTGATCACTTCGCGCAGGCTTTCCGATTTCTTGAACGTGGCGATGCCGGAGATGGAGATGTAAAGCCCCAGGGCCAGCGACGCGTCGGCCAGCCTTTGCGTGCCAGTGAAGCAATGGATCAGGCCCTTGAACGCGCCTTTGGCCATTTCCTCTTCCAGCACGGCGATGGTGTCGTCATCGGCGTCGCGGGTGTGCACGATCAGGGGCAGTCCGCTTTGGCGGCCGGCTTCGATATGGGCGCGGAAATTCACGATCTGTTGTTCGCGGGGCGAATGTTCGTAGAAATAATCCAGCCCGGTCTCGCCGATGCCCACCACCTTGGGATGCACCGTTTCGGCCAGGAGCAGTTGGGCGTCCGAAAGCAATTCATTCTCTGCTTCGTGGGGATGGATGCCCACGCTGCACCAGACATTGTCGAACCGCTCGGCAATGGCGCGTACGCCGGGAAAGCGCTTGAGCTCGGTGCCGATGGAAATGCAGGTGCCGACGCCGGCGTCGCGGGCGCGCGCCACCACTTCGTCCAGCTTTCCCGCATATTCGGGAAAATCCAGGTGGCAATGACTGTCCACCAGCATGTTGGCCAGAGGCACGTCAGAGCGCTCCCGCGCGGCGCGAGGTGGCGGACAGGTCGCGTGCCGCGCTCAAGACGGTCTGGCGCGGCTCCAGATTGAGCCCGCGGGCGCGGGCAAAACTCTCTTCCAGCCGGGTCAGCAGCGAAGTCCAGGCCTGGAGGTTTTGCCCGGACCGAAGGGCACGGGCGCGGATGCGCGCCGCCAGCGCCCGGTTAAGGAAATCGCCGAAGCGCGAAAGCCCGTCGCGGATGCGCCAGAGCCTTTCGCCCAACGACAGCAGCGCGACCATATCGGGTTGGGACGCGCTATCGATCAGCTTGTCGGCTTCGGCCGCCAGTTCGCGTCCCTCGCCTTCCGCCAGCGAGAGCGCCGCGCCGATCGAGCCGCCGGAAAGCCGGGCCAGGGATTTGCGTTCTTCGCCATCGGCATCGGGCAGATAGGTCTTCAACGCCTCGGCCACAATCATCTCATCCAGCGGGCGAAGGTCCAACCGCTGGCAACGGGAGCGGATGGTGGGAAGAAGCTGGCCCGGGCGGTTGGTGATCAGGATCAGCATGGCGCGCGACGGAGGTTCTTCCAGCAATTTGAGGATGGCGTTGGCGGCGCTGTCGTTCATGTCGTCGGCGGTATCGACGATGGCGACGCGCCAGCCGCCGGCGCCGGAGGTCATGCCGAAGAAGCCGGCCAGCCGGCGTACTTCGCTTACCGGCAATTCGGTCATCGGCTTGCCGGTTCGCTCATTGATGCCGCGCTTCAACACCAGAAGGCCGGGGTGTGAGCCCGCCGTCACCTGGATGGCGTTGGGATCATTGGCCGGAACCGAGAGGTCGCCCGCGCCGGTATCGCGCGCGCCATAGGCCAGCAGATACCGCGCGATGCGATAAGCCAAGGTGGCCTTGCCGATGCCGGGCGGGCCGGAAATCAACCAGCCCGGGGGCGGTCTGCCGCCGCGGACGGCGCGGGCTGCGCGCGACAGCGCCACCTCCTGGCCCACGAATATTTGGGTTTCGCGGGGATGGGGGTATCCCTCGATCCGGTCGCTGTCGTCGGATTCGCTGATGCGGGCGCGTTTGGCCATGATCACTCCTAGCGCGTCACCACCGCGGAACCAAGACTAGAGAGAAAAGCGTCGGGAAACCGTGGCCCAGATGGCGGCAGCCACCTCGTCGGGGGTCCCGGCGGCGTCGATCAAGGCGCAGCGGTCGGGATGACGCTTGGCGATCTCGATGAAGCCCTGGCGCAGCCTTTCATGGAAATCGCGGTCGAAATTCTCGAAACGGTTTTCCTTGCCGCCCCTCGCGCCTGCCCGCTTCAGGCCGGTGTCCACGTCGATGTCCAGCACCAGGGTGAAGTCGGGCTTGAAGTCATCGAGTACGACGGAGTCGATGCGCCGGATGGTTTCGCGCGCCACGCCCCGGCCGATCCCCTGATAGACGAAGCTGGAATCGTTGAAGCGATCCGAGATCACCCATTTGCCGGCCCTCAATGCCGGCCCGATCACATGGCGGACATGGTCGGCGCGCGCTGCATAAAGCAGAAGCGTCTCGGTGAGCGGGTCCCAGCGCCCGGGCTCGCCTTGGACCAGAAGTGCGCGGATCTCTTCCGCGCCCGGTGAGCCGCCCGGCTCGCGCGTGGTGAGCGTGGGCATGCCTTTCGCTTCAAGAGCGGCCGCCAGGCGCTTGGCTTGGGTGGACTTTCCACTGCCCTCGCCACCCTCGAGCGTGATGAAACGGCCCCCCACTCCGTTACCCCGTCAATGCTTGTGGAACATGCGGTTCCAGGCTCGCGCGAAGATACTGGCGCGGTCCACATTCTGCGCGGCATAGACCGGGACCGTCATGGTGGGAAAATCCGGCGCCGTGATCGCCATGGTGCCCACCTTCTGGCCCTGGGCCACCGGCGCGGTGAGATTGGGATCGGGCTTCACTTCGGTCTTCACTCCCTTGTGGGAGTCCACCTGCATGGTGAGCGCGATCGCCTCTCTTGGCGTTACCGGCACGCTGGGCTCTGCGCCACCATTCACCATGGCCTGACCCACCACCTGATTGGCGTTGGTGATGGTGTAATGGCGGAATTCCCGGAATGCCATGTCCATCACCCGGCCGGCTTCCTCGGCGCGTTTGATATTGGGGAAATAGTCATTGTGATATTGGGGATAGCGCAATCCATTGAGAACCAGAATGAAGCGTTGGCCGTTCCTCACCGCCGAGATGGTGATGCCGTAACCGGCTGCATCGGTATGCCCGGTCTTGAGGCCGTCAGCGCCGGGCAACTGGCCAAGCACCAGGTCGCGATTGGGCTGGTTGATGCCATGCCACTTGAAGCTGGTCTCGCTGAAATAGTGATAATATTGCGGGTAGTCGCGGATCAGATGCCGCGCCAGCTTGGCCAGGTCGAGCGCGCTCATCAACTGACCGTCAGGATCGGGCAAACCGTCGGGATTGACGAAATGGGACTGGGCCAGGCCCAGCTCCTTGGCCCGCTT
>DATNFZ010000069.1:0-8056 GCA_035606155.1 Rhizomicrobium sp. | reverse complement strand
TTGGGTCGCGCCGTGAACGCGGCCTCGAATGCCTCTTTGGTGAGAAGCGGCATGTCGCCATAGGCGACCATCACTTCGCCGGTGAAAGCCTTGAGCGCCTGACCGGCAGCCGCCGCGGCATGACCGGTGCCAAGTTGCTTTTCCTGCACGACGCTATCGGCGCCCTGGCTGGTCGCATAAGCCCTGACCTGGTCGGCGCCAGGCGCTCCCACCACAACAATACGGGTGACCCCGGCAGCCTTGAGGCCTCCGATCACATGGCCCAGCATCGGCAGGCCCGCCACCGGGTGCAGCACTTTGGGCGTGGCGGATTTCATCCGCGTGCCGGCGCCCGCCGCGAGTATGATGGCGGCCCTATCCATGGCGGGCGCCTTTTATTCTCTTGTCGCATTTTTCCGGAACGGCACCATCCGGCGAAAACAGAAAAGCCGCACGCCCGGAAAAATGCTCCGGGGCACCCGTCGCAAGGATGATGGCAGCCCTATCCATGTTTTCCGGTACGTCTCCGCCTTAACAAGTGGAACTGACGAATTGCGACGCTTTATTGTATGTCCTACCGCTTCGCTGCTTGAGGACCCGTATTGCGCGCAAAGACCGCGAAAACCGCCCGGCCCTGCCCGTTTCCCGCCTATATATAGCGGTGATTCTGTCTTTTCCGGCGCTCATGCTCCCCATTTTGATCTTCGATCTGGACGGTACGCTGGTGGATACCGCGCCCGACCTGCTTAACGCGGCCAATGCCGTTCTGGCTCAACGCGGGCGCCCCTCCATCGACCCGGCCACCCTGCGTCACATGGTGGGATTCGGCGCGAAATCCCTCATCACCCAGGCCTTTGCCGCCACCGGGGCCGAGCCTCCGCCGGACGAGATGCCGGCCCTGGTGGAGTTGTTTCTTGCCCATTATGGCGCGCACCTGGCCGACCATAGCCGCCCCTTCGAAGGCGTGGCCAAAACCCTGGACGGACTGAAGCAAAAGGGGGCCATTCTTGGGGTCCTGACCAACAAGCCCCATGCGATGGCCGGGCCACTGCTGAAGAAACTGGGCCTCGCTTCCTTTTTTACCGCCGTCTATGGGGCGGGGTTCAAGGCTTACGTCAAACCCGATCCCCGCATCTTCGCTGATGTGGTGGCGGCCTGCGGCGGCGGCGGACAGGCCGTGATGATCGGGGATTCCGTGACCGATCTCCACACTGCACGCGCAGCGTGCGTGCCCTGCATCCTTATGTCTTATGGTTATACGCCGGTACCGGCGGCATCGCTGGGCGCCGACATCGTGCTGGATGAATTTACAAGCCTGCCCGGGGCTTTGAGCCGCCTGCATCCGGCTTGAGCCCAGGAATGAACTTGTGAAATTTTAACCCTCCATTCTTCCCATCGCGCTATGCTGGGAAGCATGCCGTTCCGTCCATGATTCGGAACGTTCGTGGCCCAGGGGGCATTCTGTCATGGCGTCAGTTGCGTTGAAGGACTCCGTCGGGGCGCGGTCTCTGCGTTCCTTGTGGCTGGGGCTTGTCACCTATGCCGGGTTCGTCTTTCTGGGATATGCCGGCATCTTTCTCTCCGGGCCCGGGCACACCCAGGCGCTGATCTGGCCAGCCGACGCCTTCGCGGTGGTGATGATCGCGCGGCTGTCGCGCGACCGTGCGACCGACATCGCCATGCTGGCCGCGGTCTTTCTGGCCGAAGCCACCATCAGCTTCACCGGCCGCACCTTGGGCCTGTTGGGATGGGGTTTCTGCTTCATCACCACCATCGAAGTGCTGGCTGCGGTGCTGGCGCTGCGCCATGTGGCGCCCAAGCGCGTGCACGACATGAAAGACGCGCTCAAATTCGGCGTCCTGGTGATGATCGCGCCGTGCGCGCTGGGCGGATTGTTGGCGCAGGGCTGGATCACGCTGGTCGGTTCGCCCACCTGGCAAGCGGATGGCGTCCATTGGTTCTCGGCCCATGTGCTGGCCTTCTTCATCATCCTGCCGTTCGGGTTGAACGTGTCCTGGCATCAACTGGCCAAGCTCGACCTCAAAAGGCGCTGGCCCGAGGCGCTGGTGGTGTTCACGATACTGGCGGCCATCAGCGTCTACGCCCTCAGGATCGCGCATCATCCCATGACGGTCTTAATCATTCCCGCCGCCCTGGCGACCACGGTGCGCTTTCGCATCTTGGGCGCGGGCATGGCCTTATTCCTTGTCTTGGTGTTCGCCTTTTCCAGGGATGAGGTCTCGGGCGACGAAATCGCGCTGATCCAGATTTTCCTGGCGGTCCTGTCGGTGATCACCGCGCGCACCGCCCAGTTCCTCAACGAGCGCGACCTGCACCTGAAGATCATCGAGCGTCACCGCCGCCGCGCGGTGCGCGCCTCGCGCTTCAAGAGCCAGCTTCTCGGCCATGTGAGCGCGGAGGCGCGCGGGCCGCTCGCCGCCGTGATCGGATTCTCCGGCATGCTGGAATCCGGTGAATTGTCGCCCGCCCGCGCCCAGGAATTCGCCCATATCGTGGCCCATAACGGCGAATTGCTGCAGCGGCTTTACGGCGACCTGCTCGATTTCACCCGCGCCGCCGACGATCTCGCCATCGTTTCCGAGGAGGTGGAGGTTGTGGCCACGCTCAAAAGCTGCATCAGCGCCATCCGCCAGGAAGCGGCGCTGGGCGGCAAACCCGTGGTGATGGATCGGATTGATGACATGGTGATCCAGGCGGATCCGCAGCGCCTGGCGCAGATCCTCAACAACCTGATCGCCAATTCCTACAAGTATGGCGACAATCATTCCCCCATCCGGGTCAAGGCCTCGCGGCTGACGGACGGCTTCGGCCGGATCGAGATTTCCAATTCCGGACCGGGCATCCCGATCCGGGAGCGCGATACCATTTTCAAGCCGCTCAGCTCGGAAGGCGGCGGCCGCCAGGTGCCGGGCGCCATGCTGGGGCTTTCGATCGCCAAGCTCTTGGCGGAAAAACAGGGCGGGCGGATCGATTTCGAAAGTGTCCCTGGTCGCCAGACCCGCTTCTGGATCGATCTGCCGCTCGTCGCCTGACGCCGCCGAACCAGAATCGCGCGGCCTCTTAGTAACTCGGCAGACCGATGCGCGCGTGAGCCGGCGGATTTTTTGACGCGCGAGTAAGATTTCACGTTCGTCAATCGCGCTCGCTTTCATTTTCCCGAAATAGTGATGCACAAATTCCACGCCGGCGTGATGTTGGCGCGCGCTCGCATGGACGATCGTGACGCGCGAGTAAAGGATTCGCGCAGAGTCGCTTTCATTTGTTGCTTTTTCTCGACACCGGGATGCGTCGCTTCAAGATGGGTGAGGAACTCGCGCTGCCGGCGCGGTGATGATCGTCACGCATAAGTAAAGTTTCGCGCGCGCGAAGAGTGACGTGCGAGGAAATTTTCCCGCGCGATGACGAAGCGTCACCGCCGTCGCCATGTCATTTTCTTGACAGCGTAAATCTGCGCCATCAGCATTTCAAAAAAATCAGCGCATCAATTTCGATGTGCAATTTCATCGGGGGACTCAATGAACAAGTTCGCGTTGCTTACCGGATCGTCGCTATTGGTGTTGTCGCTGGCGGTGGACACTGCCTCGGCACAAACCGCCCCCGCTGAGACACCTGAGACCGTGGTGGTTTCCGCCTCGCGCATTGCCATCGCCGGTTACACCGCGCCCACACCGGTGACCACGGTGAGCGCCTCGACCCTGACGTCACAGGCAAACCTCAACCTGGGTGCGTCTTTGCGCGAATTGCCTTCGATGGGTGACGTGCTGACACCCGAACAGGGCAGCAATGCCGCTTCCTCGAATTCGGGCGCGCTGGGCATTTCCAATGTCAATCTGCGCAACATGGGATCGAGCAGAACCCTGGTTCTGTTCAACGGCCAGCGCGCGGTGTCGCCCATCGTCAGCGGCGGTCAGGATCTTTCGGTCATCCCGGTCAATCTGATCCAGCGCGTGGATGTGGTGACGGGGGGCGCTTCGGCGTCATGGGGCTCGGATGCCGTCTCCGGCGTCGTCAATGTCATCATCAACAAGAACTTCACCGGCTTCAAGGCCACCATTCAGGGCGCCGATATGGCCTGGGGTCAGAGCCACAGCTATGGCGGCGATTTTGCCTATGGCTTCGATGCCTTGGGAAACCGTGCCCACTTCGAGGTCGCGGGAAGCATCAACATCAGTCCCAATACGGTGTTCCTGGGCAAGATGCCCTGGTATCAAGGCAAGGGCCTTTTCCAAAATCCGGCTTGGACCACCGGCAGCACCGCGGTGCCGAAATACATCCCCATGTATCACACCGGCTCATGCGCCATGCCGGGGGGCGCCATCCTTTCCGGGCCGCTGGCGGGCATCCAATTCGGTCCGGGTGGCACGCCTGCGCCCTACAATCCCGGCACCGGCCTTCCTTATTCCGTCTGTGCCGGCGGCACGTCGAATACCTATAATTCCGGCTTCGCCGATTTGCCGCAAACGACACCGATGACGCAGCAAGCCGCGCTTGCCTATGGCAGCTATAAAGTCACGCCGGACATCACGGCGGGCCTGATGCTGAATTACGCCCGCAATTATATCGAAAGCACCAGCGAGACGATCCTCAAAAAGGATATCCCCATCAGCATAAACAATCCCTATCTCGATCCCTCGATCGCATCCCAAATGCAGGCGGACGGCATCACCTCGTTCAATCTCGCCTCCAACTTCCTGGACGGCGTGGATTTGCAGCATCCGGACTGGAACCAGTTCGGCAACAGCGTCGGCCAGCCGCAATCCGTCTCGACCCGCCAGTTCTATCGCGGCGTCTTCACTCTGGACGGCGCGATCGGCGACAATTGGTCATGGTCCACGGCCGCGCAGATCAGCCAGGAACACATACACCAGGTGGACATTTCAGACGCACTTACATCGCGCATTTACGAGGCGGCCAATGCGGTCAGGGTCACGGCGGCCAATGTCGGCACCTCCGGGCTGCCGCTCGGCTCGATCCAGTGCGCCTCGACGCTGACGGCTCCGACCAATGGCTGCGTGCCCTATAATGTCCTGGGCACGGGAGTGCAGGACCCCGCAGCCGTCCATTACATCGCCGGCAGCGAGCCCGACTGGATGTTCGAGAATCTCGAGCAGGTGACCTTCGATGCGTCCGCCCAGGGCACCCTGCCGGGCTTGGATTTCACCGGGGCCGGCGCGCCTGCGGTGGCGTTCGGCGCCGACTATCGCAAGGAAGACGGCAAGGAACTGGTCAACTATTATGCGACCAACGTCCTGTTCGGCGCCGGCAATTTCCAACCCTTCGTTGGCGAATACAATGTCTGGGAAGGCTATGGCGAAGTGACCTTGCCGCTGATCAAGAATGGCTTTGTCCAGAGCCTGGAAGCCAACGCGGCGGGCCGCATGACCGACTACTCGACCTCGGGACTGGTTGAGACATGGAAGCTGGGCTTCACCAGTCAGGTCAATGACGATATCCGCCTGCGCGGCACCTGGTCGTACGACATCCGCGCGCCCAATTTGAGCGACCTCTTCGCCACCGTCACGGTTTCGGGATCGCATGTCCTTCCCGGGGGCGTGGTGGACCCCGCGGCCTTCATCATCCAAGGCGGCAATCCCAACCTCAAGCCGGAGACGGCCGACACCTGGGAGGCGGGCGTTGTGCTCACGCCCCACTGGATTCCCGGCCTGCAGGCCTCGCTGGATTGGTATTCGATCAGCCTCAAGGGATACATGGCGGCGCCTCCCGCGACATTGGAAGCGCAGTTATGCGATGCGGGCAATCAGACCTATTGCTCGTATTTCTTCAAGGTGGGCGGGATCGAACACATCATCGATACCGAGCAGAATGCCGGCCAGCTCGCCACGTCGGGGCTGGACTTCAATCTCGATTATCCGATGGACTTCCTTACGGGAAGCCTGACTTGGCACCTGATGGGCAACTATACCAACGAAATATCCCGCGCGGAATTCGGCCAGCCACCCTTCAACGGCGCGGGCACGGAAGGCCTTGGTGCGCCCTATGGCGGTTTGCCGAAGTTGCACGCCAACCTGTCGGCGACTTATTCGCAGGATCCCTGGAGCCTCACGGTCGAGGGCCGTCTCGTTGGCTCCTCGACGCTGAGCAGCGCCTGGAATGCGAGCCAGCCTTGCGCCTTGGTCAACAGTATTCTCAGCGGCTTCTGCTGGAGCAGCGACGAGAATACCGTGCCTGCCGTTGTCTATCTCAATCTCAGGGCTTCGTACAAATGGAATGACAATATCCAGCTCTTTACGGCCATAGATAATGCGCTTGACATTCCTCCGCCATGGATCGGGGAGTTGGCGGACCGAGGCATGAATACGGACAGTTATGGGACGGATGAATCGCAGTATCGGATTTTGGGCCGCGTGGTTCATGCCGGCATCCGGTTCAGCTTCTGAACGGGGGCGGAGTTTTGGAATGGGGGGCGGTCCGTCCGCCCCCCTTTTTTCGGAATTGACTGGAACTGCCCCAAGTCTCGCATGCCTATTCCGCCAAGCTTGACAGCGCCCCGCCCGCTCCGTAAAGCGCGTTCCTCCCTTGGGTAACAAGGGCGCGTAGCTCAGCGGGAGAGCACTCCCTTCACACGGGAGGGGTCACAGGTTCAATCCCTGTCGCGCCCACCATGCTTCGCCCACTTCATGGGCTTGGCATGGCAAGCCATCTCGCAAAAATGGCCCGAAGCATGCCCTCCGAAGCCTTGGCGGAGGAGGGCTAAATCATTGCTCTGGTGGTTCACGGGGCTTGTCGTGATCGTCTTTCGTCCCATCCGCGACGGTGAGCTGGAGATTCTGGCTCGGCCATTCCATCGCGCCGCACATGAGAGCGCTTGCAATCACTATACGGCGGCCCAATTGGGCCAACCCTCGGGGGGTTGGCGAACGCTCAAACTCATGGGAGGAATCGCCCATGACGCTTTCGCCGGCCGACAAGCCCTCCATGGAAGCCCCGATGATACCGGTGTCGTGGGGGGAGTTGTTCGACAAGATCACGATCCTTGAGATCAAGGCCCGGCATATCGCAAATCAGGAGGCGTCCGGTCGCATCGCCGAAGAGCTTGACCGGTTGCGGGCGGTCGCGGCGTCCGTGCATGCAAAAAATGACATCATGCCGCTGATCGCCGAACTCAAACGGACCAATGAAACGCTGTGGGAATGCGAAGACCGGATTCGCAGGAAAGAGCGACAGGGCGCTTTCGACAGCGATTTCATCGCGCTGGCGCGGTCGATTTATCTGACCAACGACCAGCGCGCGGCCTTGAAGCGGCAAATCAGCGTGGCGCTGGCTTCCGTTCTGGTGGAAGAGAAGTGGTACGGAGACCAGCCTTGAGCGGGTCGAGCGACGCGCGACCGGCGATTCAAGCGAAATTCAAGGCCGGCCTGGCGCTGCATCAGCAAGGCAAGTTGGCGGAGGCAGCAAAGATCTATGAAGACGTCCTCGCCGCAGACAAGGCGCATTTCGCGGCGTTGCATTGCCTGGGCACCATCGCCTTCCAGACGGGAGAACTCGAGCGGGCGCTGGACCTGATCGGCCGCGCGGTCACGATCAATCCCAAAATAGCCGCCACCGATCCCTATCGCAGCGCCGCCCTCAATCAACTCAATCGCCACGCGGAAGCGCTCGCGGTCTCAGACGATGCGATCCGGCTCAAACCGGATTTCGTCGAACTCCATTATAATCGCGGCAACGCGCTTTATGGCCTGGGCCGCCTCGATGAGGCGCTGCTGAGCTATGACAAGGCCATCCAGCTTCGGCCGGATTTCGCAGAAGCCTGGTCCAACCGCGGCAATACCTTGCAAGGCCTGGGACGACTGGAGGATGCGTTTTTTAATTGCAACAAGGCGGTGGCGCTCAAGCCGGATTATGCGCAAGGCCATTATAATCGCGGCAATGCGCTATACGGTCTCACCCGTTTTGCCGAAGCGTTGGCCAGCTACGACACGGCGGTCGCGCTCAAGCCGAATCATGCCCAGGGCTGGTATGGCCGCGGCAAGGCGCTGGGCGAACTCAAGCGCACCGACGAAGCCTTGGCCAGCTATGACCGGGCGATTACGCTCAA
>DATNFZ010000068.1:0-9173 GCA_035606155.1 Rhizomicrobium sp. | reverse complement strand
CATCTTTGGGCACGATGAATTTTCTCTTCTACATGGCGTTGCGCACCGTGCCGCTGGGTATCGCGGTGGCGCTGGAATTCTCCGGACCTTTGTCGGTGGCACTGATTTCGTCGCGCAAGCCGTCCGATTTTCTCTGGGTGGCGCTGGCGATCGCGGGACTGGTGGTTCTGCTTCCCATCCGCCATGCCAGCGGCCTTTCCTGGACCGGCACGGCGCTGGCCTTGGGTGCGGGTTTATGCTGGGCGCTTTACATCGTCTTCGGCCAGAAGGCAGGCGCAATACACGGCCAATATGCCACGGTGCTGGGCAGTGTCATCGCCGCCCTGGTGATCACGCCTATCGGTTTCGCCCATGCGGGTTGGGCGCTGCTTTTGCCGCACAATCTCGCCTGGGGTCTTGCGGTAGCGACCTTGTCCAGCGCGCTGCCCTACTCATTGGAGATGATCGCGCTCAGGCGGCTTCCCACGCAGGCCTTCGGCACCTTGATGAGCCTGGAGCCGGCGGTCGGCGCGCTGATGGGATTGCTGCTCTTGGGTGAGCAGCTTTCCCTGCTGCAATGGGGCGCGATCGGCACGGTGGTGCTGGCGTCCATGGGCACCGCGCTTTCGGTCAGAAGTGAAGCCCATCCGAGGTTGCCGGATTAGTGATAGGCTTGGCCATGCAAGGAGGCGCCATGTCCCCTGTCCGCGTTATGGCATTGGTAGGACTGGCCCTGATGCTGGCCGGATTGGCGCTGATCCGTTTGGCGGACATTCATGCCTATGCCTGGCTCACCGGGCAGTGTTTCCGCACACCGGCGCCTACGGTCTGTCATCGCCCTCCCGCAGATTTTTCCACACGCCATTACGACATCTAAGATGGTCGATGGGCCGACCGGAAAAACGGTTGCCAACGGCCGGATCATGCGGCCTGAGGGCTGATATCTGGCGTTGAACTGTTCAGGTCGCCAGTTTCTGATTGCGGGCGGCTGTGATCACCTGGATCTGCCCTTCATTGATCAGCATGATCGAAGGCTTGCCGTGATAGAACTGAATCGGGCCTGAGATTTGCACCCTGTTGCCGACATAGCCGCCGACATTGCCAAAAGCGGCAATGTTGCGGGGAAAAATCACCGCCATGAATTTGTTGTTTGGATATTGCCCGCCCAGATCAAGCAGAAACATTCCGTTGGAGGCCGCATGCACATCGGCGACCACGCCTTCCACGATGGCGGTTTCACCCACATGCCGGGCGGCACTGGCCGGGGTAAGGGTGGCCGCAGTTGCTGGAACGGCCAAGACAAATAGGCCCAACGCAATGGCGAATGGTTTCATCGGTATCCCCTCTTGATGCGCGCGCCCCGCGTTTTAACACGAAGCAGGAGGGGGAACATGGACGGTTGTTCACGATGCCGCGGTTTCAGGGGCGTCCGCATCTATCGAGCAAAGGCAATTTCGGCTAACCGTTTTGCCCGTTGCCTTGGCGCGCCAGCGCGTCCCAGGAAGCCGCGAGATTGAGATAGGAAGAACGCGCGTCTTCGGTGCGGGCTTCCTTGGCCAGCTTGAGCATCTGGGCCGCCCGTTCCAAATATTTCTTCCGCGTTTTTTCTTCTTTGCGTTCCAATGTTGCGCGTCGCTTAAAACACTCGATTTTAAAACCGCGCAGGCATGGATTTGTTTCTCAGGTTTCGAGGCTATTTGATGAGCTTTTGGGCGCCCTAGACGTAGGCATGGCCTGCTTGAGGTAAAGCGCCGACCGATTTGGCTGTTGGCCGCCGTTTTTGGTGATGGAACCGGGATCGAAGGCCGGAGCCTTTAATCGTTGATCCTAAAGGGAAAATTTTTCGCACGGTACGGAACCGAACGATATCTGCCGCATTTGCCTTCCACAGGGGGCGGGAGTGGGCGGCGTGTCCAATGGTCGGTACACGATTCTAGTGGTCGAAGATGAGCCTTGGATACGCTTGGCCTTGGTCCATCATTTGGAAGAGTGCAACTTCCATGTGCTGGAGGCCGCGAGCGTGCGCGACGCAATCGCTGCGCTGGAGCATCCCGGCGTGGATCTCGTATTCACCGATTTGCGCCTGCTCGGCGAGCGCGACGGCATCGAACTGGCGCGTTGGGTGGCGAGGAACCGGCCCGGTATTCCGGTCATGCTCGCGAGCGGAGAAATAGCGCAGGTCAAGGCACTTCAGGAACTGTGCAAGAACGAAGGTTTCATCCCGTTCGGGAAACCTTATGCCCATGCGGAGGTGAGCGCGCAAATTCTGGAATTGATCGAAAAGCGAAAAAGCGGAAGGGCCGAAATCCCGCTGTGATGCCGTTCAATGTTCCGCCTCGGCCGCCACCGGCTGGTCGGGCGGCGTGATGTAAAGCTTCTTTTCGCCATAAGCGATGTAGAGGTGAAGCTTCGTCAGCACGTCCATGCCAATGATGAGTCGGGATTCTGCCTCTCTCGCGGTTATGCCGCCTCTGACGACCATGGCATTATGATTTGTTGCTCCCATCAAATCGGGAATAATCGTGACGCGGGGATTGCCGACATTGATGCCGCCAAACGAGAGGCCGTGGAAAACGTAGCCGAATTCTTGGTCGCCGCTCGATCGTTCTACGCCAGGTGAAGCGGCGGTGATGCCAAACACCTTCTCGGCGACGGCGGCGCCCATTGCGGTCACTGGCGCCCCGTATCGATGATCGCCTGAAGATCCTTGCCATCGACTGTGATCGGAACGTGGATATCCGTGTCGCCCGCGCTAGGCCTTCTCATCGAGAAGGGCACTATCGCTCCCGCGGTAGCAGGCCAATAGATGACCTTGCCCTCGCAATGGTCGGGAGAAAAGAGATTGAGCTTGCGCGCGACGAAATTCAGCTCGACGTCATAATGGCTAAGGATGTCGCCGCCAATCAGGCCGTCGGACGACAAACCAGGGTTGGGCCAAATCATCAAATGCAGGTTCTTGGCCTTCAAGGGCCCGACTTGCAGCGTGTCGAGGCTTACGAATTGCTGCGACATGTTCCCGTATAAATCGTAGGACTGCCAGTCCGTTGCCTGAGGTTTCAGCTTCAAAACATCCACGGCCTTTTGGCTGATACTTGACAGTCCGGAGCCTGTGTCGATCAGCAACTGTACCTGTGTTCCATTGACGTTGGCAGGCATCATTATCCTGGGCTCATCAGTCGGCACCATGTCCAACGAAGCGAGAAGCCTCAGACTGCAATCATCTGCCATTGCCGGCGTGGCAAAACTGAGCCCAACGAACAGCAGCGCGGCGCGTCATACAGATTCATTTGGATCTCCAGCTGCCGTCAGATTAGCACAAAAGCAGATGACGCCGCGGACAAAGAGCGCGCGTGACCGGATGCGCGCGTCATCCAGCCGTTGACTCTCTTGCTTTTGACACACGCGACAGTTGCGTAGGCCGGCTTACGGTTTTCTTTTTCGAGGCCCTTGACTTCGCTATTGTACGGTGCAAGATACTGTCAATACAAGATACCTATCAACGTACTATAGAGCAGAATGAAAATGACAAATATTTCAATAACTTCTGTGATCCCGCAGCTCTTCCGGGAAGTGGTTTTGATGCTGGCGGCCTTGGTTTTTGCCAGCGTCCCGTTTGTCGCCGCGGCGCAGGCAGCGGTCTGAAAGCGGGAGTGATCATTGGTCTTGACCGATGCAGCCAAGGAGGGAGCGCGGGCCGCCGTCACAGATGCGCGATGGCGGCCCAATCCCGCTTGGCCGAATGCGCGACACGCCATCGTCATGCGACATGCGCATTTCCGGTGATCGGATGCCGTGAGGCGCGTTCAACGCCGCAAGCGGCGCCGCCAGAGTTTCAGGTATATGGGGCGCGAAGAAACCCCCATCAGCATGGAAAGCGACCAGGCCGCGCCGACAAAGATCACCAGGAATACCAGGAGCACCATCACCGGCTGCACCAGATAGGGCGGAGGCGGGATTGCGGTGGCGTCGGAAAAGGCAAGGGCCGGCGACGCCGCCAGCGACAAGGACAAAACCAATATATGCCGGTCGAAACACATGGGATGGCTCCCCTGAGGCGTCCGAGCGCCTGATACGCCCAAACGCCATCCCGGCACAGAACAATCACCGACCGCGGTTAACGGCCCGGTTTGAGACTTAAGGGCCATTTGTCTTGGCGGCATTAAGAGTATATACTCCTTTCATGGAACAGACGACCAAACTGGGTGTCAAGGATTGCAATTGCGTGGCGTTGCGCCGGGCGGCGCGGCGCATCTCGAATTTCTATGACGGCGAGCTGGCGCCCAGCGGATTGCGCGCCACCCAATTCGCCATCCTGGCGCTGCTCAACGAAATGGAACAGGCGTCGGTGAACAGCGTGGCGGAAAAGCTGGAACTGGACCGCACCACCGCCGGCAAGAATTTGCGGCCGCTGGAGAAGGCGGGGCTGATCAGCGTGAGCGCCTCCAAAAGCGACGCGCGCCAGCATGTGATCGGTCTCACCAAGACGGGCCAAGCCGCGCTGAAGCAGGCCCTTCCGCTTTGGCGCAAGGCCCAGAGCCGGTTCGAGACCGCGAATGGCGCAGGCAAGGCCCAGCAGCTTCGGGCCATGCTGCGCGATCTCAAGATCGACGCTTAGGATGGCAGCTTGGAATAGATGTAGAGTGGTTTTGGTGCGTCCTGGCGCCGCTTGACGGCTGACGGGAACCTCTTCACCCTTGGTTGCGGGAAAAATCGCAAGGCCCATGCAGACACGTTTCCGTCACGCCGCCGTCACCTTCGCGCTTGTCGCGATGGCGTTGCGTGCCTTGCTGCCGATGGGATGGATGCCCAATCCTTCGGGCTTCTCGCAATCGCCGCTGACCATCTGCCTGATGGACCTCCCCATGTCCATGCATATGGACATGAAGGGGGGAGCGCATGGCGGGCATTCCAGCGACCATGGCCAGCAGCAGAGCAACGAGACCTGTCCCTTTGCCGCTGCGCCGCATCTGACTGGACCGGCGCTGGACATCGTGTTATCCGAGCCGCAGTTGGTGCTTGCCAAAGCCCTGTCGCTCACACACGACCGCGGCGAGACCAGCGCGGCCCGTTATTCTCCGCAAAGCCCACGCGCCCCACCTTCGTTCGCCTGAAATCCTGAATCGAGATGGTCCCGGCCGTAAGGCCTGAGACCGCCCATTCCATTTCAGCCAACGAGATTTCCATGTCCAACCACTTCACGCGCCTTGCGGCGCGCATGCACGTTATTCCACCATTGCGGCGGTGCGCCTTTCTGGCCGCCGGTCTGCTTTGCCTACCTGCGGCCGCTCAGGCCCACGGCATCCTGGGCGACCGCTTCTTTCCCGCCACCATCGCCTCGGACGACCCGTTCGCGGCCGACGAGCTGGCCTTGCCCACCATCACCAGCTTCGGCCATGAGACCGATTACGAGGTGGAATACTCCAAGTCGATCTTTCGAGGCTTTGCCCTAGGAATTGGGGCCGGGTATGTCGACGCCCGGCCGCCGGGCGAACAGGCCTCCGCTGGTTGGGACAATCTCGAGATCTCGCCATCGCTGGAATTATTCCGCGATCCCGGGCATGAGATCATCTTGACCGGCGGACTTGATTGGGAAATCGGGGGAAGCGGCAGCCAAAGCGTGGCCGGCCGTTCCTCGACCTTTACGCCCACCTTCAAGTACGGCAAGGGCTTCGGCGATTTGCCGGACTCCATGGCCTATCTCAAGCCCATCGCCGTCACCGGCACCGTGGGTTATGCGCTGTCAGGGCGCAATGGTGAGGCCAACTCCATCGAATGGGCGGGGGCAATCGAATACAGCTTTCTCTATCTCCAGAACAATGTGAAGGATCAGGGCTTCAGCAACTTCACCGCCCATCTCACGCCTATTGTCGAGTATAATTTTTCCTCGCCCGTGAGCGCCGGCGGAGGGGGCACTACCGGCACGATCAACCCCGGCTTGATCTGGTCGGGGCAGGTGGAGCAATTCGCCGTGGAGGCGATGATTCCCGTCAATCGCGCCAGCGGCAGCGGCGTGGGCGTCATCGCCCAGCTTCATTTCTATATCGACGACATGTTTCCCCAGTCGCTGGGAAGACCGATCTTTGGAGGTCCAAGATGATCACCCGCACGCTGCTCGCCGTCACAGTGATATCGTGGATGGCCACGCCGGTCCTGGCGCACGCCTTCCTCAATCATGCCGAACCTGGTGCCGGCGCGACGTTGGCTCAGGCCCCCCAGGAAATCGCGCTCAGCTTCACCGAGAAGCTTGAACCCACGTCCAGCGGCATGAGCATCAGCGATGCCGCCGGCCACGACATGGAGGCGGCAGCTCCGGCAATCTCGGGTAACACCGTTACTGTGGCGCTCAAACCGCTTGCGGCAGGCACATATCGCGTGTCGTGGCATGCGGTTTCGCTCGATTCTCATCGCACCGAAGGGAGCTACAGCTTCTCGGTCGTACCGCCCGGCTAGAATGTCAGCGCGCCGGGATGGTGCCGTCGGGCGCCAGGTTTTTGCTACTGCTGCCCGGCACGATGGCGAGATAGGCACCCGGACTCAGGCCGCCGCTCGCCACGCTGATGGTAGAGTTGAGAGGGACCGGCACGTCGCTGCGAATGCGCAGATGCACGATCGCCTTGTAGGTCTTGGGATCGAGCGCGAGATCGGAGATCGAGCCCACCTTGATGCCACCGATCCTGACCGAGCTGCCGGGCGAAAGCCCGTCGGCATGTGCCATCTCGGCCTTCAATTCATAGTCGGAGGGCCGGGCGCCGCCGGTGATCAAATAGGTGTAGGCGAGGAAGCTCACCGCCACCACGATCACGCCCGCGCTCAATAGCACTTCAAAGATGCTGTGCTGCTTCATGCGATCTGCCCAACGACGCTTTAGGGCGCAATCCGAAAAGTGTGAAGCAGTTTTCGGGAAAATTGCGCGATAAAAACAAAAACCTATAGCGCGGCGCCGGCTTTTACGCCAGTTGCTCTGCCGCCGGGGCGGCATGATCGTAAGTGGGTGCCAGCACGCCACCCACGAAATAGCGCACGGCAATCAGGATCAGCGCTGCAACCACCATCAGGCCCACATGCAGAAGCCAGAATTGGGTGGCCGGCATCACGTCCAACAGGCTGCCAAGATAGCCTACGATCATGTAGGCCACGAAAAATTGCATGAAGTTGACCGCCACCATCATGCCCGAAAGCCCTTTGGGTGCGGCACGCGAGTAGAGCGCCAGGCTTACAGGCACGACATTGGCGAAACCCAGATCGTTGAGGGTGTGGAAAGCCACCGCCCAGGCCAATGAAACCGGGTGGCCGGTCGATGCCACCACCGACGAAGCCACCGCCAGCACCGTGGGCGCCAAGGCCGCGATCGCCACGCCGATCACGATCTTGGTGATCTCATCCGGCTCGGTCCATCTTGTGGCCCACCAATGCCAGAACATCACCGACCCCGCCATCAGGATGGTGCTGATGAAGGCGTCCACCGAGAGCATCCAGGTGATGGGCATGGTCTTGCCGAAAAACACCAACTGGAAATTCTTTTGCGCCCAGATCAGATAGGCGTTGAAGATCTGCATATTGCCCACCAGCGACAGTCCCAGGACCAGCATCAGCCCCACCAGCAACGCCACCGTCATGCCGTCACGTCTGGTCATGGGCGGACGGATCACGTCACCGGCCCGCATTTTCTCCGGGGGAAGTGCCGGCCGGCCCACCAGATAGGTGGCAAGACCGATCAGCATGCCCACGCCGGCGGCGCTAAACCCCCAGGGCCAGCCCACCGTTTCCCCCAAAGTGCCACAAATGATCGGCGAGATGATCACCGCGATCTGGATGCCCAAATAATAGATCTGAAAAGCGTCGGCGCGCCGGGGATCGTTCTCGGCATAGAGGTCGCCCACCTGGGCGGCGATATTGCCCTTGAAGCAACCCACGCCGATCAAAAGGCTGAGCAGCGCGAACAGGAAGGTCGCTTCGAACGCCATCATGAAATGGCCCAGCGCCATCAAAAGCGCGCCGATGGTGACGGTGCGGGTGCGGCCGATCCAGCGGTCGGCCAGCCAACCGCCAGCCAGCGGCGTCACATAGACGAAGCCCGCATAGAAACCGAAAATGATGGAGGCCAGCTCCGCCGGCGTGAGCTTGCCGTAAATGGACTCGACCGCATGACGAAAGGGCACGAAGGCCCATACCCGCTCCACATGGCCGGGCAGAAGCAGATAATGCGTCATGTAGAGCACCAGCAGCGCCTGCATGCCGTAATAGGAAAAGCGCTCCCAGAATTCCGCGCCGGAAAGCCAGCCCAGTCCGGTAGGATGGCCCAGAAAGGCCGTGTTCTTGGTTTTGGTCATGGAGGTCCTTTCGGCGAGTTCAGCATGGCGGCCCGGAGCCGTTGGCGGGCATGCCCAGTTTGTAGAAGCCCTGCTCGATCAGATGGCCTCGGGCATCGAATTTGGCGCCATATCCGTCGAGCACGCTTCCTTCCAGCACGGCGCCCTTGATCAAGGTGCAGGCGATCTTGGGGCCGCTGTAGAAGCCGTAACGGCCGGCCCAATGCGCGCCCTTGAAATGCTGGACGCCCAGGATTTCCAGATTGGTCTTCTTCCCGCCGTCACGGCGAACCCCAAATTGCCCCGGATAGAATCCATCCTTGTCGCGTTCGATGCCGAACCCCATCCGCGCGCCGTTGCGGTATTCACCTTGATAGGCATCGGCCGCGGTGAGCGCCGTATCGCCGCCCAGGCCGTTCAGCCGCCCGTCGCGGAACAGGCCGGCGAACAGCACCGTCCTGCAATGCATCATGCCAAGACCGGTGGCGCGGTGATGCGTGATGCGCCCTTGATAGAGACAGGCGGTGCCGTCCGCGCCCGGCACATCCAGCGAATCATAATTGCGGACCCTTCCGGCCTTCTCGCCCGCCTTCATCGCGGCGGCGATGATGCGCTCGGCGGCGCCGGCGGTCCGGCGGGCGCGTGCGGCGGCCGCAATCGCGGCTTTGACGGTTGGCCCTGTCCTTGGTGTCAGGCGCGAGACGTCCAGATGCGGTGCGAAAACAGATCCCCGATCCGAAAGCGGCAACGCGAAGCCCGCATGTGCCGCCGTCGGCAACGCAAGCAGCGCGGCGGCGAAAGCGAGGCGCCATCGGTCCATTCCGGAAGCTCTCAAACCTGGGAAGGGCGGGCAACCCCCTTAGGCGTTCTGGGGCGGCGGACATT
>DATNFZ010000067.1:0-2875 GCA_035606155.1 Rhizomicrobium sp. | reverse complement strand
GGCACCGATCATGGCCATGCGCCGGGCACACCATCCGCGCCGGTCTGGTCGCTGCATGATGACATCCCGGACACGACGCCGGTGGCCGACAGCGCGGCCAAGGAAGAAACGGCCAAGCCGGTGAAAAAAGGATGGTGGCAGCGAGCCTTCAGCGGGGACAAGTAGTCTAATCGCTGACGGTCAGTTCACCGCCTCACCCGCGCCCAGGCCATGTCCGCCCGGATCGGGAAGGGCCACGCAGACGCTGCTGCAACTGATCACATTGACGGCAACGGCGGGCGCCGCGCCGGTCGAGCGCAAATCACCGGGGCGATCGATGCGTTGGGCGCTCGTGAGCTTGAGCAAAGCGTAGGCAATGGCAGCCGTGCCGTTCGGGCCGCCCGCACCCACTCCCACCATCGCCACTTTCCCGCTGCCGTCGCGTACGATCACCGGCGTGAGAAAGGCGCCGGCGATGCCGGCAGGCGATGCAGGCGCGTTCGCCAGCAGCACGCCGCTTTCGCCCGCGGTGCGGGCGGCGCCGAAGGCGCCATTCATGGTGAGGCCGCACACCGCCGCCTGGCCATTGCGATCCACGGCGGCGAAACCGGTGCCGCCCAGATCGGCGGGAAGCGCCGAAATGCCGAAGCGGGCAAGCGTCTGGCGCACCGCCGTCACCACCGCGCTTTCCGGCTCGGCGCCTCTGACGTTGGCCAATAGCGTTTGCGCGAACGCGCCCGCTCCGGTCGAGGCGTTGGGGATCGCCACGCTGTAACCATTTTGCGGAAGCAGACGCGGATTGTCCGTGCCGGTGCGATAATCGGCAAGGTCCTGCGGCGAGATCGCACCTCCTTGCGCCGCCGCGCCGCGGATAACAGAGTCGGCCACCGCGCCTTTATAGAAGCCGTCGGCGCCCGACAGGCGGATCGTGGACAAGGTCTGCGACAATGCCGGATTGGATACCACTGTGCCTTCAGCCTTGAGCCGCCCGGCGCTATCCAGGAATTCGGCCGTGAGCGCGGGATCCTGCCGCAGGGCCGCCAGCGTGTTGCCGAGACGCACCGCCAGCGTATGGCTGATGGGAAAACCCGTAGCGGCAAAGGCCTCGCCGCCCGCGACGTCGCGTTGCCAGGGAAGCATGCCGAACGCCGTCTGAAGATCGTAGAAGCCTCTCACCGCGCCCGGAACGGCAAAGACGCCGCCCGCCTTCGCCGCGCGGGGCAGGAAATCGAACTCGCGAATCCCTTTGCTGGGATCGGCAACCAGGCAAATGCCCCCTCCGCCCAATCCTGCCGCCACCGGATACGTCGCAGTCATGGCGAAGAACATCGCCGTGACGGCATCGGCGGCGTTGCCGCCTTCGGCCAGGATGGCGGTTCCGGTTTTTACCGCGAACGGTTCGTCGCCCACCGCCAATCCGGTATCCGGCTCCGCAGCGGAGCCGGGCCCGCTGCCCAGAGTCGCATCGTAAGCGGAGCCGACCGTGGAGGTGACAGTGTCAGTGATCGTGTCGGTGACGGAACAGCCGGCCAAAAGCGCGGCCAATGGCAAGGCAAAAAAAGATGCGGCGCGAGAGCCCGGCATGACAGTCCTGTAATTCGCGAAGAAAAGCGGTCCGGTTATGCCGGAACAAGGCCCGGGGGGCAATCTGTCCGCATTTGACCTTCCCCTTGGCCCCACCTAGTTTCCCTAGTGCCGCGGTTTCGAAGTTCGTAATTTTCGATATCGCGACCCTAGCGAACTTCGAAACCGAAACGACACTGGGAATCAATAATTTGCTAGTGTCCTTTCGACCCTGAGATTCGCTTCGGCCCGATATAGAGATTTTGCGAATTTCAGGGTCGGGACACTAGCCCGAACGGGGGTAACTGGAGGCTCATCCTTGCCGCGCACGGACCCTGTTTGCAGGCATCGCTGGCGCAAGCTCGCCTTTGCGGCCGGTTTCTCGTTCTCCGGTCTGCTCTTCTTCACCGCACTTCCCGCATCCGCGCAGCAGATCACGATGCTGCGCGACACCGAAACCGAAGACATGCTGAAGAGTTTCGAGACGCCGATCGCCAAGGCCGCGGGCATCAATCCGGTTCCACGCGTCTGGCTCTTGGGCGATCCGATCGTGAACGCCTTTGCCACTTATGGCGATGGCGGCGAAAATATCTTCATCTTCTCGGGCATCATCCTCTATTGCAAAAGCCCGAACGAATTGATCGGCGTGATGTCGCATGAAACCGGCCATATCGCCGCCGGTCACCTTTCGCGCACCGAAATTGGCGCGCAGCATGCGATGGTGCCCATGCTGCTCTCGATGGTGCTGGGCGCCGCCGTGATGGCGCTGGGGGGCGGCGAAGCCGGCATGGCGATCATGAGCGTGGGCGCGGCGGTGGCGCAGGCGCAGATGGCGGCGTTCACCCGGGTGCAGGAATCCACCGCCGACCAGATCGCGCCCAAGCTTCTTGCCGCCACCCATCAATCGCCCCAAGGTCTTTATTCGACCTTCGAACGGATGGCGGCCGAAGAGGCGCAGAGCGCCTACAAGATCGACAAATTCGCCGTGGACCATCCTGTGGGTCAGGACCGTCTCGCCGACATCGAACAGGGCGTGAATTCTTCGCCCTGGCGCGACGTCAAGGATCCGCCCCAGGTCACGCACACCTTCGAAATGGTGCAGGCGAAGTTGGCGGGCTTCACGCTGCCGGTGCAGGAAGCGCTGGACCATTATCCGGAAAGCAACACCTCCGAGCCCGCGCGCTATGCCCGCGCCATGATCTATCTCAGGAAGCCCGATCTGGCCAAGGCGCTCTCGACCACCAACAGCCTGATTGCCGACGAGCCCAACAATCCTTTCTTCTATGAAGTGCTGGGGCAAATCTATGTGAGCATGGCCAAGCCCATGCTCGCC
>DATNFZ010000066.1:0-7055 GCA_035606155.1 Rhizomicrobium sp. | reverse complement strand
TCCCTTATGGCCTGGTTCTTGGCGGCCTGGCCTTGGGCCTTCTGGCCTCGGCACCCGCTCTGGCACTCGACACCACCAAGCTGCCGGTCAAGGACGTGCAGTTCTCTTTTGACGGCCCGTTCGGCACCTATGACCAGGCGGCGCTGCAGCGCGGCTTCCAGGTCTACAAGGAGGTCTGTTCGGCCTGCCATAGCCTTGACCATATCGCCTTCCATGACCTGGATGAGCCGGGCGGATTGGGCTTCACCGAGGCCCAGGCCAAGGCCATCGCCGCCGGCTACAAGATCCCCGCCGACCCCAACGACAAAGGTGAGATCACCGACGACAAGGGCAACCGGCTGATGCGCCCGGGCATCCTGGCTGACAAATTCCCGCCGCCCTTCCCCAACGAGCAGGCGGCCCGCGCCAACAATGACGGCAATCTGCCGCCCGACCTTTCCATGGTCGTCAAGGCGCGAGATGGTGGCGCCCACTATGTCTATTCCATCGTCACCGGCTTTCACATGACCCCGCCCAAGGGTTTCACGGTGACCGCGGGCAAGTATTACAATCCCTATTTCGAGGGCTGGAACATCGGCATGCCGCCGCCGCTAACCGACAATGCGGTGACCTATTCGGACGGCACCAAGGCCACGGTGGACCAGGAAGCCCATGACGTGGCGACCTTCCTGGCCTGGGCCTCGGACCCCAAGATGGAAGAGCGCAAGCGGGCCGGTTTCGGCGCCCTGGTGTTCCTGCTCGTTCTCGCCGGCCTTCTTTTCTTCAGCTATCGCAGGGTCTGGGCAGACTTGCATTAGCCATCGTGGAACCGGGCATTGCCCGATGACCATCGCGTGTTAAAAGGGCGCTTCCCGTAAGGAGAGCGCCTTTTTTCATGCCCAAGACCGTGCTCGGAGTGATCGGCGGATCGGGAATTTACGAGATCCCCGGGCTGGAGAATGCGCGCTGGCAAAGCGTGAAAAGCCCCTGGGGCGAACCCTCGGACCAGTTTCTCGCCGGACGCTTTCATGGCGTGGACATGGTGTTCCTGCCGCGCCACGGACGGGGCCATGTCCAGACTCCCACCAGCATCAATTACCGCGCCAATATCGACGCCCTGAAGCGTATCGGCGTCACCGACGTGATCTCGGTCTCGGCCTGCGGCTCGCTGCGCGAGGAATTGCCGCCCGGGACGTTCGTGATCGCCGACCAATTTATCGACCGCACTTTCGCGCGGGAGAAAAGTTTCTTCGGCGCGGGCTTTGTCGCCCATGTGCCGATGGCCCACCCGGTCTGTCCCCGTCTTTCCGGCGCGCTGGCGCTGGCGGCGCGGGAGGAGAAGATCGATCATTCCGAAGGCGGTACCTATATCTGCATGGAGGGTCCGCAATTCTCCACCCGTGCCGAGAGTTTCCTCTACCGTTCCTGGGATTGCAGCGTGATCGGCATGACGGCGATGCCGGAGGCCAAGCTGGCCCGCGAGGCCGAGCTTCCTTACGCCATCGTGGCGATGGTAACCGATTATGATTGCTGGCACGAAACCCACGAGCATGTGACCGTGGACGCGGTGATCAAGGTGATGCACACGAATGCCGACAATGCCCGCCGCCTGATTATGAAGGTCGCGCCCAAGCTGGGACCGGAGCGCCAGCCATGTCCTCTGGGTGTCGAAACCACGTTGGACGCCGCCGTGGTCACCGCCCCGGACAAGCGTGACCCGCAACTGATTGCCAAGCTGGACGCCGTGGCGGGCCGCATCTTGAAGAAGCAATAAGACCCCTCACCCCGGTCCTGAGCCTGTCGAAGGATCGAAGGGTGAGCCAGATGAGAGGCGAAGTATGGACTTCAAGGAAGTGATCCGCACCATTCCCGACTATCCCCAGCCGGGCATCATGTTCCGCGACGTCACCACGCTTTTGGGCAACGCGCGCGCCTTTCGCCGCGCCATCGACGAAATGGTGCAGCCTTATGCCGGCGCGCGCGTGGACAAAGTGGCGGGGCTGGAAGCGCGCGGATTTATTCTGGGCGGCGCGGTGGCGCATCAGCTCTCGATCGGCTTTGTCCCCATCCGGAAAAAAGGCAAGCTGCCCTACACCGTGATCGGCGAAAGCTATGCCCTGGAATACGGCCAGGATCGGGTGGAGATTCATATCGATGCGCTCAAGCCTGGCGAGACTGTGCTTCTGGTAGATGATCTGATCGCCACCGGCGGCACGGCCTCGGCCGGCATCCGCCTGATGGAGCGCGCCGGGGCTCAGGTGATCGGCTGTTCCTTCGTGATAGACCTGCCCGAGTTGGGCGGCGCCGCCAAGCTGCGCGCGCTGGGCAAGCCGGTGAACACGCTGGTGTCGTTCGAGGGGCATTGAATTGAAGATCAACGGCACACCTTACCGTTCGGTCTGGCCCATCGGCGAGGATGCTTTCGGCATTATCGATCAGACGAAGCTGCCGCATGAGTTCGTCACTCTCACGCTGAAAAACTGGCACGATGCGGCGCACGCGATTTCCTCCATGCAGACGCGGGGCGCGCCTTTGATCGGCGCGGTGGGCGCCTATGGCCTGGCGCTGGCGATGCGCGAGGACGCTTCGGACGAGAATCTCGCCAAAGTTCACGACGCGCTGGCGGAGACCCGTCCCACCGCCATCAATCTGCGCTGGGCCCTGGGACGTATGCGCGACGCGCTGCTCAACCGGCCTCGCGCCGAACGCGCCCAATTGGCATGGAAAGAAGCCGCCGCCATCGCGGACGAAGACGCCGCCATGTCCAAGGCCATCGGCGAGCATGGCCTTGACGTAATCAAACAGATCGCGGCCAAGAAGCCCGGAAAGACCGTCAATATTCTCACCCATTGCAATGCCGGCTGGCTGGCCACGGTGGATTACGGCACCGCACTCGCACCCATCTATCTGGCCCATGATGCGGGCGTGTCCCTGCATGTTTGGGTGGATGAGACGCGTCCGCGCGGCCAGGGCGCTTCGCTCACGGCCTTCGAATTGGGCGGCCACGGCGTCAAGCACACCATCCTGACCGACAATGCCGGCGGCCACTACATGCAAGCGGGGCAAGTGGACCTGGTGATCGTAGGCACCGACCGCGTCACCGCCAATGGCGATGTCGCCAACAAGATCGGCACCTACCTGAAGGCGCTGGCGGCCAAAGACAACAATGTCCCTTTCTATGTGGCGCTGCCCAGTTCCACCATCGATTGGGCCCTTGAGAGCGGCCGCGACATACCCATCGAGGAACGTTCAGAGGACGAAGTGCTGAAGATGACCGGCCGCACGGCCGACGGCAAAGTCGTCACGGTGGAAATCGCCGCGCCCGGAAGCCCCGCCGCCAATCCCGGCTTCGATGTCACGCCGGCCCGGCTGGTGACGGGCCTGATCACGGAACGCGGTGTCTCAGACGCCAGCAGGGAGGGGCTTCGCGCGTTGTTCGAGCGATGATGCATCTCAAACGCCGCGCCTTTCTCGCCGGCCTGGCGACGAGTATGGCACTGCCTGCCTTGGCGGCGGACAGCGATCTTCCCCTCGAAGAAATCATCGCCCGCCACACCAGGGCGCGCGGCGGCGCTGCCGCATTGGACGCGCTGCAAACCCAGGCGGTCGACCTTGAAATCGTGGAAAAGGGCGCGGTGGTCAACGCCCAGTATCGCTGCAACAAATCGCCCGCATACCGCATCGATATTTTCGATCACGGCAAGCATGTGTTCTGCGAGGGCCTTGACCGTAACGGTCCATGGATCTGGCCAGGTGACGCGCCCAAAGCCAAACAGGGTGTGCCGGAAGGCAAAGTCTCCGGCCTCACCGGCATCCAGTTCAATCTCTATGGCCTTCACGCCTTCAGCGGCCTGGGTCACAAATTGTCATCCGACGGCCGCGAGACGCTGAGCGGTGTCAATTACTACGTGGTGCGGGTGGACCTGAAGGGCGGCTATCCCACCTTTCTCTACATCGATCCTCAGACCTGGATGATTGCGCGGCGGCGCGATTTCCGCCCCAACCATCCCGACATGAATCCGGCCAAGCAGCGTCTGGAAACCCAGTTCACCGATTTCCGTCCCGTGGGCGGCGTGATGTCGGCTTATCTTCAGCACCAGGTGGATTTGGCGAGCGGCAAGATCAACCAGGTGATCGTGGTGAACAGCATGGCGTACAATCCGAAACTGGATGCAAAAATGTTCGACCGGTCCTATAAGGCCGCCTGATTCAAGAGAACCAAGAGATGCAATCCCGCTGGAATGACGTCGAGGCCCGGGAATTCGTCACCCGCTACGCCCCCAAAGGCGTAAACGCGGATCTGGCGGTGCGTACCTACACCACGCGGCTTCTAGGTTCCGACCCCAGGTTGGTGCTGCATGGCGGCGGCAATACCTCGGTCAAGACAGTGATGAAGGACGCGCTGGGCGATGACGTGGAAGTGCTTTGCGTCAAAGGCTCGGGCTGGGACATGGGCGCGATCGAGCCACAGGGGCTTCCCGCCGTGCGGCTAGCACCGTTGCGTCGTTTGCGCGCGCTGGACAAATTGTCGGACGAGGACATGGTGAATTTCCAGCGTGTCAATCTGCTCGATTCGACCGCGCCCAATCCATCGGTCGAGACCTTGCTGCACGCCTTCCTGCCCCACAAATTCATCGACCATACCCATTCGACCGCGGTGCTGGCGCTGACCGACCAGCCGGACGGCGAGGCGGTGGTGCGCGAAGTCTATGGCGACCGTGTCGCCTATGTGCCCTACACCATCCCCGGCTTTGCGCTGGCCAAGTCGGTAGCCGATGTCTTCGACAGGAATCCCAAGGTGGAAGGTCTGGTGCTGCTCCAGCACGGTATCTTCACCGTGGGCGAGACGGCGGAGCAGGCCTATGGCCGCATGATCGAATTCGTCAGCATGGCGGAAGCGCGGCTGGGACGGCAGCGCAAGATGCTGGCCAAGGCCACGGTGCCGTCGAAGCTTGCGTCGGTGCCGGAAATCGCGCCCATTCTGCGCGGAGCGGTCGCGCTCGAGAAGAACGCGCTCGCCGGTAACGCCAAGCGCCAGATTCTGGCCTTCCGCACCAATCCGCAGATTCTGGATTATGTGAATGGCGCGGCGCTGTCGCGCTACAGCCAGCAGGGCGTGGTGACGCCCGATCACACCATCCGCACCAAGAACTGGCCCATGATCGTGCCCGCGCCGGAAGCCGGAAAGCTTGGCGAGTGGGCGGGCGAAGTGCGCGCCGCGGTGGACGCCTTTGTGACGCGCTATCACGAGTATTTCGCCCGCAACAATGACAAGAGCCCGGTCAAGAAAAAGGAACTGGACCCGCTGCCGCGCGTGATCCTGGTGCCGGGCGTGGGCATGTTCGGGGTGGGCGGGTCGGCCAAGGACGCGGCCATCGCCGCCGACATCACCGAGAACGCCATCGCCGTGATCGGCGACGCCGAGGCGATCGGCGAATATCGCTGCATTTCCGAATACGACATGTTCGAAGTGGAATATTGGTCCCTGGAACAGGCCAAGCTGGGCAAGTCGAATGAAAAGGCCCTGGCGCGGCAGGTGGCCGTGATCACCGGCGGCGGTTCCGGCATCGGCGGGGCCACGGCGCGGGCGATGGCCGCCGAGGGCGCGGAAGTGGCGATCCTGGACCGCGACCTGGACGCGGCCAAAGCCGTGGCGAAAAAGATCGGCGGCAAGGCGCTGGCGCTTGCCTGCGACGTCACCGATCACGCCAGCGTCGTCAAAGCCTTCGATGACGTGGTCACGGCGTTCGGCGGCGTGGATATCGTGGTCTCGAATGCGGGCGCGGCCTGGCAAGGCACCATCGGCACGGTCGATGACGAGACCTTGCGCAAAAGCTTCGAGCTCAATTTCTGGGCCCACCAGAGCGTGGCGCAGCAGGCGGTGAAGATCATGCGGGCGCAGGGCACCTATGGCTGCCTGCTGTTCAACACCTCCAAGCAGGCGGTCAACCCGGGCAAGGATTTCGGGCCCTATGGCCTCCCCAAGGCGGCGACCCTGTTCCTGGTCAAGCAATATGCGCTGGATCATGGGCCGGACGGCATCCGCAGCAATGCCGTGAATGCCGACCGCATCCGCACCGGACTTTTGACCGACGAGATGGTGGCCGCCCGCTCCAAGGCGCGGGGCTTGAGCGAGTCCGACTATATGTCGGGCAATCTTCTCAAGCGCGAAGTCACCGCCGACGATGTGGCTAAGGCCTTCGTCTATCTCGCCACCGCCACCAAGACCACCGCGGCGGTCGTCACGGTGGATGGTGGGAATATCGAAGCATCACTCCGCTGACTCTCCATGGGCGGATTTGATCCGCCCATCCATCTGGATGGCCGGCTCGGAGGCCGGCCATCGTGGAATGATCAGTTGTTGAATCGAAAATGCATCACGTCGCCGTCGGCGACGATGCGATCCTTTCCCGGCAGAGCAGTGACGCCACCGGCGGCATTGCGAAGGGAAGGGAATCCAGGTGGGGAAATCGGGCGTGATGGTGATACCTGGGTCCCCTTCCCTCGCTCGACGCTAGCGCGTCTCGCTCGCCGGGAATGACATCAAGTATTGAACCTAAAATGCATCACGTCGCCGTCGGCGACGATGTAGTCCTTGCCTTCCAGGCGGAATTTGCCGGCATCGCGCGCGCCTGCTTCACCTTTGCCCGCCACATAATCGGCATAGGCGATGGTCTCGGCGCGGATGAAGCCCTGTTCGAAATCAGTATGGATCACTCCGGCGGCCTGGGGCGCGCGTGAGCCTTTGGTCACGGTCCAGGCGCGGGCTTCCTTGGGGCCGGCGGTGAAGAAGGTGAGCAGCCCCAACAGGTCGTAGCCGGCGCCGATCAGGCGGTTAAGCCCCGGTTCCTTCAGCCCCATTGCGGCCAGGAAATCCGCCCGTTCCGCATCCGGCAATTGCGCCACTTCTTCCTCAATGCGGGCCGAGATCACCACCGCGCGGGCGCCCTCGGCCTTGGCCTTGTCTTCCACCAATTTGGAATATTTGTTGCCGGTCGAGGCGGCGGCCTCCTCGACATTGGCGACATAGAGAATGGGTTTCGACGTCATCAGGCCAAGCTGGGCGTAAGGCGCGC
>DATNFZ010000065.1:0-5226 GCA_035606155.1 Rhizomicrobium sp. | reverse complement strand
CACGCCGCTGGGACCATGGGCCGAGAAGAATTCCAAGCCCAGTTTGAGCCCGCCAATATGCGGTTTCAGGCGCTCAGCCAGCGCGCGCGCATATTCGGGATCGGTGGTGTCGATGGCGACGAAAACGGGATTCAGGCGGGCGCTTGTCACGCCTTCGAGTTACCGCCATTCAGGCGTTCGCGCAATTCCTTGCCGGTGCGGAAAAAGGGTGCGCGTTTTTCGCCGACCGAAACCGGCTCGCCAGTCCGCGGATTGCGGCCCATGCGCGAAGGCCGCACCTTTACCGAGAAAGCGCCGAAACCGCGCAACTCCACACGATGGCCTTGCGCCAACGCCTTGGTGATGGCGTCGAGCATCGTGGTCACAATGCGTTCCACATCGCGGTGGTAGAGATGCGGATATCGCGCGGTCAGCCGCGCCACCAGTTCAGACTTGATCATCCCAGCCCCTACGGGACATTACCGGGACGTGTAACGCCGCCCGGCCCGCTTAAATTGTCAGAGGGGCCGGGGCGCGTCAACGGGAAGCACCTGAAAATTCAGGCCTTTTTTGGGTTCCGTTAAGCCTGTCGGGGGATCGGCGGGACGTCTGGCGAGGCGGCAAGACCCCGGCTAGGGTCGAGAGCCGAGGGGACGACAATGACACATGACGCGCCGCTGGATGCCCAGGAACATACCGAGCATGCGGAGCATGCCGCGCATGCCCGCGACCCCTTTATTTCCAAGGTTTCCATCACCGTGGCCGTGCTCGCGGTGCTGGCAGCGACAGCGGGGAGTTTGGAGACGGTTGAGGGCGGCCGGGCCATCACCGAATCCTCCGAAGCGGTGCTGGCCCAGGACCAGGCAACAGATGCCTGGAACGAATATCAGGCCGACAGCCTGAAACGGCACATGTACGACATCGCGGCCGAGAACGGCCTTGGCCAATACCGCAATGACAGCATGGCCGAGCGGACCGCCCAGGACAAAGCCCGCGCCAACGCGATAGCCGCGGAGGAGGAACGGGACGTCAAAACAAAGCAAAGCGCCCGCCACGAATCCCGTCATCACTGGCTGACAGGCGCGGCTACGATGATCGAGATCGGCATCGCACTTTCCACGGTCGCCATCATCACCCGGCGCCAGCCCTTCTGGTTCAGCGCCATGGGCCTGGGCGCGACGGGCCTTGTCCTGTTCGCGGTGGCCTATCTGGCTTGAGAGCCGGAATGCGCAAAGTGCAAGGCTGAGGCCGACGACCTCGCCTTATATATAGCGCGTTCGATTTGTGGGTGTTTCTCTTTGAGTCAGCCTTCGCTCTCCTTGCGCGACCTGCTGCTGGCGCTAGCCGTGGTGCTGGTGTGGGGCACCAATTTCGTGGTCATTCGGCTGGGCCTGGATGCGCTGCCGCCGCTGCTCTTCGCATCCTTGCGCTTCACCTTTGTGCTGCTGCCAATGGTGTTCTTCCTTCCGCGCCCGCAAGTGAAAGTTGCCAATCTGGCGATCTATGGCGCCGCGATCGGACTGGGCCAGTTCGGATTTCTGTTCATCGCCATGAACGGCATGATTTCGCCGGGACTGGCGTCCCTGGTCATCCAGATGCAGGTCTTCTTCACAATTGCGCTTTCCATGGTGAGAAGCGGCGAGCGGCTGAAACCCTATCAGCTTGGCGCCTTTGCGCTGGCGATCGCGGGCATCGGCCTCATCATGGCCCATAACGGCAAGGGCGCCACGATCGCGGGATTGGTGCTGACCTTGGCCGCTGGAGCCAGCTGGGCGCTCGCCAACCAATGCGCCAAGGAAGCGGGCAAGGTGAACGCCTTGGCCTATGTCGTGTGGGCGAGCCTGTTCTCTCTGCCGCCCCTTTATCTTCTATCCTTGTGGCGCGAGGGTTGGCCGGCCATTGCGGCGGGCCTGTCGCACGCCACCTTTATGACTTGGGCGGTGGTGATCTGGCAGAGCGTGGGCAACACCATGTTTGGCTATGGCGTCTGGGCCTGGCTTCTGGCCCGCTATCCGGCCGCCACGGTGTCGCCGCTGTCGCTGCTGGTGCCTGTTTTCGGCTTCGCGGCATCCGCGCTTATTCTAGGCGAACCGCTGCAACCCTGGAAGATCGAAGCGGGCCTGCTGGTGATGGGTGGCTTGGCGGTGAATCTCTTCTGGGGCCGGCGAAAGACCGCCTTCGCCCCGGCGCCGGAACGCAGTCCGTCTTAATCTTTTCTTCCAGGCACGCGAAACACGACATAGCGAATATGGCCATGCGGCTTGATCCATTGCGCCATGCCGGCGGGGATTTGCACAATGTCGTCTTTCTTAATCTCGACGCTCTTGGTGTCGCCGGAAAGCGACGAACCATGGAATTCCCCTTCCGTTATCATCCGCGCGTCTTTCATGTCGCCGCCATAAACCAACGTCGCCTCGCCATCCAGCACCACCAGATTGTCGATGCCTTCCAGATGCAGCTCGGTACCGGCGGCCTTGTCGCGTGTGATCAGGAAGGTCTTGGTGCGCTCGGCCGTCAGCACGGGATTGGCTAAGCCGCCATCGGTCTGGGCCATGTTGGCGCCATTCGGCTGATAGATGAGATCGGCCGCGACTGCGGGCACCGCGGCGAGAGCGATCAGAGCTGCGGCGAGCGGAAGGACGCGGAAATTGCGCATAAAAACCCCTGTAAAATCAGGCCGACAGGGTACGACAAAGGCGGGACAAGCAAAAGGGCGCGCTCTTTTCGAAGCGCGCCCCAGTCATGATCGAAAAACCCTAGCGGCGGGCCTTGCGCTTGGCTTTGCGCGCAACCTTCTTGGCGGCTTTCTTCACCTTCTTGGCGGTCTTCTTCACAGCCTTCTTCACTTTCGTGACCGCCTTGGCAGGGGCGGATTTGCGCTTGGCCTTGCGGCGCTTCTTTGCCTTGGGTTTGGCTTGGGGCGCGGGGCCTTCGCCGGTGAACAAACGGGTCACCGCATCTTCCAATTCATTGACCCGCTGGGCCAGCACGCTCTTCTTCTTCGCAGCCATGAAATGCTCCTCGGTTGTAAATCGACACAAACCACGATTCTGAGAACAAACAAACAAACAACGGTTTGGTTTCGTACCGTCGGCCCGAAAAGAAAAAGCGCGCGGTGTTGAGTCGCGCGCTTTTCTCATTTTCTCGACACTGCCGCGCAGGGCCGCTGACCCTGCTTGGCGTTCGGTCGGTCGAAGCTCCTCCGAGCTTTGGCTACTCCGCCTCACCCTTTTTGGTCTTCTTCTTCAGCGCTGCGCCCAGGATATCGCCCAGGGATGCGCCGGAGTCCGACGAACCGAACTGCGCCACGGCTTCCTTCTCTTCGGCCACTTCGCGGGCCTTGATCGAAAGCGTGACTTTGCGGCTGGCTTTGTCCACGGAGGTGACCATGGCGTCCACCTTATCGCCTTTGCCGAAGCGCTCCGGCCGCTGGTCGTTGCGGTCGCGGGCCAGATCGGCGCGGCGGATGAAGGACTTCACGCCATCCGCCAGCGATACTTCGATGCCGCCGTCATTGACTTCGGTGACCGTGGCCGTGACGATTTGGTTCTTGCGGATCGCGCCGCCGCCGGCGCCCGCCTTCTCCATCGGATCGCCGCCGAGCTGTTTGATGCCCAGCGAGACGCGCTCCTTCTCGACATCGATATCCAGCACCTGGGCTTTGACGCTCTGGCCCTTTTCATACTTCTTGATGGCTTCCTCGCCGGGCTCCGACCAGGATAGGTCGGAGAGGTGCACCATGCCGTCGATGTCCTGGTCCAGGCCGATGAACAGGCCGAATTCGGTGATCGACTTGACCTCGCCTTCGATTGTGCTGCCGACCGGATGACGGCCGGTGAAGCCGGACCAGGGGTTTTCCTGGGTCTGCTTCAAGCCCAGCGAAATGCGGCGCTTGTTGGAATCCACTTCCAGCACTTGCACTTCCACATCCGAGCCGGGATTGACCAGTTTGGACGGGGCCAGATTCTTCTTCACCCAGGACATTTCGCTGACATGGACCAAGCCCTCGACGCCAGGCTCCAGCTCCACGAAGGCGCCGTAGTCGGTGACGTTGGTGACCTTGCCGGTGAATTTCGAGCCAACCGGATATTTGGCGCTGACGCCTTCCCAAGGATCGGTCTGGAGCTGCTTCATGCCCAGCGAGATGCGCTGGGTGTCATGGTTGATCTTGATGATCTGCACCGTGACGGTCTGGCCGACGGAAAGAACTTCGGTCGGGTGCGAGACGCGGCGCCAGGCAATGTCGGTGACATGCAACAGGCCGTCCACGCCGCCCAGATCCACGAAGGCGCCGTAATCGGTGATGTTCTTGACCACGCCTTCGACCACTTGCTTTTCCTGCAAGGAGGCAACCAGCGAGGTGCGTTCTTCGGCGCGGCGCTCTTCCAGCACGGCGCGGCGCGACACCACGATATTGCCGCGGCGGCGATCCATCTTCAGGATCTGGAACAACTGCGCCTGGTTCATCAGCGGGCCGACATCGCGGGTGGGACGCACATCCACCTGGCTGCCGGGAAGGAAGGCCACGGCGCCGTCGAGATCGACGGTGAAGCCGCCCTTGACCCGGCCGAAGATCACGCCGGTGACGCGGGTCTGGTCGTTGAAGGCCTTCTCCAGCTTGATCCAGCTTTCCTCGCGGCGCGCCTTATCGCGCGACAGCACGGCTTCACCCAGCGCATTTTCGACGCGCTCGAGATAGACCTCGACCTCATCGCCCACTTGCACATTGGCGGGAATGCCGGGCATGGCGAATTCCTTCAAAGGCACGCGGCCCTCGGTTTTGAGGCCCACATCCACCATGGCGAAGTCGTTCTCGATGGCGACGATCTTGCCTTTGATGACGGCGCCTTCCTGGGGCGATTGGGTCTGGAAGCTCTGTTCGAGCATGGCCGCGAAATCGTCGCGGCTGGGAGCGGCAATGGAAGCTTCGCTGCTAATCTTGGTCTGGGTTGCGGCGCGGGCCATTCAAAAATCCTATGGTTACGGTCATGCCGAACGACCTTTAGGCCGTTGGTCTTCCCATGCGGGTGCATGGGCGGTTTTGGCTGGAAGAAGTAAGCGGGTGGCTCGAAAGCCGCCGGGCCTCCTTAGCCCCTGTGGCGGTCCTTGAGCGCGGCCTCAATCTTGGGGCAAACCAAGTCCAGGGCCCTCGCGAACGCGGCGTCTATACTCAAATCCGAGGTATCAAGCAAGGCGGCGTCCGGGGCCAACTTCAGGGGCGAAATGGGTCGGGATTTGTCGGCCGCG
>DATNFZ010000064.1:0-5612 GCA_035606155.1 Rhizomicrobium sp. | reverse complement strand
GGATCGCCAGCGCCCATCTTGCCCAATTCTTGAGGCGGAACGCGGCAAGCCACGCCAAGCTTAAGAATATCGCGGCGCGGATCGCGGTCGAGATCAGCGAGATGCTCCAGGCGCGATATTCGATTGCTCCGCGCGCCGCGGCGGTTCCCCTCACCGCCGAAACTGCGTGCGGCGAGAGGAATGACGTGTCGCGCATGGTGCCTTGCCCTCAGGCGGCTTCGCCCAGATCGAGCCTCGGCCGCGCCCGTTTTGGTGGGCCGCGGAGAGGGCGGATCATCATCATTGGCGCCGGCAAGACGGTCGAGCAGCGCACGCGCATCCATGATGGACGAAAAAGTGACCGGGAAGGGCGTACCCGGCAGGTGGCGCAATGCCGGCAGCGATTCGACGGCGTGCCTGTCGGAGGCCCACGCGGACAACATTGCCCGCTTTTCGTCAGCGGTGAGGTGCGGATCGCCCACCACCTCATGGGGATAGCTGATCCGGGGGAAAGAGCGGCATGTGTCCCGTCCCCGCGCGATGACGTTGTCGTGCTTTTCCATGATGCATACTCCGTTTGACTCGGGCGGTCCTCCTTTGCCGCCGCGGTTATTGCTCAGTGGCCGCGGGAGCCCGGCGCGTGCCCGGGCTCCCCTCAGGCTCAGAAGTCCATGTCACCGGCATGCGCGGGCGGCATTGCCGGTGCCTTTTCCCGCTTGGGCTTTTCGGCGACCAGCGCCTCGGTGGTGATCATCAGGGCGGCAACCGACGCTGCGTCCTGCAAAGCGGTGCGCACCACCTTGGCGGGATCGATGATACCAGCCTTGACCAGATCCTGGTAATGGCCGGTTGCAGCGTTGTAGCCCCAATGGTAGTCGGACTTCTCCAGCAACTTACCGATCACGACCGAACCATCGTCGCCCGCATTCTGGGCGATCTGGCGGGCCGGCGTCTGGATCGCGCGACGGACGATTTCGACGCCCGCTCTCTGGTCGGCGTTGGCGGGTTGAAGCTTGTCCAACGCTTTCGCCGCCCTCAAAAGCGCAATGCCGCCGCCAGGCAGGATGCCTTCCTCGACCGCGGCGCGGGTGGCATGCATGGCGTCGTCCACGCGGTCCTTGCGTTCTTTCACTTCCACTTCGGTGGCGCCGCCCACGCGGATTACCGCAACTCCGCCGGAAAGCTTGGCCAGCCGCTCCTGCAGTTTCTCGCGGTCGTAATCGCTGGTGGTTTCCTCGATCTGCCCGCGAATCTGCCCGGTACGGGCCTGGATGTCTGCTTTCTTACCGGCGCCGTCCACGATGGTGGTGTTGTCCTTGTCGATCATCACCTTCTTGGCGCGTCCCAGCATCTTGAGGGTGACGCTCTCGAGCTTGGTGCCTAATTCTTCAGAGATCACGCTTCCGCCGGTCAGGATGGCGATGTCCTCCAGCATGGCCTTGCGCCGATCACCGAAGCCGGGCGCCTTGACGGCCGCGATCTTGAGGCCGCCGCGGAGCTTGTTGACCACCAGGGTGGCCAGCGCCTCCCCCTCCACTTCCTCGGCAACCACCAGAAGCGGTTTGCCGGCCTGGACCACCGCCTCGAGCACCGGCAGCATGGGTTGAAGGTTTGAAAGCTTCTTCTCGTGAATCAGGATATAGGGGTCCTCGAGTTCGACCCGCATTTTCTCGGCATTGGTGACGAAATAGGGCGAGATATAACCGCGGTCGAACTGCATGCCTTCGACCACTTCCAGTTCGGTCGCCAGGCTCTTGGCTTCTTCGACGGTGATCACCCCTTCATTGCCGACCTTGGCCATCGCGTCGGCCAGGAAGCGGCCGATCTCGGCGTCGCCATTGGCGCTGATGGTGCCGATCTGGGCAATCTCGTCATTGGAGCTGATCTTCTTGGTGTGGCTCTTGAGATCGGCGACCACGGTTTCGACCGCCAGATCAATGCCACGCTTGATGTCCATGGGATTCATGCCGGCGGCGACAGACTTGGCGCCCTCCTTGACGATGGCCTGGGCCAATATCGTGGCGGTGGTGGTGCCGTCACCGGCCAGATCGGCGGTCTTGCTGGCCACTTCGCGCACCATCTGGGCGCCCATATTCTCGAACTTGTCCTCGAGCTCGATTTCCTTGGCGACGGTGACGCCGTCCTTGGTGATCCGTGGCGCGCCGAAGCTCTTGTCGAGCACGACATTGCGGCCTTTGGGGCCCAGCGTGACTTTCACCGCGTTGGCCAGAATGTCCACGCCCTTGAGCATTTTCTCGCGCGCATCGGACGAAAATTTCACTTCCTTGGCAGCCATTTTGCATCTCCTTTCGAATGGCCTGTTGAACCCTGGCCCGTCAGGCGGCCTTCTTCAGCGAGCCGATCTCCTCGACTACGCCCAGAATGTCGGACTCCTTGAGGATCAGAAGATCCTCGCCTTCGATCCTGACTTCGGTGCCCGACCATTTGGCGAACAGGACCCGGTCGCCTTTTTTCACCTCGGTCGGCACCAGTTCTCCCCGCTCGTTGCGCAGGCCCGGGCCCACGGCGATCACCTGGCCTTCGTGAGGTTTTTCCTGGGCGGTTTCGGGAATGATGATGCCGCCGGTGGTCTTCTGGTCGGCGTCGATGCGGCGCACCAGCACGCGATCGTTCAATGGGCGGAAATGCATGCAAATCCTCCTTATGCAGATCAATGGGTCCAAAGGCCCGGCTCCCCGCCGGGTGGAAAAGAGCTAGGAAGCTGCTTGGCAGCTTCAAGAGCCGACTGCAAAAAAAATTGTAATCCGCTAAGTGCTTGCCGGAAAAAATAATTCCCGGACGCCCTGGCGCCATAATCGGCGTTCGCGCATGCGAAAGACGAATTTACTTTTCATGGGAAGCGGCGGCCCGGCCTTTTGCGTTTCCTTTAGAATTGCAGCCGAGAATCGCTTGCTCACGAGGTCGTGTGTGATCGACAAAGACTTTCTGCTTCGCCTGAACGGCTATGGCCTCACCACCGCGGAAATCCATTATCACATCCCCGAACATCCCAGCCTGCTGCAGCTTTTCGTCTGGCAGGAATATGACGTGGCCCCGCTTTTCCCGGCGCTGAAGAGTTTTCTGGATTATTGGCAGTGCGAACTGGAAGGCGCGCTGCACTCGGTCAGGATCGCGCACAACCATCTGGTCAAACCTTCTGAGTGGAAGGCCGTGGACGGTGTATTCCGCCTCAACTAGCACTGCCAACACCGAATTCAACCAAGACTCGGCCACGGGAACGCCGGGGGCGATGCGGCGTTCTTGATGGGAATCCGGCAGGAGGAGGCAATGGAACGCTATGACATCCTCCGCAAAAAGAGAGGCGGCGCCGTATTGACCTATTGCACAGCCAAGGATAGCGACGCTGCCGCAATTCGGGCGGCCTGCCAGGCGATGGAAGACGGCGACACGGTGGAAGTGTGGAAAGGGATGCGCTGCATCTATGCGGACGAGCGCGCTTTATCTTCGGCGTGCATGTTCGCGGCGTAGGCGCTGGAACTTGAGCGCTTAATGGATCAGCGGAATATCTCGCCAAGGCCCAGACAGCGGAAGCTTTTTGGCCGATGCAGCCGAGAATGAGGTCGCGCGGCGAACGTGGGGAAATCTCGCCCTTAAATGCAGACGGCTCGCCCGCGCGGCAGCAAAACACCCCCACACCATCGCAAGATCAAAAGGAGCGCGGCTAGCGGCGGCGCCAATTAGACGGGCCCGCGGCAACGAGCCCGTCTTGCTCTTCGTAAAATGTCTAGATGTGCGGAGATGCCGGCGCGAATTCCGGCGCCATACTCTTGATGGTCATCAGATGACTGCCCTGTTGCGGCGCAAGATGGAACAGGACGGAATCGCCCGGCACGCCCGCGCAATTGCCCGAGGAATGGCGCACCACCTCGGGCTTGCCGTGGCCGCTTTCGGTGACCTGGACCGAACGGGTGCAGACATTGTTGCCGTTCATGGTCGAGACGACCGAATAGCTTTGGCTGCCGGGCGGCATGCCGTTGAGATCGGCCTCCGTAATACCATTAAAGGGCGCGACCATCACAGGCATCGCCATCATGGCATCCGCCTGGCGCATCATATAGGCCATGTCCGCGTCCATGGCCGCGGAAATGCGGTCAATGGGCATGGCGCCGTCAAATGCCATTGCATCAAAAGCGGCAGGCGACGGGAGCGGCGCCACCGCGAAGTCGCTGGGCGTGAATGATACTTTGGGCGCCACGGCGCCGGCATAGGTGATGGTTTCGCTGCCGCCGCCGGGAAGCCAGACCGTGAGCCGGTGCTGGGAAGCGGTGGACGCCGCCCACGCGGCCGAGCCGGCCAGGGCGGTGATGGCGCAAGCGCCAAGAAGTTTCGAAAGAGTCCGCACGTCTGTCTCCTTTCTGCAAGTCAACGCGAGACAATCGGAATCTACGCCGCCAACCCTTCCTTTCAAGGAACAGGGCGTTAATTCACGGACAGGATTTCATCCGTAAGCGGAGCAAGCGCCGGCTCCGCCCGCCCGGTGCTTTAAGATTTTTAATCCGCCGTTTTATTGGATTTCATCTTTGCGTCCATAATTCACCGCCGGCCCGCGATGTCCGCGGGACCAATGTCATTGTTGATGGAGGACGAAGATGCGCCTTGGATGGTTGGCGCTGGTCTCATTGCTTTCGGCAGCGAGCGGCGCGGTTGCCCAGACGGAGGACTTCCGGGGAACGGTGGACGAAGTGACGCCCGCGCAACTGGAGCATGGCCGCGCCGCCGTCACGAAGGCCGGTTACCGCCCCGTCACCCTGCAATTTGGCCAGGACGGCAATCTGTTCTTCACCGCCGCGCGCAACGGCATGTCCTATGACGTCACCCTGACACGGGGCGGCCGGGTGTATGCCGGTAGCGGCCTGCCGGAGAACACGGCGTCGGGCGCCAGCGACTGACGGTCACACGCCGCACGAGGGCCGGCCTCATTCCCGCCCGTTATTGCCTGCCGCATTCCGCCGGTGCGCGGCAGACAATGCCGGTGTCGCACACCATGCGGGTAAAGCGTGCCAACAGGTTCACATCGTTCATCGCCCGGATATAGGCGATGTCGAAACAGGCCAGCCCCATGGTGAGGTGATCGCAGGCGTGCTTCTCCTCCGCGTCCGCCGTTTCCAGCTTGGTCTGCAGCGCCGGCGCCAGCCGGTCGTGGAAATTCACTTCGATCAGGTCGTCCAGCTCGCCCGGGCTAAGCATTTCCAGGTGCCGGTCCGGGCACATCTTGCCCAGAAGCCCGCGATAGAGCTGATAGCCGTCTGCCGGTTGCAGACCGGCGGGCGGCTTCGCCGGCATCGGATGGGGGTTGGCCTGGCGCTGGACCTGGCCACCCGCGGTGACAGGTATCAGCGCCAACAGGCTTGCCATCAGCATGGGGCGCAATCGCATGGGCCGGATCATTTCGGACGCGCAAACGCCTGGCGCGCGTCACCGGTAAACGACAGCGCGATGGCGATCACGAACAGCACAAAAACGGCATCCGCCTCGGGCGCCAGATATTCGCCGCGGATGAAGTCCTGAGCGCGCCCCACCCGCGCGGACAGGATCAAGGGGATCGCCTGCATCGCCACGAACAGGATCGCCAGCGCCCATCTTGCCCAATTCTTGAGGCGGAACGCGGCAAG
>DATNFZ010000063.1:0-13528 GCA_035606155.1 Rhizomicrobium sp. | reverse complement strand
TCCTATTGCAACACCATTCCCACGCCCCAGGGCGGCACGCACGAACAGGGTCTGCGCAATGCCCTCACCAAGGCGCTGCGCGGCCATGGCGAACGCGCCAACAATCGCAAGACCGGCTTGATTACCACCGACGATGTGATGGAAGGCGCCTGTGCCGTACTGTCCGTGTTCATCCGCGAGCCGGAGTTCCAGGGCCAGACCAAGGACAAGCTCTCCAGCCCGGATGCCCAGCGCCTGGTCGAGACCGTGGTACGCGATCATTTCGATCACTGGCTGGCGGAAAGCCCCGCCGAGGCCGACAAGCTGCTCGATTTCGTGATCGACCAGGCCGAAGACCGGTTACGCAAGCGCCAGGAAAAAGAAATCTCGCGCAAGGCGGCGACGCGCAAGCTGCGCCTTCCCGGCAAGCTGGCCGATTGCACCCGCGACGCGGCCGAAGGCACCGAAATCTTCCTGGTCGAAGGCGATAGCGCCGGGGGTAGCGCCAAGCAGGCGCGCGACCGCGCCACCCAGGCGATCCTGCCGCTTCGGGGAAAAATCTTGAACGTGGCCAGCGCCGGGCAAGGCAAGCTGCAGCAGAACCAGGAATTGTCCGATCTGGTGCAGGCTCTGGGCTGCGGTACCGGCGCCAAATACCGCGAACCGGACCTGCGTTATGAGCGCGTGATCGTGATGACCGACGCCGATGTGGACGGGGCCCATATCGCCTCGCTCTTGCTTACATTCTTCTACCGCGAGATGCCGGAGCTGATCGCGGGCGGACATCTCTATCTTGCCATGCCGCCGCTTTACCGGTTGGCGCAGGGCCCCAAGACCATTTATGCCCGCGATGACGCCGACCGCGAACGGCTGCTGAAAAGCGAATTCCGCGCGGGCGCCAAGGTGGAGATTTCCCGCTTCAAGGGGCTGGGCGAAATGATGCCGCAGCAATTGCGCGACACCACCATGAAACCCGGAAGCCGCACCTTGATCCAGGTCCAGATCGCCGACGGCGAAGAGACCGAGGACATGGTGGAGCGACTGATGGGCAAGAAAGCCGAATTGCGCTTCCAGTTCATCCAGGAAAACGCGTCCTTCGCCACCAATGTGGATGTTTAGCCGCTTGGGATGGCGACGTGCCGGACCAGGAAGGTCTCATCGCCCCCGCCGGATGGCACCGCATTGTCCGGCCGCGCTTCCAACAGGGCTTTCCCTTTGGCGGGAAGACCGCGGCGGACTTCGACGACATCGAAGGCTGCGGGCGATTTGCCCGCAAAGATCACGGTCGCGGTGGCGCAATCCGGCGTATCGCAGGTCAGGCGCGTTGAAGGCGGCAGATTTGCGAATTGCCGGCCATTGACGCTTTCCAACATGAGCGCGCTGGGAAGGATCAGCATCATGCCGTCGGCTTGCGACGAACCGTGCAGGGTGATGGTGAGATGATCGCTATTGCGGCTGGCCGTGGCACCTGGCGGCGCATTTTCTGCCGCGCCCGCCTCGCCCAGATAGCCTCGGCCAAAAAGCGGAAGGGTTGTGATTTGGGAAAAATGTCCCGCATGCGTCAGGCTTTCCGGCAGATGCTTCACCGGATCGGCGATCCATTCGCCGTGGCCGCCCTCCTCCACATAATGAAGATTGAGCCGCTGGGGTGAAGCGTGACTGAAGGGCGGCAGGAACCCCGCGATGACGGCGAAGAGAAGCGCCAAACACGCCGATGCCAGGGCGGAAAAGCCCGCGCCTTTCCTGTTCATCAGCGGCATCAGCGCGATCAAGGCGAAACCGGCGCTCACGGTGAAAAGCGGGTGCGCCGCAAGCCCCATGATCGCTTCGCCGCTCGCCGCCAGATCGAGCCAGGTGACAGCGCAGGCCAGCGCCCCGATCCAGGCGGCAAGACGCCATGCACCGTCTGGCATCCGCGCGGTCGCCAACAACAGAATGACCGCGACCAGCGACGGAAACAGGAAATAAGGGCTGAGCCCCGGCAGCAACAAAGCCGTCACCACGCCCAGACCCGAAAGCCACACCCATGACGCGATGGCGCCGGCGCCAAGCCGGGTAGCCCACAGCGCCACGGTCCAGACTCCGAAGAACAAGGCCAGGCGGAAGGCCCAGGGGTGGGCGAAGGACGGATCGGGATAACCGGAAATCAGGATCGCGATTTCATGAAGAAGAAACCCTGCGGCGATCACCCCGAGAAGCAGCAACGGCGGCATCACGAAACCGAGACGCCGTCTTGACAGCGAACGAACCGATCGCGAACGCCACCATCCCGCCACTGCCATACCCAGGAATGAGAACAGAGAAAGCGGCAACGCCAAGTTTTTGGGTATTTGCGGCAGCCACCGCCCCAGGACGTCGAAATAGATGCCATCGCCGCTTTTGAGGCTGGTGAAATCCGTGGCCGCCAACGCCGTCACCAGGCCCAGCGCGGATTCGCCCTGCTGCTGCAAGGCTTGTGTATCGAGATTCTCCTGCCGGTCGCGCGGGGTGTGATAGGCCGCGACATTGCCGATGAAGGAGAAATTGTAGCCGGTGAAGCCTGCCTGAAGAAAAGGCGTGAGATCGGTGTCGTTGGGCAGGATCTTGTAGATTTCGGCATAGAGCGAACTGGTCGCCGGATGGGGCACCGAACGTGCATAAAGCTCAACCAAGGCGCCGTCGCCGGGGCTAGTCTGGAACAGGAAGCTGCGGCCCTGGTTGCCGCGCGATTCCAGATTGATCACCACGCCGGTCTTCGCCCGCCAGTTGGGGTCATGGAGAAAAGCGCTTGCGCCCAGCATGGCATTCTCTTCGCCGTCGGTGATCAGCGCCAGGATGGGGTGCTCTGTGGTCAACCCCCGCGCTTTCCAGGCGCGGATGGTCTCCATGATGATCGCGACATCGGATTCGTCATCGCCGGCGCCAGGTCCTGCCGCCACCGAGTCCATATGCGCCATCAGCACGATGGCGGGACCGGAGCCCGGCGCCACCTCGCCGATTATGTCGGTCACCTGCGCGCAGGTGGTGGCACGCCAGCGCGCTTCGCCATAGCAGCTCACGGTGGAGAGCGTCCCGGTCTTCACGTCCAGCCGCGCGAACTCGGCCTGGACCCGCGCATGCACCGCTTCATCCTCGGGCGAGCCGGCGGGATGGGGGCGCTGCTGCCCCAGGATGCGCGCCAACACGGTATCGGCGCGTGCCACCGAAAACGCGGACGCCGGCGCATTCCTACCCAAGGCTGGCGGCCTGCCTTGGCCGTAGAAACACAACAGCCAGATCGCGACCGCGACCAACCCGATTCCCCAATTGCGCATGAAAGAAACCGCCCTGCCTCGGGCCTTAAGCTGGCGCGAAGGCGCCGGTTCCGCAACCGGAACGCTTGGGCGCCGATGGCGTTATTTTCGCGGCGGTTGAGCCAAAGGAACAGTTTGAGAAGGTGAGGCCCGCCTTTTGCGGGTCGAATCAGTCGTTTTCACCTTCGGCGGCGCCCGGTGCCCCCTCCACCGGGCGCTTGCTTTTGGATAGCCCCTTATCATTAACCCTTCGGGCTTCATTGACTTTTTGAAGTTTCTTCCTATTTTCCCCTGTATCAGGGCGGGCGGCCAATCCGGGCCGCCAGGCTTGGGCGCGGCGAACGCGCCCCTATCAGGAGCGTGCTACGACCCAAGTAACGATCTCCGGCGCGGAAGCCGGAACCAGCGAAGCTGCAACCAACTCACTTTCTTTGTCTTCTGAGGCATCTTCGTCCCCCGGCGGTTTCGAGGCCTTAAGCCTTTCCCCCGAAATCCTCAAAGCAGTGGCCGATACCGGCTACACCCAGCCCACGCCGATCCAGGCGCAGGGCATCCCCATTGTGTTGCAGCGGCGGGACCTGATCGGCATCGCTCAGACCGGCACCGGCAAGACCGCCAGCTTCACCCTTCCCATGATCGAGATGCTCAGCCGCGGCCGCTCGAAGGCGCGCATGCCCCGCGCGCTGGTGCTGGAGCCCACCCGCGAACTGGCCGACCAGGTCTCGGAAAGCTTCAACCGCTACAGCAAATATTCCAAGCTCAGCCACGCGCTTCTGATCGGCGGCGTCTCGATGGACGACCAGACGAAGAAGCTCGATCGCGGCGTGGACGTGCTGATCGCCACGCCCGGCCGCCTGCTCGATCATTTCGAGCGCGGCCGGCTGATGCTTTCCCAGGTCAATATCCTGGTGATCGACGAAGCCGACCGCATGCTGGACATGGGCTTCATCCCGGACGTGGAACGCATCTGCAAACTCCTGCCCTTCACCCGCCAGACCTTGTTCTATTCCGCCACCATGCCGCCCGAGATCCGGCGGCTCACCGACCAGTTCCTGCACAATCCGGCCCGGGTCGAAGTGGCGCGTCCCGCCACCACCGCGGACAACATCACCCAGGAACTGGTGGAGATTCCCGCCAATGAGTGGGCCAAGCGCGAGGCACTGCGTCGCCTGATCCGCGAGAACGAGGCTAGCCTCACCAACGCCATCGTCTTCTGCAATCGCAAGCGCGATGTGGACGTGGTGGCCAAGTCGCTGGTCAAGCATGGTTTCGACGCCGCGCCCATCCATGGCGATCTCGACCAGTCGCTGAGGACCAAGACCTTGGACAAGTTCCGCGCCGGTGAACTCAAGCTCCTGGTCGCCAGCGACGTGGCGGCGCGGGGTCTGGACGTGCCCAGCGTCAGCCATATCTTCAATTTCGATGTGCCGATCCATGCCGATGACTATGTCCACCGTATCGGCCGCACCGGCCGGGCCGGGCGCAGCGGCCAGGCCTTCATGCTGGCGACGCCGCGCGACGCCAAATATGTGGAGTTCATCGAAAAGCTCACCGGCAACAAGCTTGCTCGCCGCCAGATGACCGACATCGAGGTGCGGGAAGACCGCGCGCCCCGCCGGGACCATCACAAAGGCCGCGACCGGAACCGGGACCGCGGAGGCAAGCGTCACGACCGCCGTCCGCCGGATGGGAAATTCCACGATCATGTCGCCGGCACCGAGCCGGTCCGCGACGCCCCTGTTCGTGAGGCCCCCATGCGCGAGGCCCCTATGCGCGAGGCCAAAGTGGCAGCCAGCGCGCCCAATCCCGCGATCCTGGATGCCCCCTTACCCGAAGCCAAGGCGCACGACTTTAAGCCGCATGGGCGTAAGCCGCACCATGAGAAAAAGCCCCATGGCAAGCCTCACCGGCAGGCTCATCCCGAAAAGGAGCCGGTGGACAAAAGCCAGCTTCCGGCCTTCCTGTTCCGCAAGGTACGCCTGCCCCAGGATTAACCCTTTTGGCCCCCACCGACCAACTCCCCACCAGCGCGCATCTCACGCGCGCGCAGGCGGACCTAGGAATGCGGCAATGGCGGCCCAAAAAGGCCATTTAACGCTTTCTTACCGACCCCCAACCTAAACTGGTAAGGTGCGCTTCCCGCACCTGAACGCGGGAAGTTTTGGGGGCCGACGTGCAGAAACCTGACCGTGAGCAGGCGCTTGCCAAGGCTGCGCTCGATCAAATGAGCGCATGCGGCGTCACGCCCACTCCGGACAATTTCGAACTCTTCTATCTGCATGCGTCGGGTGACAATCCCACGATCAGCCAGATCATGGCCAAGACCATCGCCGAGAAGAAATCCTTCACCCCTCAGCTGCTCCAGGAACTGAAGCTGCGCATCAACGCCGACATGCCGGCGATGGAACAGGTGGGGGACGGCATGAACGCGGTGATCACCGGCGTGCTCAGCCGCTTGAACGATGCCGGCCGCGACGCGGGCGAATATTCCAGCGCCTTGTCGGCCGCGACCGGCGCCTTGGGCAGCGACCACTCGCCGGCGGATTTGCGCAAATTGATGAGCACCTTGGTGGCAGCCACCCGCCAGATGGAAAAGCGCACCAAGAGCCTGGAGCAGGAATTGCAGAAGTCCTCGACCCAGGTGCATGAGCTCAAGAGCACGCTCGACAATGTGCGCAAGGAAACCATGATCGATCCGCTCACCCGGATCGGCAACCGCAAAGCCTTCGACGCGGCGATCAATGCGGCCGAGAAACAGGCAGAAGGCGGCGAGCCGATCTCGCTCCTGATCTGCGACATCGATCATTTCAAAAAGTTCAACGACACCTGGGGGCACCAGACTGGCGACCAAGTCCTGAAGGTGGTGGCGAGCTGCCTGTCGGAGAACATCAAGGGCCGCGATCTGGCCGCGCGCTATGGCGGCGAGGAATTCGGCCTGGTGCTGCGCGGCGCGACGTTGGAAGGCGCGATCCTGGTAGCCGAACAGATCCGCCAGTCGGTAGAGGGCCACCGGCTGGTAAAAAAATCCACCGGCGACGTCCTGGGCAGCATGACCATCTCGATCGGCGTGGCCCAGTTTGGACCGCACGAAAAAGCGGAAGCGGTGGTGCGCCGGGCCGATGCCTGCCTTTATGGCGCCAAGCGCAACGGCCGAAATCTGGTGATCGCGGAGAATGACGCGCGAATGGCGACCGCAACAGCGGCCGCCTGAAATCTTTGTTCCCCCATTCCCGCGCCAATGGCTTCGCCGTGCGGGGAAGAAAGCCTGTGTTTGCTGTACCATAGCTAGCGGCTAACCTGATTCACCGGGCTTGTTGAGGCGGACAATGCGGACGGATTTCGAGCGTTGCTATGTGACCTCGCGCGCGGGCGTGGCCGTGCTCACGCTCAATCATCCCGAGACCGTCAACGCCGCGTCCTATTCCATGATGCAGGGCTGCCTCAAGGCCATGGACCTGATCGAGGCGAATCCCGCGTTTCGCGCCTTGGTCTTTACCGGCGAAGGCCGCGGTTTCTGCTCCGGCGCCAATCTCGCCGAACCGCCCTCCGAAAGCACCGATCTCGGCGACATGCTGGAGCGCACCTATCATCCGCTTCTGCGCCGCCTGCGCGACACGCACCTTCCCATCGTCACCGCGCTCAACGGACCGGCGGCGGGGGTGGGTGTCAGCGTGGCCCTGATGGGCGATCTGGTGATCGCCGCCCGCTCCGCCTTTCTGGCCGTAGGTTTCACGCGTTTGGGCCTCGTTCCCGATGGCGGCTCGACCTGGCTTTTGCCGCGATTGGTGGGGCTGGCGCGGGCCCGCGAATTGGCTCTTTTGGGCGAGCGATTGCCGGCGGAAAAGGCGCAAGACTGGGGTCTGATCTACAAAATGGTGGACGATGAGATGGTGCTGGACACGGCGCTTGCTCTCGCCGGCCGCCTGGCGGAAGGACCGAAAGCCATCGCCTCCACCCGCAAGCTATTCTGGGAAAGCACCCATTTGAGCTTTGAAGAGCAACTGAAGCGCGAGCAGGCGGCGCAAGCCAAGGCCGGCGCCACTGAAGATTTCCGTGAAGGCCTCACGGCATTTCTCGAAAAACGCGAGCCGCGCTTCAACGGCAAATAAACTAGCGGCGCTTTCCCGCCGTTTTCTTTTTAACAGCCCCGCGTCTCTTCTTTCCGGCCGGCGCAGTCTTGGCCACGGCAAACGCGGTGCGCGCCCATTCCGCCAACTCGTCCGGGTTGTCATACAGCCGATCGGGCAGCGCATAATAATTGTGAGAAATGATATCGCCCTTCTTCATGGGATAGACGAAGGGCACGCAACCTTCCGCGATAAAAGCTTGGCGCCCTTCCTCATTGGTTTTGAAGTAAATGCGTTCCTCAAACACGATGCCGAACATCACATTGTCGCGGTAAAGGCCCTCGCCGCCGAACATGCGGCGCACCGTGACCGTGCCGAACGGGGCAAACAGATCGTCGAAGCGATCCGGATCGCCCGCCGCCATCAATGTGTTTCAGCGGGGGTGATCGAAACCGACTCGCCGCAGCCGCAGGCGGCGGTCTGGTTGGGATTCCTGAAGGTGAAGCGCGACCCCAGCTTGGTGGTCTCGAAATCCATCTCGGTGCCGATCAGGAACAGGATCGCCTTGGGCTCGATGAAGATCTTCACCCCTTGATCCTCGATCACTTCGTCCAGCGGATTTGTGGTCTCGGCATAATTCATGGTGTAGCTCATGCCGGCGCAGCCGCCATTGGTGACGCCCACCCGCACGCCCAGATATTTTCCACCTGCGTCGGTCATGATCTCGCGCAATCGCACCGCCGCAGCATCGGTGAGGCGCACGGGCTTGGGACGTTCTCTTCGGGCTCGCTTTTCCATCAATACATGTTCAGTTCGAGTTTGGCTTCTTCGCTCATCCGCTCCGGGGTCCAGGGCGGATCGAAAGTCATGTTTACCTTGACCTCGCCGATGCCTTCGACCTTTTCCAGCGCCGCCTTGACATTGCCCGGCATCTCGCCCGCCACCGGGCAGTTGGGGGCGGTCAAGGTCATGTCCACGGTGACGTCCTTATGGTCAGACACATCCACCTTATAGATGAGGCCCAGTTCATAAATATCAACCGGGATTTCCGGATCGTAAACGGTCTTGAGCGCTATCACCAATTTGGAGGTGAATTCGTCCAATTCCTGGGGTGAAAGGGTGGATCGAAGGGCTTCGCTCATGCGTTTCCCTCCTCGATTTTCCCCTCGTCCAACGCGTTCTTGAAAGTATGCCAGGCAAGTGTGGCGCATTTCACCCGCATGGGAAATTCGGAGATACCCGCCATCACATCCATCTGCTCGCGATCATCGGCGGCAAGGCCCGACACCTCCTCACCTTTCACGAGATGCAGGAATCCCTCCATCAGCTTTTGCGCCTCGGGCAAGGTGCGGCCCGCCAGCATCTCCGTCATCATCGACGCCGAGGCCTGGCTGATGGCGCAGCCCTTGCCCTCGAATTTGAGGTCGGCGACCCGGCCTTGCCCGTCAAGCGCCAGCATCACCGTGACACGGTCGCCGCAGAGCGGATTATATCCTTCGGCCCTGTGGGTGGCGTGTTCCAGCGGCCCGAAATGGCGCGGATGGCGCGAATGGTCGAGGATGACTTCCTGATATAGCTCGCGCAGCGACGGGTCCATGATCAACTCAAAATCTCCCGGGCCTTGGCCAGCGCCTCCACCAGCGCATCGACGTCGGCCCGATTATTGTACAACGCGAAACTGGCACGGCTGGTTGAGGCCACGCCGAACCGTTCCATCAACACTTGCGCACAATGATGGCCGGCTCTGACCGCCACACCCTCGCGATCCAATATGGTGGCGACGTCGTGGGCGTGCATCCCCTCGGCCTCGAAGGACAGGATTGCCCCTTTGCCAGGCGCGTCGCCGATCACCCGCAGCCAGTTGAAATCACGCACCCGCTCGCGCGCGTAACCCAGAAGATCATGCTCATGCGCTTTCACCGCGGCGCGGTCGAACGCCATCAGGTAATCCAGCGCGGCGGAAAGCCCAACCGCCTCCATAATCGGCGGCGTGCCGGCCTCGAAGCGGGCGGGCGGATCGGCATAGGTGACGAGGCCGCGGGTCACTTCGCGGATCATCTCGCCGCCGCCATTGAACGGCCGCATGGTCATGAGATGCGCCCGCTTGGCGTAAAGGGCGCCAATGCCGGTAGGGCCATAAAGCTTGTGACCGGTGAGCGCGTAGAAATCGATATCCAACACCTGGACATCCACGATCTCGTGCACCGCACCCTGGCAGCCATCGGCCAGCACCGGCACGCCTTTGGCATGCGCGCGGGCCACGATTTCCTTGAGCGGCGTGACGGTGCCCAGGACATTCGACATATGGGTGATGGCGACGAGTTTGGTCTTGGCGCCGATCGCGGCGTCCAACGCATCGATATCGAGGCTGCCGTCATCGCGCACATCCACCCATTTCAGCACCGCCCCTTGGCGCTCGCGCAGGAAATGCCAGGGCACGATGTTGGAATGGTGCTCCATCACCGACAGCACAATCTCGTCGCCCGGCTGGATGCGAGGCGCGAGGAAGGAATACGACACAAGATTGATGGCCTCGGTGCCGCCCTTAGTGAAGACGATTTCGTCGTCTCGCGCGGCATTGAGGAACTTCTGCACGTTTCGGCGCGCCGCCTCATAGACATCGGTGGCAGCGGCGGAAAGGAAATGTACCCCGCGATGGACATTGGCATAATCGCTATCGGCGAAACGCGTCATAGCCTCCAGCACGCCGCGCGGCTTCTGCGCCGAGGCGCCACTGTCCAGATAGGCCAGGCGCTTGCCATAGACTCGGCGCGCGAGAATTGGGAAATCCGCGCGGGCTTTTTCCACGTCGAACGCTGGAACGATCCTGGCGGCAGCGGTCATGCCGTCACCTGGTCCAGGGCGACAGTGACGGCGCCCCGTACCATCTCACGCAGATCGGTATTGGCGATCCCGGCAATCGCATCTTCGAGGAAGGCGTGAAGCAGAAGATGCCGGGCCTCCTTTTCCGGAATGCCGCGCGCCGTGAGATAGAACAGGGAATCCGCATCCAGATCGCCCACTGCCGCGCCATGGGCGCATTTGACGTCATCGGCCAGGATTTCCAGTTCGGGCTTGAGGTCCGCTTCCGCTCTGGGTCCCAACAAGAGGGCCTTGGCAGTCTGGCGGCTGTCGGAGCCATCGGCGTGAGGCTTGACCGTCACCTTGCCCTGATAGACCGCCTGCCCGCCGCCGCCCACCACTTTTTTAAACAATTGCATGCTCTGGGTCTGGCCTACCTCGTGCGTTACGTGCGTGGTTACATCGGCGTGGAACGAGCCCGACAGCACGCTGACACCGGAAAGGTCCACACCCGCACCCTCGCCTTGGAGCGCGATGGCCAATTCCAGGCGGGACAGTTTGGCGCCGAAATTGGCGAAATGCGCCCGATATTGCGCGTCATTGGCCAGAGTCAGGGAGATTTCCTCGACTTGGACGGCAGAGGAGTTCGGAGCGATGCGGACATGGTCGAGCCGGGCATTGCGGCCAAGCACGATCTCGAAGCCGGTGTTACGTGTGTCGGACGGATCGCAGCGCTCGACCAACGTGAGCGAGGCACCCTCATCCAGCATCAGCAGCGCCCGCACGTGACCATGCCCGTTAAAATCCAGCCCCAGCGGCGCTTCGACATGTTTGTTCTTATGCACGCGGAGCGCGATGCCGCCTCGCGCCTTGGCCAGCGACACCGCGCTTACCGAATTGGCGGGCAGCTTGCCGTAGTGCGCTTTCACCCATTCGGGGCGGTTCGGTTCATCCAAGGAAAATGCTTCGACTCCTTGCGGCACCGGCCCGATGAAGGCGCGCGCGCCGTCCTCGCCGAAACCGGCGTCGCCCAAAGCGCGCGCCAAGTCGGAATATTTCCATTCCTCGACCCGGCGGGTGGGGAGCGCGACCGTCATGCCGCGTCCTTTATGATCTGCTCATAGCCTTTGGCTTCCAGTTCCAGCGCCAATTCCTTGCCGCCTTCGGCGACCATGCGGCCCTTGGCCAGGACATGAATGCGATCCGGGACGATGTAATCGAGCAGGCGCTGGTAATGGGTGATCAAGAGCATGGCGCGTTCCGGCGAACGCAAGGCATTCACGCCTTCCGCAACCAGACGCAGCGCATCAATGTCCAAACCGGAATCGGTTTCGTCCAGGATCGCCAGTTTGGGTTCGAACAGCGCCATTTGCAGGATTTCCAGCCGCTTCTTCTCTCCACCCGAGAACCCCACATTCAGGGCGCGCTTCAGCATCTCTTCCGAAACGTTGAGCGTCGCCGCCTTCTTTCGCACCGCTTTCAGCACGGCGACCGCATCCAGCTCGACCTCGCCGCGGGCGCGACGCTGCGCATTGATGGCGCTTTTCAGGAACATCATGGTGGTGACGCCGGGAATCTCCACCGGATACTGCATGGCGAGGAAAATACCCTTGGCGGCGCGTTCTTCCGGCGCCAAAGCCACCAGATCCTCGCCGCGATAAAGAATACTGCCTTCGATGATCTCGTAGCCGGCACGGCCTGCCAAGACATAAGACAGCGTGGACTTGCCCGAGCCGTTCGGTCCCATGATGGCATGCACTTCGCCGGCATCGACCCGAAGGCTCAAGCCTTTGAGAATTTCCTTGCCACCGACGGCGACGTGAAGGTTCTTGATCTCAAGCATCGTCAACCTACCGAACCTTCCAAGGAAATGCCCACCAGCTTTTGCGCCTCGACCGCGAACTCCATCGGCAATTGCTGCAGCACTTCCTTGCAGAAACCATTGACGATCAGCGCCACCGCCTCTTCCTGGTTGAGCCCTCGCTGCAGGCAATAGAACAACTGGTCCTCCGCGATCTTGGAGGTGGTGGCTTCATGCTCGATGCGCGCCGAGGGATTGCGGCTTTCGATATAGGGCACGGTATGGGCTCCGCACTCCGAGCCGATCAGCAGGGAGTCGCATTGGGTGAAATTGCGGGCATTGTCGGCCTTGCCATAGACGCTCACCAATCCGCGATACGTGTTCTGCGCTTTGCCCGCGCTGATGCCTTTGGAAATGATGCGCGAGCGGGTGTTCTTGCCCAGATGGGTCATCTTGGTGCCGGTGTCGGCTTGCTGGAAATTGTTGGTAATGGCGATGGAATAGAACTCCCCCACAGAATCGTCACCGCGCAGGATACAACTGGGATATTTCCAGGTGATGGCGGAGCCGGTCTCGACCTGGGTCCAACTGATCTTGGAACGGCGCCCACGGCAATCGCCCCGCTTGGTGACAAAATTGTAGATGCCGCCCTTGCCTTCCTCGTCCCCCGGATACCAGTTCTGCACCGTGGAATATTTGATCTCGGCATTGTCCAGCGCCACCAGTTCGACCACCGCGGCATGAAGCTGGTTCTCGTCACGCTTGGGCGCGGTGCAGCCTTCGAGATAGGAAACATATGCGCCCTCGTCGGCCACGATCAGGGTGCGTTCGAACTGGCCGGTTTCGCTGGCATTGATGCGGAAATAGGTGGAGAGCTCCATCGGGCAGCGCACGCCCTTGGGCACATAGACGAAGGTGCCGTCGGAGAACACCGCCGAATTCAAGGTGGCGAAGAAATTATCGGTAACGGGAACGACCGTGCCCAGGTATTTCTTCACCAACTCGGGATAGTCGCGGATCGCTTCCGAGATCGGGCAGAAGATCACGCCCGCCTCGTTGAGCTTTTCCTTGAAGGTGGTGGCGACCGAAACGGAATCGAACACGGCATCCACCGCCACGCCGGCCAGCGCCATTTGCTCGGAAAGCGGAATGCCCAGCTTCTTGTAGGTCTCCAGCAGCTTGGGATCGACCTCGTCCAGCGATTGCTTCTTGGGCTGTTTCTTGGGCGCGGCATAATAATAAGCGTCCTGATAGTCGATGGGCGGATAATGCACTTTGGCCCACTTGGGCTCTCGCATGGAAACCCAGCGGCGGAATGCGCCCAGGCGCCATTCCAGCATCCACTCCGGCTCGCCCTTCTTGGCCGATATATAGCGCACCGTGTCTTCACTGAGGCCTTTGGGCGCGCGTTCCATCTCGATATCGGTGACGAAGCCGTATTTATACTTCTCGCCCAGTTCGGCGACCTGGCTCTTGGTTTCAGCGGCGATGCTCATGCGGCCACCTTTCCCAACGTCCGTTGGCGCAGCTTCAGCAGCGATTGAACCGCCGCCGTTACGTCTTCCATACTGGAGGACCAGCCAAAGCTGGCGCGCAAGGCGCAAGCC
>DATNFZ010000062.1:0-10349 GCA_035606155.1 Rhizomicrobium sp. | reverse complement strand
GCGCGGCATCACGCTTTCCTCGATATAGCCGGCGCCGCCATGCGCCTCCATCGCCTCGTAGACCAGATTGACCACCCGCTTGTTGAGCCAATATTTGCCCACTGGCGTGGCGATACGGGAAAAATGCGCCGCGGAGGGGTCGGCCGCGCTTTCATCAAAGCTGCGCGCAATGCGAAACGCGAGCGCGGTTGCCGCTTCCGATTCTATAATCATGTCGGCCAACACCTGACGCATTAGCGGCTGATCGACCAGCTTTCTCTGGAACGCGGCGCGATGACTGGTATGCCACAGGGCGTTCGCCACGGCCTGGCGCATATAGGCAGCAGGCGCGACCATGCAGTCCAGGCGGGTGTGATGGACCATCTCGATGATGGTTGGAATACCCCGTCCTTCTTCGCCGACCAGGCGCGCTTCGGCGCCGTGATAGTCGATTTCGGCCGAGGCATTGGCACGGTCTCCCAACTTATCTTTGAGCCGCATGATCTGGATGGCGTTGCGCTGGCCACCCTCCGTCCAGCGCGGCACCAGGAAGCAACTCAATCCGCCGTCGGTATAAGCCAAGGTGAAGAAGGCATCGCTCATGGGCGCAGAGCAGAACCATTTATGACCGCGAAGCAGGTACAAGCCATCGCCGATTTTCTCGGCCCGCGTGGTGTTGGCTCGCACATCCGAGCCACCCTGCTTTTCTGTCATCGCCATGCCCAGGGTTACGCCCGATTTCTCAGGCGCCGGCCTTGAGGCCGGATCGTAGCGCGAAGCAGAGATCTTCTCGGCCCATAGTGGGGCGATCTCAGGCTGGCGCCGCAAGATCGCGCCAGCGGCATATGTCATAGTGATGGGACAGCAGACACCGGGTTCGGCCTGGGCCATCAGGAATTCCAGGCCCGCATGGACAACATGCCCGCCAGCCGTGCCGGTCCATGGCGCCGATGCGGTCCCCGCTTCGAGGCCCAACGCCATCAAGCAATGATATGCGGGATGAAATTCCACCTCATCCAGGCGCGCGCCGTAACGATCAAAGATTCTGAGCTGTGGCGGGTTCCGGTTGGCCAGCATGGCCCATTCCTGAACCTCGCTCGAACCTGCCCGCGCGCCGAACGACGCCAGCCGCTCGTGATGCGCAGCACCGCCGGCCGCGGCGACCGCACCTTGCAGCGCCCGGTCGGTGGTGAAGAGGTTTACATCCTCGAAGGACGGCGGCTGATTGACGACGTCATGGGTTTGAAGATGCGTGCGAGGGCGCAGCGGGCTCATGCCGGCCAGACGAACTATTCATGCTCCAGGGCGGATGGCGCCAGTTCCGGCACGCCACTGGGCGCCAATTGCTCGGGCATAGGAACGGGCTGGCGGCGCGCTTTACGCACAGGTTTGCGCGCGCTGGGCTTCTTGGTTGCCGCACGCTTCTTGCTGATTGCGCGCTTCGCGGTTTTTTTGGTCTTCCTGATCGCTTTTCTGGATTTAGCAGCGGTGCGTGATTTCTTCTTCGCCTGCTTTTTGGCTGTGCGCTTTGTTTTTTTCGCCATTCTTTTCTCCCTTGCTTCAGGCCTGGCTGGTTTGCGCAATCATGCCGCGGCCGCGCCGAAACACGGCATAGACAATGACCAGTACCACGATCAGCGCCAAGGTGGTGTAGAGTTGACTCCGCAAATCGGGAATGAACGCCATCGCCACCAACACACCCACGATGCCCAATTGGGTGAGATAACTCAGCCCGGGAAAGAACCACATCTTCAACGGCAAGGCCGCGCGCGCTTCCGGCGACAGGCCGCTGCGGTAGCGGATTTGGGCGATCCCGATCATGGCATAGAGAAACAGCATCACGGTGCCAGACGCGTTCACCAGCCACGTGAAGAGCCCGGTGGCGGACAGAAAGATGGAGGTCAGCATCGCGCCATAGGCGAACACGGTCCCGGCCAGGATGGCGCGGGCCGGTACCTTGCGTGCGTTGAGCGCGATCAACGCTTCCGGCGCATCGCCCTGGGCGGCGAGCGCGAACAGCGCCCGCGATGTCACATAGAGCCCTGAATTGAGGCAGGAAAGAACGGCGGTCAGTACGATGATATTCATCGCCAGCGCCACGCCCGGAATGCCGATCTCAGTGAGCGCCGCCACAAATGGCGAATATCCAGGTTTAATGGTGGTCCAGTTCACGGCTGCGACCACGCAGAAGATGGAAAGCACATAGAACAGCACGACCCTGACGGTCAGTGTGGTGGACATGGAGGCGATGGCGCGCGCTGGTTGTTCGGATTCCGCCGCCGCTACGGTGGTGATTTCCGCCCCCGTGAGCGAGAAGATCACCGTGGCCACGCCGGCCAGCACCGACACCGCGCCATGTGGAGCGAAGCCGCCATGAGCCGCAAGGTTCGAGAAATCCATGCCATGACCTGGCATCAGTCCTAGTAGATAGGAACCGACGACCAGGATAAACGCGATGATTGCCGCCACCTTGATCGAGGAGAACCAGAATTCGAATTCACCATAAGAGCGCGCCGACATCAGGTTGACGCCGGTGAGGATCACCAGCAACCCCAAACCAATCAACCAGGAAGGAAGCGGGACCCATTGGGCGATAATGCCCGCGCCGGCGATGGCTTCGACTGCCACCACCACCATCCAGAAATACCAATAGAGCCAGCCACCCACGAACCCGAAGGGGTGTCCCAACACCTTGCGCGCATAGTCGGTAAAAAAACTGATCCCTGGAAGCGCCACCGCCAGCTCGCCCAACATCCGCATGGAAAGGAGGATCAGGACGCCCGCCAGGATGTAGCAAAGGATCACCGCCGGCCCGATAGAAGCAATCGCGGCGCTGGACCCTACGAACAGGCCGGCGCCGATGATGCCGCCGATGGAAATCATGGCGACATGACGAGGCTTGAGCGAAGTGCTGAGACGCGGAATTTCACCTGCCAAGGATGCGCTGCTCTCCGTGAGAGATGTGTCGGTCATGGGTGCTTTCGAGGGCAGCATGCGATTTCGGGAAGGATGTTGCCATGCCGTTGTCACGCCGCCAACACGGGGCCCCCTGGCCAACAAAAAGGCCCCCGTTTGCGCGGGGGCCTTCCTGCCTTTGGGCATGCACTTAAGCGGACACGACTTTGTTGAAGGCGTTGAAGAAACCCTCCATGTCCTGGCGCGAGCCGATCGAGATGCGCGACACGGTGGGCCAGATCGGCCAACGGCCGCCGGCGATCTCCACATCCTTGGCCCGGAACGCGGCCTGCATTTCCTTGGCCGTCCTGGTCTTCCAGTCGATCATCACGAAATTGGTCTGGCTGGGGCCGATCAGCTTGAGATTGCGCTTGGTGAGAAAATCGATCGTTATGGCCCGCGTGGTCATCAGTTCCTTGCGGCGCTTGGCGATCTCGTCATGGGCGGTAAGGCTGGTGGTGGCGCAAACCAGGGACGGCATCGGCAACTGACCTGACAGGGTGCCGCCGTCATACATCTGCATTTTCTTGACGATGTCGGGCCGGGCCATGAAATAGCCCATGCGCGCGCCCGCCATGCCGAATATCTTGGAGAAAGTGCGCAGGATGATCACGTCGTTGCCCGCCGCCGCCAGATGCGAGGCGGTGTTGTTGGGATAGGCGTCGCTCCAATGGATATAGGCTTCGTCGATCAGCACGATCGAGCCCGCCGGTTTGTTGTCCACCAGCCATTCGATATCGGCCATCGGCGTCATGGTGCCGGACGGATTGTTGGGATTGACGATGTAATAGACCCCGGCATTGGGGTTGGCCGCCAGCATGGCGCGCACATCGTGGCTGTAATCCGCCTTGAGCGGCACCTGCTTGACGGGAATTTCCAGGAATTTGGCGGCGCGGCCGGGCGTTTCATACGTGGGATCGGCCGTCACCAGCCCCTTGCCGGGAGAACAGAACACCGCGACGGCGCGGGACAGCGGCTCGCCCGAACCAGGCCAGGGCGAGACATGATCTTCCGGCACATTCTCGACCTGCGAGACGGTGCGGATGAAGTCGCCACGCTGATCGTCGGGCGCGTACCGGTTGCTTCTTGAAAGGATTGCCGAGCCCGCGGCCACGCCCACGGCGAACGGTCCGGTCCAGCACTCGTTCTGGCCGATGCGGATCTTGGCGTGAGTATGCTCCGCCTTGACGTCATCGTCCTGGGCCCATGCCTGTTCGGGACTGAAGCCCGCCAAGGCCGACGCACCTCCAACCAGAATGGCGGTCCGCAACATCTGCCGGCGCGAGAAACCGCGGCCGAGAAGATCGTCTTTGCCTTCTTCGGTGATCAATCGGGTCATGGGGTGTTCTCCTCGAAGAGAGTGGGCTGGGAATTCGATATGTGGCCTCTGGCAAATCTGCCGCGAAGGCTACATCCGCCCTCCATGCCCAACAAGGCGCACAGGCGGATCAACCCCGGGCCGGCGCTGCGAAGAAAGTCGCGACAAATTGCGAAACTCTCCTTCTGGAACTTTGATCGCGTGCTTTCTGCGGCCGGTCTTTACCCACACTGCAAGCGGTTTCGCCGTCGCAGCATAAAAGGGCCGCTGCGACGGCACGGCATTTGCCAACCACCGTTTCCCTATGAAAAGCTTACAGGCTAATAGGGGGGCGTACCCCCTTGATCCTGAAGGGGGAAGAGAATGTCTCGTAAGATTTCAGCGCGGCGCTTGATGTCGGTGGCGGCGATTGCATTGTTGCCGGCTCTGGCGATGGGACCGGCGGCGGCGCAGTCCACGGCCCAGGGCCAGCCTTCGACGGCCAAAGGCGATTGGCCCCTGTACTTCGCCGACCTGTCAGGATCGCGCTATTCGCCCCAGGACCAGATCAATGCGTCGAACTTCAACCGGCTGCAGCAGGCCTGGCATTTCAAGACCGACAATCTGGGCGGCCGGCCGGAATTCAAGCTGGAAGGCACGCCCTTGGAGATCAACGGCACGATCTACACCACGGGCGGCTCGCGCCGCGATGTGATCGCGCTGAACGCCAAGACCGGCGAATTGAAGTGGGTCTACAGCCTGGATGAAGGCGCGCGCGCCGCGCTGGCGCCCCGCCAATTGTCCGGCCGTGGTGTGTCTTACTGGACCGACGGCAATGGCGATGATCGCATCATCTATGTGACGACCGGCTACCGCCTGGTCGAACTCGACGCGCATACCGGCCGTCCCCTTGAATCCTTTGGCGATCACGGCATGGTCGATCTGAAGGTAGGCGCCATCAATGGCACCGATCACCAGATCGATCTCGAGACCGGTGAAATTGGCCTCCACTCGACCCCGACGGTGGTCAATAACGTCGTGTTGGTGGGTTCGTCCTTCAAGGAAGGCTCGCAGCCCCTGGAGGTGAACAACACCAAAGGCCTGGTGCGCGCCTTCGACGTCAAGACCGGCAAGATGCTCTGGATGTTCCGCGACATCCCGCAGAAAGGTCAGTTCGGCTACGACAGTTGGGAAAACGGCTCCGCCGATCGCAACGGCAATACTGGCGTTTGGGCCAGCATGACCGTCGATCCTGAACTCAATACCGTCTATTTGCCGGTCGAAGATCCCACCAACGATTTTTACGGCGGCGCGCGGCCCGGCAACAATCTGTTCGGCGACAGTCTGGTGGCCCTCGACCTCACCACCGGCAAGATGAAATGGTACTACCAGATCGTCCATCATCCGATCTGGGACTATGACCTTTCCTCGCCGCCGCTCTTGGTGAACATCACCGTCAACGGCAAGGCGATCAAGGCCGTGGCGGTACCGAGCAAGGAGGCATTCCTCTATGTGTTCGACCGCGTCACGGGCAAGCCGATCTGGCCGATCGTGGAAAAGCCGGTGCCGCAAAGCACCGTGCCGGGCGAGAAGACCTCCAAGACCCAGCCTTTCCCCACCAAGCCTGCGCCTTACGCGCGCCAGGCGGTGACCACCGATGAGCTGATCGACTTCACCCCGGAAATGCGTGCCAAGGCGGTCGATATCATCAAGGAATACTACAAGATGGGTCCGATGTTCTCGCCGCCCATTCTCGGCAAGGCGGGCGGACCTTATGGCGTGCTGGATATCGGCAACACCTCGGGCGGCACCAACTGGCCTGGCGCCGGATTCAATCCCGAGACCCATGTCGTGTTCGCACCGGGCAATAACGCCAATGTCTCCATCATGGGATTGGTGGAACCGCCGCCCGGCTTGACCGACAATCGCTATCTGGAAGGCACCGCCGGCCAACCTTTCCGCATCTCCGGCGGCCCAGGCTTCGGGTCATCCTCCGATGCGCCAAAAGTGAGCGCCGACCAGGCCAAATTGAACGCGATCATGGCCGCGCACCCGCAAACCGCAACCACACCACCTCCACCCCGCAATGTGGACGGATTGCCGCTGGTCAAGCCGCCTTATGGGCTTCTGACCGCGATCAATCTCGATACCGGCGACACGCTCTGGCAGGTGCCCCATGGCGATACGCCGGATGAAATCAAGAACAACCCGGCACTCCGCGGCCTCAATATCCCCAAGACCGGTCAGGCCGGCAATGTGGGCGAAGTGATCACCAAGTCGCTGGTGGTGATGGGCGATCCCCAATATTCGACTGCGCCCGGTCATCCGCGCGGAGCGATGTTGAGGGCCTATGACCAGAAGACCGGCCAGCAGGTGGGTGAAGTGTGGATGCCGGCGCCCCAGTCGGGTTCGCCGATGACCTACACGACGGATGGCAAGCAGTACATCGTTGTCGCGGTAAGCGGCGGCAATTACTCGGGCGATTACATCGCCTATAGCCTGCCTTCCAACTAGTTGCTTGTAATAACGCGGCGGGTCGTCGTAAGACGGCCCGCCGCAATTTTACCCCAGTGTCGGGATAGAAGGACCTCCATGAAGACCCGTTTGCTTATGGCCATTGCTGGCGTGGCGCTGTTTGGCGCTTCCGGAGCTGTCCTCGCCCAAGGCTCTGCGAAATCAATTTGGGATGGCGCCTACACCACTGCCCAGGCGGCACGCGGCAAGACAGCCTATATCAACAATTGCTCGCGCTGCCATGGCTCGTCGCTGGAAGGCATGGACGAGATCCCGGCCCTCTCCGGCAGCCATCTGATGGTGGATTTCGACGGCCAGACCGCGGGCGATCTGGTGCATCGCATCCAGACCACCATGCCGATGGACAATCCCGGCACGCTGTCGCCCCAGACCGTTGCCGACATCGCCTCATTCATCCTGCAATCGAACGGCGCGCCGGCCGGAAACGCGGAACTGCCAACCGATCCGTCGGCGCAGTCCATGATCCGCTTCACGGCCGTAAAGCCGGGCACCTGATCGTTCAAGAATTGAGCAGGGCCGGATCGCCGCCCTGGGCGGCGATGTTCACGCTTATGGCGCGTTCGACCGCGTAGCGGCTCAAAGAGTAAGGTCCGCCCGCCTTGGGGCCAGTACCCGATAATCCTTCGCCGCCAAATGGCTGCACACCCACCACCGCGCCGATGATGGAGCGGTTGACGTAGATGTTCCCGGCCGGCACCAGCGCACGCACCCGTTCGGCGAAACTCCCGAGCCGGGAATGGATCCCCAGAGTGAGGCCATAACCCTTCTCCGCCACGGCCCGGCAGGTCTTCTCAAGGTCCTGCGCGCGATAGCGGATCACATGCAGGATGGGCCCAAAGACTTCGCGATCCGGCAGTTGGTCCAGGCCAATTTCCGCCATCACTGGCCCGAACAATAGCAGCGCGGACACCACCGGTTTCAACTCCTTCAATATCTTCGCCGTGGTCTTCAGATGGATCACATATTTGTCCAGCGCCGCTTTTGCCTCTGTGTCGATGATGGGGCCGATATCGGTGGCGAAATCCGCGGGATCGCCGACGATGCGCATGTCCATCGCGCCTTTAAGCCCTTCGATCATCCCGTCCGCGGTTTCCTCGGGCAGGAACAGAAGGCGCAAAGAAGAGCAGCGCTGACCCGCCGAGCCGAAAGCGGAGAGCAGCACATCGTCAATCACCTGTTCGCGCTGGGCGGTGGTGTCCACGAACATGGCATTGAGGCCGCCCGTCTCGGCAATGAAAGGCAGAAGCGGGCCTTCACGTGCGGCCAAGGTCCGGTTGATGGCCCGCGCGGTGTCGGTGCCGCCGGTAAAGGCGATCCCGGCAAGCAGCGGATGAGCGCAAAGCGCGGCGCCCACCGTCTCACCCCTGCCTGGCACAAGATGCAGGATTTCAGCAGGCAAACCAGCCTTGTGAAACAGCCTCACCGCTTCGACGGCGATCAAGGGTGTCTGCTCTGCCGGTTTGGCGATCACGGCATTGCCGGCCGCCAGGGCCGCGGCGACCTGGCCGGTGAAAATGGCAAGCGGGAAATTCCACGGGCTGATGCAGGCAAAGACGCCGCGCCCATGCAGCTCCAGCGCATTGGTCTCGCCGGCCGGTCCCTGGAGAATCTCAGGCTTGGCAAAATGGCGCTCCGCCAGAAGGGCATAATAGCGGCAGAAATCGGCCGCTTCGCGCACTTCGCCGAGGGCGTCGTTCCAGGTCTTGCCGGCCTCGCGCACGCAAAGCGCGCTCAGGCGGGTGCGATGTTGCTCCAGCGCATCCGCCATGGCGCGCAGAATAACGGCACGTGCTTGACCGCCGCGTGCGTCCCAGTGCGGCTGGACCTTGGCGGCTGCGGCAAAGGCCGCATCGATCTGCTCTTTGCCGGCTTCGCCGCCGATAGTCCTAGGCCAATCCAGGTTTGATAACGTCGTTTCCAACTCCCGGCGCGACTGCGCCATGCTCAGGTCCACGCCGGCGCTATTCAGCCGGTCGCCATAAAGATCGCGCGGACCGTGAATGCGCGAGTTGGGAGCGCCCCCATTTGCCTCGACCGCCGCAATCGGATCGCGCGCCACGTCTTGCGGCGACGTTTCATCGTCGAACAACAGATGCACGAAACTGGTGTTGGCGCCGTTCTCCAGCAGGCGGCGCACCAGATAGGGCAAGAGATCTTCATGTGCGCCCACCGGGGCATAGACCCGCAATGAGAGAGCGCCGAATTGGCTTTCCGCCGCGCGATAAAGCGTTTCACCCATGCCGTGCAGGCGCTGATGCTCGATGGCCACGCCGGCGTCTTTCGCCATCGCCCGCACCGCCGCCAGGGTGTGGGCATTGTGGGTGGCAAATTGCGCGTAGAGATGAGGAGCGGCGGCGATCAACTGCCGCGCGCAGGCCAGATAACAAAGATCGGTGGCCGGCTTGGTGGTGAAGACGGGATAACCCGAATAACCGGCCACCTGCGCCCGCTTGATCTCGCTGTCCCAATAGGCGCCCTTGACCAGGCGCACCATCAGGCACCGCCCTGTTTCCCGGGCCAATCGTGCCAGGGATTCGATCACTTCCGGCGCGCGCGTCTGATAGGCCTGCACCGCCAATCCAAGGCCGCGCCAGGAACCCAAGCTCCTTTCCCGCGCCAGACGGTCCAGGAGCTTGAGCGAAAGCACCAGCCGGTCGGCTTCCTCGGCATCCAGGGTGAAATTGATATCGGCCTTTGCCGCCATTGTCGCCAAACGCAATAGGCGCGGATAGAGCTCGTTCCACACCCACTTTTCTTTCACCGCTTCATAGCGAGGGGACAGGGCCGACAGCTTCACGGAGATTCCGTGGGAGTGCTCCGGCCCTTTCGACACCTTGCCGATGGCAGCAATGGCATGAGCATAGGCGCCTTCGTAGCGACCGGCGTCGGCTTCGGTGCGTGCGCCCTCGCCCAGCATATCGAACGAACAGATTGCGCCGTCTTTGGCGGCGCGCGCCATCGCCGCCTCGATGGTGCGGCCCAGCACGAATTGTTCGCCCATGATGCGCATGGCCTGCGCCACCGCCGTCCGCACGATGGGCTCGCCTACCCTAGCCGCCAATCTGCGAATGGTGCCGATGGCGTCGTCCATGCCGCTGGCGTCGATTAACTTACCCGTGAGCATCAGTCCCCAGGTCGAGGCATTCACCAGAAGACTGTCCGACTGACCCAGGTGCGACGCCCAATCCGCGGCGGCGATCTTCTCGGCGATCAACCGGTCCTGGGTGTTGGCATCGGGCGTGCGCAGCAGCGCCTCGGCCAGGCCCATCAACGTCAGGCCCTCCGGCGTGGTGAGAGAGAATTCCTGCAGAAAGCTTTCCACCATGCCTTGATGGCGCACATTCTCGCGAGCGGCTTTCACCAGCGCCACGGCGGTGCTTTCGACCGATCGGCGCTCGGACGGTGACAAGGGTGGATCGGTCAGGAGCGCGGCAATGGTTTCGCACTCGTCGCGGTATTTGACGGCATCCAGCACGTCCCAATTCATGCCGGACCTTTACTGGAATTTTCCACAATAGGCATGCTTTTGGCTGCCGCGACTCACGATACCGTCGGACGCTATCACGGCATCGGGCGCCAGATC
>DATNFZ010000061.1:0-3896 GCA_035606155.1 Rhizomicrobium sp. | reverse complement strand
GAACGACGAACGCTTTCTTCAGCGCGGCGGCGTAGTCCTCGAAACGGCGTACTTCGATCTTCTCCGGCGCCAGGAAGCGATGGCCCCTGGTGTGGCGGCCGGAGGAGACGCCGGCAAACGAGAACGGCACCACCTCGCCGTCGAAAGTGCAGAGGATGGAATGAAGCGGCCGTACCCAGCGCACCGAAACACCCGGCTTCCAGCGCATGGATTTGGGCCATGGCAGCTTGGCCATGGCTTCGGGCAGGATTTCCGTCAGCACGGTTGCGGTTTCGCGGCCTTCGCGCTCGATCACGGCGATATAGACATCGCCCTTTGGCGTTTTTTCGATCTTGAGTTGCTCTTTGCTCAAGCCCGTCTTTTTCAGGAAGCCGTCGATCGCGGCTTGGGGCGCGTCGACCTTCGGCCCTTTCAACTCCTCGCGCACATCGGCCTGCTTGGCGGGCAAGCCGCTCACCGCCAAGGTCAGACGGCGTGGCCCGGCAAAGGCCTTGATGCCTTCAAACAAAAGTCCGCGATCCGACAGCGCGCCAACCACCAGGCGCTCGAGGTCACGCGCCGCGCCAGCCTGCATGCGAGCGGGGATCTCTTCGGAGAAAAGTTCAAGGAGCAGGTCAGGCATCCACCCCTCCCCCATCTGTGCTGCGCACAGATGCCCCGTTCCTCAAGGGGAGGGGAAAAGTGATAGCATCGTGTGAAACGCGCACAAGCATCAGCCAGCCTCGCGCGGCTTGTATTGGCCCATGGGCGATTCCAGCCACGCTTCGCAGCAGGCTTTGGCCAGCGCGCGCACCCGCGCGATATAGGCGGCACGCTCGGTGACGCTGATCACGCCGCGCGCATCCAAAAGATTGAAGGCGTGGCTGGCCTTGATGCACTGGTCATAGGCCGGCAGCGCCAACTTCGTGCCAGTCAGCAATTCCTGGCATTGCTTTTCCGCTTCGGCAAAATGGCGAAAGAGGATTTCGGTATCCGCCCGCTCGAAATTAAAGGCGGAAAATTCCTTCTCGTTCTGAAGGAAGACTTCGCCATAGCGGAACTGGTCGTTGAATTTGAGATCATAGACACGTTCGACGCCCTGCACATACATGGCCAGGCGCTCCAGCCCGTAAGTGAGCTCGGCCGAAACCGGATCACAATCGATCCCGCCCACTTGCTGGAAATAAGTGAACTGGGTGATCTCCATCCCGTCGCACCAGACTTCCCAACCCAGGCCCCAGGCACCCAGGGTGGGGCTCTCCCAATCGTCTTCGACAAAGCGGATATCGTGATGCCGGGGATCGAGCCCGATCGCCTTCACCGATTCCAGGTAAAGCTCCTGCACATTCTCGGGCGCGGGTTTCAGGATCACTTGATACTGGTAATAGTGCTGGAGGCGGTTGGGGTTCTCGCCATAGCGGCCATCCTTGGGGCGGCGCGACGGCTGCACATAGGCGGCCTTCCACGGATGGGGCCCCAGCGCCCGCAAGGTGGTGGCGGGATGGAAGGTGCCCGCGCCCATCTCATTGTCATAAGGCTGAAGGATCAGGCAGCCCTTCCCCGCCCAGAATTGCTGAAGCGTCAGGATCAGGTCCTGAAAGGTTTTGGCCTTTGGGTTGGACAAGGAAGGGCTCCGGAAACGGGCCGGAAACTATAGGCGGCGCCCCTATAGGGCAAGCGCGCCATGCCCACGCAATATCGCGTCGGCTTCCGGGGTATAGGCCCCGCTTGCGTCGTGCAGAATCAGGCCCGGCAAAAGCCGGAACGGGGTCCTTGCCCCTTTGCGGACCTGGACCAGGACCCGGCGCGCCGCCTCGCCTGCTTTGGGCCAGAGCGGAAAAACGGTCACGCCTGCTTCGGGCAGCGCTGCCAGCGCTTGGTTGAGCCGGTCGGCCCTCAGGATGACGGTGAAACTCCCGCCTGAAACCGTGCGCTTCAGGCCAGCCTCCAACCAGCCACGCAAATTGTCCTGATCCATCAGGGCGCGCGCGCGGGATGGATCGGGCGAACTCTGTCCTTCGCCATGGAAGGGCGGATTCATCAGCACCGCCTCATAGTCGCGTTTCCATTCCAGAGGCAGGGCGAAAATGTTCGCGGCGACGAATGTGGCGCGCGCGCGCATATCGTTGGCGGCGGCATTGTCATTGGCGAGCTTTGCCAAGGCTGGATCGATTTCGATGCCGGTGATGGTTGTATCGGGCAAGCGCGCGGCCAGGCACAGGCTGGCAGTGCCGGCGCCTGCCCCCAACTCCAATGCCGTTCTTGCATGCGGCACCGCGGCCGCCAGCATCACCGCATCCAGGCCGGCGCGGAATCCGTTTTCCGACTGCTTTACGATGATTTTCCCGCCAAGGAATCTCTCAGCCGTCACAGCACGTCTCAAAGCTGGGTCGTGCCCGGCCTCCCCCGCGCATGCAAGGCATGCTGGCGGGGGAGGTGCCCGTAGCGCTTGCAGGCGCGTCGGCGAGAGCCGGAGCGCCAAGAGCAAAACTGCGAAGGGCGGAGGGGGCAACACAAATCACGGCATGGCTTCCGGGACGGCAGCGCGCAGCAATCTCTCGGCCCGATGGAAATCCTCGTCGGCTACCATCAGGCGGCGCGGCACCATCGCCATGCTGCCATCCATGATGCTGGCATGGGTATCGAACACCAGGGCGGTGATGCCGGATTCCTCAAGGACATGCGTGGCATAAGACAACACCACGGCATTGTTGGTTTTGAGCACCACACGCATAACAAAGATATAGACCGAAACCGCGATTTGTCGCGATAGGGCCTGCTTGACCCTGTCTGTGCCGCTTTCCTAATCTTGCCCCTCGGACGCCCAAGACCAGCCAAGGCCCCCATGCTCAAGGAAGAACACGCGAGTCAGGGCATTTCCCCCGTCGAGCGATTGAACATGCTGGTGGCGGCCGACATGCAAGCGGCCGACCGTCTGATCCGCAAAGGCATGGCGTCCAGCGTGGAGTTGATCCCCGACCTGGCGCGGCATCTGATCGAATCCGGCGGCAAGCGGCTTCGCCCCCTTCTCACGCTCGCGGCGGCCACCGCCGGTGGCTATCAAGGCGAAGGTCATATCCGGCTGGCCGCGGCGGTAGAGTTCATCCACACCGCCACGCTTCTTCACGACGATGTGGTGGACGAAAGCACGCTCCGGCGCGGCAAGGTCTCAGCCAATCTGGTCTGGGGCAACAAGCCGCCGGTGCTGGTGGGCGACTATCTCTTCTCGCGCGCCTTCCAGCTGATGGTGGAGACGGAAAATCTCACCGTGCTGGGCATCCTGTCGCGCGCCAGCGCCGTGATCGCCGAAGGCGAAGTGATGCAATTGGGCTCGGCCAGCAATCTGGACGTGAGCGAAGATCATTACATGAAAGTCGTCTCTGCCAAGACCGCCGCGTTGTTCGCGGCGGCGGCGGAAGGCGGCGCGGTGCTCAGCGGGCGCGGCGATCACTACGTCACCGCGATGCGCACCTACGGGGAGAATCTGGGCGTCGCTTTCCAACTGGTGGATGACGCGCTCGATTATTCAGGCCGGCAGGCCTTGATGGGCAAATCGGTGGGCGATGATTTCCGCGAAGCCAAGATGACGCTTCCCATCATCCTCTCGGTGGCGCGCGCGGACGATGCGACGATGGACTTTTGGCGGCGCGTGATCGAGACCGGCAACCAGACCGAGGCCGATCTGCATCATGCCATCAGCCTGGTGGAGCAGACCGGCAGCATCCAGGAAACCATGCGCCGGGCGCGCGCCTATGCCGACATCGCCAAGGCGGCGCTGGCGGTGCTGCCCGCCAGCGACATCCGCAACGCGTTGTCCGACATCGCGGATTTCTGCGTCGAGAGAGCGTATTGATCAGGTCAAATTCCGATTTCCGAACATCTTTAGCCAAGGTTCGAAACACTAAAGCTGAGTTCGC
>DATNFZ010000060.1:0-8882 GCA_035606155.1 Rhizomicrobium sp. | reverse complement strand
CAGGGCGACGTGATCACCGCCTATGACGGCAAGGCGATCACCAGCGGCCGTGACCTCGCCATGGCCGTGGCGGACACGCCCAGCGGCAAAAGCGCCAGCCTCACCATCTGGCGCAACGATCATTCCCGCTCGGTGGATGTGACCATCGGTGCCGAACAGAAGACACAGGTCGCGATGGCCGACACTGCCAGCGGTGAAAAGCCGGTGGGCATGGCGCTGCAACCCTTGACGCAGGACATGCGCGATCAGCTCAACCTAAAGCCCACCACACAGGGCGTGGTGGTGAACCAGGTCACCGAAGGCAGCCGGGCCGATGAAAGCGGCATTCAGGCGGGCGATGTGATCGAGCGGGTCGGCGGCAATCCGGTCAGGACGCCGGCCCAGGTCGCCGACGCCATCCATGCCGCCGAGCGGCAGAAGAAAGACGCCCTGCCCTTGCTGGTGATGCGCAATGGCCAGAGCGCCTATCTGGGCCTTCAGTTGAGCGAGGGTTAAGGGGGCATCGAAAGAAGTGATGGGCGCCGCCGCGGGCGATCGGTCCCGGCGGCATCCATTGTTTTTACCCGACCTGAAGCACGATGGCGCCCAGCGCTATCACGATGGCAGCGCCAAGCTGGCGCAAAGTAAGGCGCTCGCCCAGGAACGCCATTGCCAGGGCGGTGCCGAACAGCACGCTGGTTTCCCTGAGCGCCGCCAATTGCGCCGTGGCGCCGAAGCGATAGGCCAGCATCGCCGACCCATAAGTGACGATGGAAAGCGCCGCAGCGACGAGACCCAGTTTCCATTGCCGGCGCGCCGCCAGGATCACCGCCCGCCCGCGGATGCCGGGCGCGGTGGTGATCACGCTGAGGCCATGGCCGACAAAGAACCAGAGAACATAACTGAAGGGGTCGGCCACGCGCCGCACACCGCTGGCGTCCACCAGGGTATATGCGCCGATGGTGAGACCCGTGGCCAGCGCAAACCCCACACCCTTCAAGGCGCCATTGGTGGCGCGATGCGACAGGCCGGCCGAGATCACGCCGCCAGAAACCAGCACGATGCCCAGCAATTGCAGCGCCGGCGGCGGCTCAGACAGGAACAGGATGGAGCCCAAGGTGACGAACAGCGGTCCGGTGCCCCGCGCCACCGGATAGACCACGGAAAATCCCGCGTTCTCATACGAAAGCACCAGCAGCAATTCGTACAGGGCATGGATGATGGAGGTCGCCGCGAGGAACCACCAGGCGCCGCGCGGCAATCCCACAAAGAAAAGAACCGGAGTCACCAGGATGGCCGAGAACACGCCGACGAGGAGCCTCAGCGCGTATTTGTCCTCAGCACTCTTGGTGATGACATTGACGACAGCATGAACGGCGGCGGAGACAAGAATAAGGGAAAGCGCGACGCTCATTCGGATGCCCCCGCAAGCACGCCCCGCGAAAATACACGATCACGGCAAAGGCGAAAGCTGGGGCATGCCCGGAAAAACCGGGGGCGAGGCGGCAGATTCAAACCCACCGCCTCGCCCGCGCCGGCGCCCGCTGTTCGTTGTGCTCTACTGCATGCCGCCCAAGGCCGGCATGTCCGCGACATAATTCTCGAAGCCGACCGGGATCGCATAGCCTTCCGAAGAAGGACGGGCGATCTCCGCCATCAGGCGCTTTTTCACGTCCGGGACCGCAACCCGGCGAAGTTCATTCAACATCTCCCGGGTCGCCATGATGATCGCGCCGTCATAGGCTTGATCCTCGGCGCCGCGCAGCAACTCCGTCATCAACTGCCAGGCAAAGTCCCGCCGGTCGCTCTCGTCATTGCCGCTCTGCACGCCACGTTTCATGACGCGCAACAGGCGCGACGAGCCCGAGTCGCTGGCGCAGATCACCGCGTCATTCTCACCCGCCACCAATACCCAAATGGAGAAACTCGACAAAGCGCTACGCCCCCCGCGGTTCGTGTGCCCAAGATGCCCGTTCGGCGGCGCGAGGGGCATTCGGGAAAAATGCGGAAGCCGGACCCTTCACGACACATTAACCACGGCGCGTTCGACCACCGCGATCAACTCGTCCGCATCCACCGGTTTGTCCAGCATCGCCACCGCGCCGGCCGCCATGATCCGGTTCCGCAGCGTCTGATTGCCGTGGGCGCTGATCACGATGGTGGGGGGAGCGTGCCTCTGGGCATTGAGGTGGACGAGAAGCTCCAGCCCCGTCATGCCGGGCATTTGGTGGTCGACGATCAGGCAACCTTCGGTGCCGGGCTGGAATTCGGCCAGAAAGTCCCGGGCCGAGGAATAGGCGCGCACCCGCATATTGGCGGTTTCCAGCACGGCGGCAATGGACTTACGGACCGATTCGACATCGTCCACCAGCCACACAAGGGTGCGATTGGCTGCCACGGCTGACCTCAAAATCCCCTGACAGGAATGATGGGGGAAGGCCTGGTGTCCAGGGATACGTAGATTATACGGAACTTTGATTTATGGGGCGCTAGTGCAGCTGATCCATGGCGCGGGTCAGCCGTACCAGGTCGGACAGGCCGCGGGCCTTGAGCTTTTCCTGGAGCCGGGCGCGATGGGTTTCCACCGTGCGCGGCGAAATGCCCAACTCATGGGCGATAAGCTTGTTGGATTTACCCAGCACCAAATGATCCAGCACTTCATGCTCGCGGCTGGTCAAGGCCGCGATTAGCGCCGCGGCGGCCCGGCTTTCGGTCTGGTTATGATTATTCTTGCGTCCTTCGGCCAGGGCGCGCTGGATGCTGTCGAGCAGCACGTCGTCGTCGAACGGCTTTTCCAGGAAATCGAAAGCGCCAGCTCGCATCGCGGTCACCGCCAGGGGCACATCGCCATGGCCGGTGATCACGATCACAGGCACGGGAGAATTGCGCTTGTTCAATTCCTGCTGCAGCTCAAGACCCGTCATGTGCGGCATCCTGATGTCCACCAGCACGCAATCGCCACCGCCATTGTCACCCAGATAGGCGACCGCCGAAGGATAATCCTTCACCGCCAGCCCGCTCGCCTCCAGCAGCGCGCGCAGCGAAGAACGCACGCTCTCATTGTCGTCGATGACAACGACCAGCGAGCCGTCACTCATTGGATTGGATCCCCCAATGGCAGTTGAAAGCGGAATATGGTTCCGGCCGGCTGGTTCTGCTCGGCCCAGATGCGCCCGCCATGTCCTTCGATGATGGACTGGCAGATGGTCAGCCCCACCCCCATGCCCTTTTCCTTGGTGGTGATGAAGGGCTGGAACAGCTGGCTGGCGATCGCGGGCGCTATGCCCGGCCCGTTGTCGATCACCGAAACCACCACGAAGCCGGGCTCGCCCGGCGCGGTCTCGATCACCAGCTTGCGCTCTGGCTGATCGCGCGTCGCGTCCATGGCGTTGCGGATAAGATTGAGCAGGACCTGCTCGACCTGAATCTTGTCCATCAAAATGGGCGGCAGGGCCGGCGCGAAGCTGGTCTGGAGATGAGCGGCGGAATCCGATGCCGTCACGCCGCTGAGCGAGATCGCCTCTTCCGTCACCTGATTGAGGTCTTCCGGCGCGCGCGGGGTTTCGCGCTTGTCGATGAAGTCGCGCAGCGAGCGGATGATGCCGCCGGCCAGCTTGGTCTCGCCCACCGCCTTGTCCAGGAATTCCCCGATCCGCGGCAATTCCGGTTTCTCGACATCCATCAGCCGGCGGGCGGCGCGGACATAGTTCACCGCCGCGGTCAGCGGCTGGTTCAATTCATGGGCGAGCGTGGACGCCATCATGCCCATGGTGTTCCAGCGCGAGAGATGGATCAGCTCGGCCTGGAGATTGTTAAACCGCTCTTCCGTCGCCCGTTCCTCGGTGATGTCGCGCATGATGGCGGAGGCGCCGCGTACCTCGCCCGAGCGCGTATAGACCAGAGAGGCTGCCACCGATGTGAGCATGGGCGTGCCATCTTTCCTGAGCAGGGTGGTCTCGTAGTGAATGGCCTCGCCTGCCGCCATCAGGCGCTGGAAACGCTCATCGGCTTCCTGGCGGCGGTCGGCCGGCGAGAGCACCGACAAGGAAAGGCCCACCACCTCGCCGGCGGTGTAACCGAACATCTTCTCCGCCGCCTTGTTCCAGCTGGCGATCCGTCCATCGAGGGTCCCCGCCACGATGGCGTCGTTCGAGGATTCCACCAAGTCGGCCAGATAGTCGCGATGGGCCTCGAGCCGCCGCATGCGCCGCTCGTTCAGGATCTCATCGGTGACGTCGTCCACGATCTTGGAGGCGCCGATGATGATCCCGTCGGCGTCCCGTATCGGCGAAAGCGAGAGCGACACATCCAGGATCGCCCCATCCTTGCGCACCCGCTGGGTGCGGTAATGGGTGAGCGTCTCGCCACGGGCTACGCGCTGGATCAGCTGCAGTTCGCTGTCGCGCCGGTTGGGCGGGAAAAGCGTGGCCACAGGCCGGCCTACAATCTCGTCGGACCGGTAGCCGAATATGCGCTCGGCCGCGGCGTTCCAGGCGGTCACCAGGTTTTTGAGATCGACGCCGATGATCGCGTCATGGGACGATTCGACGATGGAGGCGAGATAGAGCCGATCAGCCTGGAGCCGGGAATTTTCCTCCAGGGCTTCCGCCAGGCGGTCCGCCCGGCGTTCTTCGCCGCGGGGCTGATCCCGCGTTTTCCGGTCGGAGGGAAAATCGGAGGCAGTTTCCATCCAGTTGCTCGATGCCTGATCAGGCTCTTTCGTGGAACTTAGCGATACGCCTTAAACCCGTTTCAGTTGCAAAAATCCGCCATCCCCCGTTTTTACAATGCCGGTTTCGCCGGGAAAAGGCCTAATTCCGCCGATTCGGCAAATGGAACTCTGCATTCCGCTCGCCACTATATCCGCATTTGCGGCAAAAATTTAAGCGCTCCTTCACCAGCCTGGGAATTGTGACGAAACCCGTTGTTGAATCGGGGCATTGATGAGCTGCTTTTGAAGCCGGTGGCCCGTGACGACCTGGATCATCTATCGCAAGGGATCTTTCTTCCTGAAAGAGCGCGTCGAAAACGAGGCGCTGTTCCAGCAAAGAAAAACGATTCTGGAGCAGAACGGGGCGACCTTTGTGGGGCTGATGCGCGACCCCGAAGACAATCCCTGGTTGAGACGCGCCTTCGAGCTGACGCCGCTCTTTACCGCGGCCGATCGCTAGGGCTGTTTGATCCTGCTGCGGAACCCGTGCAGCAAGGGTTCGGTATAGCCGTTGGGCTGCTTGACGCCTTCAAAGATCAGCGCTCGCGCCGCCTGGAATGCCAGACTGTCCTTCTCATGGCCCGCCATCGGGCGATAGAGGGGATCGCCCGCATTCTGCGCGTCCACCTTGGCGGCCATGCGTTTCAGCGCGGCATCCACTTCGGCTTCGGTGCAGACGCCATGGAGCAGCCAATTGGCCAGCATCTGCGAGGAAATGCGCAAGGTGGCGCGATCCTCCATCAATCCCACGTCATGGATGTCGGGCACTTTGGAGCAGCCCACGCCCTGGTCCACCCAGCGCACCACATAACCCAGGATGCCCTGGGTGTTGTTGTCCAGCTCGTCGCGGATTTCCTTCTCGTTCCAATTATGCTCGGCGAGCGGAAGGGTCAGCAAGGCGTCCAGTGACGGCGGCGCCTCGCCGGCCAATTGATGCTGAACCTGCGCCACATCCACTTTGTGATAATGGGTGGCATGCAAGGTGGCGGCAGTGGGTGACGGCACCCAGGCGGTGTTGGCACCGGCCCTGGGATGGCCGATCTTCTGCTTCAGCATATCGGCCATCTTGTCGGGCATCGCCCACATGCCCTTGCCGATTTGCGCCTTGCCGGCAAAGCCGCAGGCGAGCCCGATCCGCACATTGCGGTCCTCATAGGATTTGAGCCAAGTGCTGTTCTTCATCTCGCCCTTGCGGATCATGGCGCCGGCCTGCATCGAGGTGTGAATCTCGTCCCCCGTGCGATCCAGGAAGCCGGTATTGATGAAAACGACGCGGTTTTTCACCGCCGCGATGGTGGCGGCGAGATTGGCCGAGGTGCGGCGTTCCTCATCCATCACGCCCACCTTGATGGTGTGACGGTCAAGGCGCAGCAGACCCTCCACTGCATCGAACAGGCGATTGGTGAAAGCCGCCTCTTCCGGGCCATGCATCTTGGGCTTGACGATATAGATCGAACCGGCCCGGCTGTTGACAAAGCGCCCCCTGCGTTGAAGGTCGGTGAGACCGATCAGGCTGGTGACAATGGCGTCAAGAATGCCTTCCGGCGCCTCCTGCCCATCTGCCAGCTTGACCGCCGGTGTGGTCATCAGATGCCCCACATTACGGATCAGCATCAGGCTGCGGCCCGGCAATGTCACCTGACCGCCATTCGGCGCGGTATAGACACGATCCGGCTCGAGCCTGCGGGTCATGGTGCGGCCCGATTTCTCGAAGCTGGCTTCCAGAGTGCCCTCCATCAAGCCCAGCCAGTTGGCGTAAGCGTCCGCTTTGTCCGCTCCGTCCACCGCGGCGATACTGTCTTCCAGATCGGCAATGGTGGTGATGGCCGCTTCCATCAGGATGTCGGCCACGCCGGCTTTGTCGCCCTTGCCGATTGGATGAGCACGGTCGAGCTGAATTTCGATATGCAGGCTGTTATGGACGAGCAGGACTGCGCTGGGCGCCTCTGCGCTGCCGCGATGGCCCGCAAACGCAGAAGGATCGGCCAAGGCAGGCGATAATTTGCCATCCGTGATGACGTAATGCTCGACATCGGCATGACTGCCGGAGGCCAGCGGCGCGGCCTTGTCCAGAAACGCCTTGGCCCATGCGATCACCTTGGCGCCGCGCGCCGGATCGTAGTGCTTGCGCGCGGGTGTTCCTTCGATCGCATCGGTGCCGTAAAGCGCGTCGTACAAACTGCCCCAGCGCGCATTGGCGGCATTGAGCAGGAAGCGGGCATTGAGGATGGGCACCACGAGCTGCGGACCGGCGACCCGCGCCAACTCCTCGTCCACCTTGTCCACCGCGATCTTGAACGGGGCAGGCTCGGGGACAAGGTAGCCGATGCGCCTGAGGAATTCCTGATATTCCCTGGCGTCCAGCTTTTTGCCGCGCCGTCCCTTGTGCCAGGCATCGATCTCGGCTTGAAGCCGGTCGCGCTTCTCGATCAGCGCCTTGTTCTCGGGCGCCAGGGTGGCGAAAATCTTCGCCGTGCCTTTCCAGAACGGGTCTGCAGAAATCCCGGTGCTGGCAAGCGCCCGATCCTCGATGAAGCGTGCCAGCGGTTCGGAGACCGACAGCCCTGCGCGGTCGAGATAGTTTTCCATGAGCTAGTGTCCCGATTTCGAAATTCGCACAAACTCTATATCAGGCTCCAGGCGAATTTCGGAATCGAAGGACACTAGCAATATCGGTTCTAGTGTCGCTCTGGTTTCGAAGTTCGCTTTGAGCCTCATATCGATGATTTGGCGAACTTCGAAACCGCGACTCTAGCTAGCCTTGCGCTTTCAGTCCGGCCGCTTCGATCCCTGCCAGAGCGCAGATTTCGTCATTGTCGGACGTATCGCCCGTCACGCCCACCGCGCCCAGGACCTGGCCCGCACTATCCACGACGATGACGCCGCCTGCGGCGGGGATCAGGCCATGAGGGGCGATCGGCCCCATGGCCGCGACAAAGCTGGGCCGGTCCGCCGCCATCTCGCCGATCTTGCGCGACGACACGCCCAAGGCCAGCGCACCGGCGGCCTTCCCCGAAGCGATGCCGAACCGGAGGATCGAGGCATTGTCCTGGCGCTGGAACGCGATCGCATGGCCGCCGGGATCGAGCACTGCTGCGCTAAGCGGCTTGAGTTTGAGGCCGGCACCTTTGGCGAAAGCCGCTTCGATGATGCGATTGGCCTGGTTCAGGCTGATGCGGTTCATTTGTCCACCCCGTTTTTGTCCCGTGAGATTACTCCATTCCGCCGCCCTGCCCAGCGGGGCACCTACCGCCGGCCCGCCGCGTCAATTCGCCCAAGGCCCTGCGGGTGAGGCTTTTCCGTTCCGCAGGCCGGTGGCGGGGGCTTCGCGCATGCCAGCCTCCATCGCGCTGACGATAGTGCCGGTCCGATAAACGCTTGACATGGGCCCATCCCTCAATCGTATTTTTCGTGGCTATGCTGGGAAGAAAATATAGCGGCGGCGACAACAGCGATCCAGCGACATTCGGCTAGCGATTTCTCCGAGGTGACAATGAGCAGCATGGTCTCTTCCGCGGACGGCGAACACAAGGGTCGCTATTTCCAGCTTATCATCGGCATCCTCTGCATGGTGATGATCGCCAACCTGCAATATGGCTGGAGCTTCTTCGTCGATCCCATGTCCAAGACGCAAGGCTGGAGCAGGGCCGCGATCGGCGGCGCCTTCAGCTTCTTCGTCCTGGCCGAGACCTGGCTGGTGCCGATCGAGGGCTGGTTCGTGGACAGATTCGGTCCGCGCATCGTCGTGACCCTGGGCGGCATCCTTGTGGCGCTGGCCTGGTCTTTGAATTCGATGGCGAACTCCATCCCCATGCTGTACGCGGGCGCCGTTCTTGGCGGCATCGGCGCGGGCGCGGTTTATGGCACCTGCGTCGGCAATGCGCTGAAATGGTTTGTCGGGCGCCGCGGCATGGCCGCCGGCTTCACCGCCGCGGGCTTCGGTGCCGGGTCCGCTGCCACCGTGGTGCCGATCATCTATGTGATCAATCATTATGGCTATCAGTCTGCCTTCCTGTGGTTCGGGCTGGTTCAGGGTCTCGTCGTCGTGATCGTCTCACAGTTCCTGCGCGCCCCATCGCCGGATTTGAAGCCGATGGCGGTGGTCCATAATCCCCAGACCAAGCGCAACTATGCCCCGGCCGAAGCGCTGCAAACGCCCTTGTTCTGGCTGCTGTATGTGATGTTCGTCACG
>DATNFZ010000059.1:0-2270 GCA_035606155.1 Rhizomicrobium sp. | reverse complement strand
AGAGGGGGAAATCGACCGCGCCTTGGTGCTGTGGTTTCCCGCGCCCCGCAGTTTCACCGGCGAGGACGTGGCGGAATTCCATCTCCATGGCGGGCGCGCCATCCGCGAAGCGTTGTTTGAGGCCTTGGCCGAGCTGGGGCTTCGGCCCGCCGAGCCGGGGGAATTTTCCCGCCGCGCGGTCGAGCATGGGCGGCTGGATCTCACCCGCGCCGAAGCGATTGCCGATCTGGTGGAGGCGGAGACCCCGGCACAGCTGCGTCAGGCGCTCCGCCAATATGATGGCGCGCTGGCCGCGCTCTATGACGGTTGGCGCACGGACTTGATCGCGGCCCTGGCCCAAGCGGAAGCGGCGATCGATTTCAGCGATGATGGCGTGGACGAGGCCGAATTCGCTGCCGCCCGCGCGGATGCAAAGAAAATCATCGCGACGATCGAAACGCATTTGGACGATCATGGGCGCGGCGAAGCGCTGCGCGAAGGTTTGAAGCTCACCATCCTGGGTCCGCCCAATGCCGGCAAGAGTTCGCTGATCAATGCGCTCGCCCAACGCGACGCCGCCATCGTGTCTGAGATTCCCGGCACCACCCGCGACGTGATCGAGTTGAGGCTGAATCTGGGGGGTTATCTGGTCCATGTCGCCGATACCGCCGGCCTGAGGGAAACAAAAGACGCCATCGAGGCCGAAGGCGTGCGCCGCGCCTTGGCGCAGGCCCAAGCCGGCGATCTGGTCATTCTGCTGCGCGATGGAACTGCTCCGTACACGGAGCATAACGACATCAAGCCCGATCTTCTGGTCTGGAACAAGAGCGATCTTCCCGGATTTCACAAGCGCGATGGCTTGGCGCTGTCGCTGAAAAGCGGCGCAGGCCTGCCGGAGCTGATCGCCGCGCTCACGCGATTGGTGGCCGAACGGCTGGAGACCGGAAGCGAAGCGCCTGCCCTCACCCGGCCACGTCACCGCGCGGCACTCAGCGAGGCGCTGGCCAGCTTGCGCCATTCCCAGACCGCGCCCGCCGACCAGCCTGAACTGTTCGCCGAGGATCTGCGCTTGGCCTTGCGCGCCATCGGCCGCATCACCGGCGAGGTGGATGTCGAGGAATTGCTGGACCAGGTGTTCCGGGATTTCTGCATAGGAAAGTGACGTTGCCGTTGCCTGCCGATGCGCGTATTGGACGCGCATGCACGGGTACGACGTCATCGTGATCGGCGGGGGCCATGCCGGGGCGGAAGCGGCGGCGGCTTCGGCGCGCGCCGGCGCCAGGACCCTGCTTCTCACCCATCGCCGCGACACCTTGGGCGAAATGTCCTGCAATCCCGCCATCGGCGGGGTGGGCAAGGGCCATCTGGTGCGCGAGATCGATGCCCTGGATGGCTTGATGGGCCGGGTGGCGGATGCGGCGGGCATCCAATTCCGGGTGCTCAACCGCCGCAAAGGGCCTGCCGTGCGCGGGCCTCGCGCTCAGGCCGATCGCGCTCTTTATCGCGCGGCCATGCAAAAGGAATTGGCGGCAATTGCGGGCCTGGAAATCCGGGAGGCGGCGGCCGAAGACCTGATCCTGAAAGACGGGCGGGTGGCCGGCGTCCGGCTGGCGGACGGGGACGAGATATTTTCCGCCGCAGTCGTGCTCACCGCCGGCACGTTCCTGAATGGCCTGATCCATATCGGTGAAACAAAAATTCCCGCCGGCCGGATGAAAGGCTCTGAGGGCCACGCCACCGAGCCTCCGTCTTTGGGCCTGTCCCGGACTCTTTATGGCTTCGGCTTGCCGATGGGGCGGCTCAAGACCGGGACGCCGCCCAGGCTGGATGGCAAGACTATCGATTGGGCCGCGCTCCAATCCCAGCCCGGCGACGACCCGCCGGAGCCTTTTTCCTTTCTCACCCGCGCGATCACCACGCCCCAGATCGCCTGCGCCATTACCCGCACCACGCTCCAGACCCATGAGATCATCCGGGCCAATCTGCACCGCGCGCCCATGTACACCGGCCAGATCGCATCGCGGGGGCCGCGCTATTGTCCCTCGATCGAAGACAAGGTCAGCCGCTTCGCGGACAAGGAGAGTCACCAGATTTTCCTGGAGCCGGAAGGACTTAACGACGACACCATCTACCCCAACGGCATCTCCACGTCCCTCCCCCACGATATCCAGTTGGCCCTTTTGACCACCATTCCGGGGCTGGAAAAGGCCGTGGTGCGCCGGCCCGGCTATGCCATTGAATATGATTATGTGGACCCGCGGGCGCTTTTTCCTTCGCTGGCGGTCAAAACG
>DATNFZ010000058.1:0-2480 GCA_035606155.1 Rhizomicrobium sp. | reverse complement strand
ATCGGGCGGTTGGCCACAGATGTCATTAAAGCCCGGCTTATAGCGGCGGATTCTTAAAGCCGCAATAAGAGACTAGTGGTCCGATTCCAACATTCGCATCCCATTTGCGCCCGGCTTTTTGCGAATGTTGGAATCAAAGGACCACTAGCAACCATGTGATTCTAGTGGAGCTTTGGATTTGACATTCGCTTTCGGTGTTCGCGCCAAGCAGGGTAGCGAATGTCAAATCCGCTCCACTAGGCGGCCATTTCTTCCAAGGTCTTGCCCGCCGGTTCGGGCAGGAAATAGATCGCCAGCAAGGTAAGGGGCAAGGCGGCCATCAGGGCCTGGATGGCGGGGCCATGGCCATGGAAGCGGTCATAGAGCCGCCCCTCCAGGATGAGGGCCACGGTCCCGGTGACGATCTCGATCAGGTAACGCAGGCCGGAGACGGTGGCGCGGTATTTGGTGGGCACGATCTCCAACGCATAACCGGTGAGCAGCGCCTCGCCCGAGAAATAGCCGAAGAAGGACAGGGCCCATAACGGCCCCAGCACCCAACCGGAAATGCCGCTGTAGAACAGGTAAAAACCAATACCGGCGATCACGACTATGCCGGCGGTGACAGGGCGACGCCCGATCCGGTCGCTGAGCTTGCCCGCCAGGATGGTGAGCGCCAGACAAACCAGTCCGGCCGGGATGAACAGCGTGGTGACTTGCGCGGGCGTATAGCCTTCCACGCTTTGCAGATATTTGGCCGACAGGATGCTGGCCGAGGCGATGGCGAAACCGAACGCACCGACCGCGACCATGATGGCGGCGATGCGGCCGGGATATTCCCGTACCAGATCGCGCAACAGGATCAGCGTGTCCTGGAATTTGCTGCGCGTTTTCAGGATTTGCTCTTGCGCCACGAAACGCCGCGTTTCGGGCAATTGCCGGCGCAGATACGCCACCACGAAGATCGGCAAGGCGCCGATCACATACAGAGCGCGCCAGCCATAGGGCAGGAGATTGACCGCCGCGAACGCCAGGGACGCCACGCCTGCGCCCCAATAATCCAATGCGCTCAAGGTACCCGCTGCCCAGCCCCGCGCGCTGGCCGCCACTTCCTCGGCGATCACCACAAAACAGAGTATTTCCTCGGCATAGCCGAACATGCGGGAGAAGAATTGCGCCCACATGAACTGCACTTCGCTTGCGGTGAACGCGGTCGCCAATGTGGCGACAGCCTGGCCGATGATCGTGAACAGCAGAAGACGCCTGCGCCCCACCAGATCGGCGGAGGCCGCGATCACCAGCGAGATCAATGCCGCCAGGCGGAAATAGGCGGCGATCACAGCGATCTGATTTTCCGGGATATGGAAGCTTGCCTGGATCTGGGGCGTCGCCAGGCCATAGACATTCATGTCATAGCCGGCGAATAAGGCCGCCGCGCCCACCAGAAGAAAAATGCGCTCCTGCCGCCAGACCATCGCCACGGACGGGCGCAGGAAAGGCGGCAACCAGCGAAAACGCGCCGGGGTCAAGTCACTGCTCATCACGACCTCAGATACCGCAACCGATCGAGCGCGCCTTGCAGGATGTAGGCGGCGGCCATGCGATCCATAAGCTCATTGCGGCGTCTGCGCGAGGCGTCGGCCTCGAGAAGTGTGCGGGTCACCGCGACGGTGGAAAGCCGCTCGTCCCACAGGACAAGCGGGATGGGACTGTGCCCTCCCCAGTTGCGGCCAAAGGCGCGGGCCGATTGCGCCGAGGGCCCATCCGAGCCGTCCATGTTGAGGGGCAGGCCCACCACCAGGCCGCCCACGCCCTGCTCACTTATTATAATGTCCAGCCGGGCGGCATCCTGGGCGAACTTGCCCCGTTTCAGGGTTTCCATGGGGGTCGCGACGGTCAAAAGCCGGTCGGAGAGGGCCAGGCCGATGGTCTTTTCGCCCAAATCCAGGCCCAGAAGCCGCGCGCCTGGTTCAAGGACAAGGCGGTCAAGCTCCGTCACCGCCATCCGCAACCCCTTCTCCTTGCCAGCCTTCATCTTGTCAGTCTGGCCCCCGATTGCTAGCAAAGCCCCCGCTTTTCTAACAGACCGGAATACTCCATGTCCGTTGACAAGGACACCGTGCGACGCATCGCCAGACTGGCCCGCATCAAAGTGGCCGAGGAGCGGCTCGACCCCATGGCAGGCGAGCTTAATGGCATCTTCCAGTGGGTGGAGATGCTGAACGAAGTGGAGGTCGAGGGCGTGCCGCCCATGACCTCGGTGGTGGCGCAGAAGCTCAGGTGGCGGAAAGACGAAGTCAGCGACGGCAATGTCGCCGACGGGCTGATGCGCAACGCGCCCGACAGTGAAGAGAATTTCTTTGTCGTGCCCAAGGTGGTGGAATGAGCCTGCCATCCTCCTTGTCCGCTTTCACCTTGGCCGAGGCCCGCGATGCCTTGAAGGCCAAGAGCATTTCCTCGCGCGAACTGACCGACGCCTTGATCAAGGCGGCGGCCGAGGC
>DATNFZ010000057.1:0-5088 GCA_035606155.1 Rhizomicrobium sp. | reverse complement strand
GATCTGTTCGGCGGCCAGTGGCAGGTGCGACAATTGGATGATGTCGCGGGCCTGCCCTTGCTGGCGGCCCTGGCATCGATCTTCTTCTTCCTGGCCACGCCGCTCACCAACAGCATCACGCGCAGCACCGAGCATCAGGCCGATATTTTTGGATTGGATGCCGTGCGCAAACCCGACGCCTTCGCCACGGCCATGCTGAAGCTATCGACTTACCGCAAACTCGAGCCCGGCAAATGGGAAGAGATTCTCTTTTACGACCATCCGTCCGGCCGCACCCGGATCATGGATGCGATGGTGTGGAAGAAGGAGCATATCCGTGACGCGGACATCCGCGACACGGTGAGCCCGCAATAGATATCCGCAATAGCCTCATGCTTCGACAAGCTCAGCATGAGGATTTCAGATAGCCCTCACCCTGAGCTTGTCGAAGGGCGAGGCAGATGCTTCGCCAGGACTTCGTAGAGCGAATTGGCGGTGTCGAACACGTAATCCGTGTCCTGCGTCGTGGCCGGGGCATCGCAGCCTTGAGCCCTCAGGGTCTTGATCGCGTCCATCAGCTGGGCACGCGGCACCAAGAGCGCATATTCGCCACCCGCATCGGTCGGCCGCGACAAGACCGTGGCGCCGGCGGTACGCGATAGACTCTCCAGCAATTTCTCCGCCTGTCCGTTCAGGCGCACGCGCAAGATTTGAGACGTCTTGGCGCGGGCGCGGGCATTGAGCCGGGCCAGGAGGCTTTCGCACGCCGCGCGAGCCGCGCCGTCCCATTCGGCGGCGAGCGATGCCGCCAGCTGCGCCTGGCTCTCCAGCATGGTGCCGTCTTCCAGAGTCTTGAGACCATTGGCGGCAAGCGTCGCCCCAGTGGTGGTGATATCCACAATGGCCTCGGCGGTCCCGGCGGCGGGCGCGCCTTCCGTGGCGCCGGCGCTTTCCACGATGCGATAATCGCTGATCCCCACACGGGCGAAGAAGCTGCGCGTGAGTTGGGTATATTTGGTGGCGATGCGCAACCGGCGGCGATGACGATGCGCGAAAGCGGCGCAGACATCGTCCAGATCCGCCATGGTCGAGACGTCGATCCAATATTGCGGTACCGCCACCACCACATTGGCGAAGCCGAAACCCAGCGGCCGGACGAAATGAATGCGGCCTTGAAGCTCCGGGGCTGCCTCACGCAACAGATCCTCGCCGGTGATGCCCAGATGGACATCGCCCGCGATCAACGAATCCGCGATCTCGCCGGCCGAGAGCAGCAGCACTTCGATATCAGGAAAGCCGCCCAAAGTGGCGCGATAGCCACGTCCGCCCGCTGCTTGCTTCAACACCGCGCCCGCATCGGCGAAATAAGCGTTGCAATCGTCCTTGAGGCGGCCCTTGGACGGGATCGCCAGTGTCAGCGCTGCCATCACGCGCCTCCCTGCTGGCGGCGCGCGGCCAGCACCCGCTCGGTGCGGATGGCGATGCCCACCGCGCTGACGGGCTTTTCCGCGCCCAGCATCTCCAACAGCGTATCGTAACGGCCGCCCCCCGCCAGCTGCACAGGGCCTTCCTTGTCGCGCGCCCAGAGCTCGAACACAAAGCCGGTGTAATATTCCATATTGCGGCCAAAGCGCGCCGCGAACGTGATCTTGTCGGCCGCAACGCCCAACGATTTGAGGGCTGCCAGGCGCGCCTGCATGGCGGCCAGCGGCGCATCCAGCGTAATGCCCGCGCTTTGCATCAAGCCGCGTATTTCCTTCAACGCCTGGTCGGCGCTGCCCGAGACGGCGAGCAGCCGGGTGATGACATCTGCGATCTTGGGATCGAGCCTCAGCGCCGCGGCGTCCGCCGCTTGCTCCATCAGGCGTTCGACGATCTCCTCGCGCGTGCGCGCGCCTTGCGGCGCATCCGCCACCAGATCCATCAAGCCTTCGATGGCGGCGCGGGATTCGCTTTCCGTCAGTCCGCCCAGCGAACCCAGCAGGCGTTGGGCATCGCTGGCCGCACCTTGTGTCATGCGAGCCAGCAGCGCTTCGAAATAGCCCGCGCGCCAGAAATGGCGCTTCAAACGGGCACGCCATTGGGCGGGCACATCCAACGCATCCACCAGCGCGCCGAACAAAGCGAGGTCGCCGATTTTTACAGAAAAATCCTTGAGCCCCGCGGCGCGCAAACCTTCCACGGTCAAGGTCATGATTTCGGTTTCGCCGGCGGCGCGATCGGAAAGGCCCAGAAGCTCCGCGCCCGCCTGGAAGAATTGCGTGGGCCGGTGCGGCTCGGACGGTTGATGCCGGAAGACCAGGCCGTTGTAGCAGATGCGGGCGGGAAGCGGCGTCTTGGCCTTCACCACCTGGTGGCAAATGGGAATGGTGAGGTCGGGCCTCAGACACAGATCGCGGCCCGAAGGATCGGTGAGGGTGAAGGTGCGCCGGCGAATCTCCTCGCCCGAACGGTCGAGGAAAATATCGGCGGGCTGCAACACAGAGGGTTCTTCGCTGACATAGCCGCGCGCGCGAAACGCACCCAGGATGGCGCTGGCTTGCGCGTCCAGCGTTTCGATGTCCGCTTTGTCGTAATAGGGAAAGGCCACCATCAGGCTTTTTCCAGCATGTCTTTTATCGCGGCTACAAGCGCGTCGCGCTTGACGCTGACTTGCGCCTGACGGGAACCCACCCAAGCGGCGCGGCTTTCTACCGATTTCGCCAGCTCGGCGCCCAGCGCCAGGTCTTTCAAGGTGACCTCGCCTTTCGCGCGTTCGTCACCGCCCTCGATTACCGCAATGGCGGCGCCGCGCTTGTCGGCATATTTCATCTGGTCGCCGAATTTGCCGGTGCCGACATAAGCCTCGGCGCGAAGGCCGGCGGCGCGCAATTCGGACACCATGCGGAAGCTGGAGGCGGCTTCGGCCTTGTCCATCACCGTCACCACCACCAGCGGCGCCAACGCCCCGCCCGCGATGCCGCGCGAAAGGAGTGCGGAGATCAGCCGGCTGACGCCGATGGAAATGCCCGTGGCGGGCACCGTCTGGCCCGTGAAGCGCGCCACCAGATCGTCATAGCGGCCGCCGCCCGCCACCGAGCCGAACACCACCGTCTCCCCGGCTTCGTTGCGCACGGGGAAAGTCAATTGCGCCTCGAACACCGCGCCGGTGTAATAGTCGAGGCCGCGCACCACGCCGGTATCGAATTCAACGCGGTCGGGGCCATAGCCGCTAGCCGACAGCAATTTGACGATCTGTTCCAGTTCCGAAAGGCCTGCCGCGCCGATGGCGCTGCTGCCGATCAGGGTGCCGATCTGGCGCAGATGCGCGTCTTCGTCCTTCGCATCGGGCGCGACAAACGAAAGAATCCGCGCCGCTTGCTCGCCATTCAATCCCGCGCCCTTGGTGAAATCGCCGGACTCGTCCTTGCGACCCTCCCCTAGCAGTGCCGCCACGCCCTGTGGACCGAGGCGATCGATCTTGTCGATGGCGCGCATCACCACGCCACGGCGCACGCGATCCTCGATGGCGACACCTGCGGCTTCCAAAACCCCGTCCAGCAATTTGCGATTGTTGAGCTTGACGATGTAATCGCCGTGGCTGAGGCCCAGCGCCTCCAGCGTGTCGGATAGCATCATCAGGATTTCAGCATCGGCGGAGGGCGAGGCGCTACCCACCGTGTCGGCGTCGAATTGCAGGAATTCGCGGTAACGGCCGGGGCCGGGCTTTTCGTTGCGCCAGACCGGCCCGACTTGATAGCGGCGAAACGGCTTGGCCAGGGTCTGGAAATTCGCCGCGACATGGCGCGCCAAGGGCGCCGTCAGGTCATAGCGCAGCGACAGCCATTGCTCGTCATCGTCCTTAAGCGAGAAGACGCCTTCATTGGGCCGGTCCACATCGGGCAGGAACTTGCCCAGGGCGTCGGTATATTCGAAGGCCGGGGTTTCCAGCGGCGAGAAGCCATAGGATTCGTAGACGCTCCGGATGGTCTCCAGCACATGACGCTCGGCCGCGATTTCGGCGGCGCCACGGTCGCGAAAACCGCGCGGCAGGCGGGCCTTGGGCCGGTTCGGTTTGGAATCAGTCATGCCCCATCCATGCCATGCGGAATGCGCGGGCGTTGTAATGGGGCGGGCCCAGCCGAGCAAGCGTACCCTGGAAACCAGAATTTTTAAGAAACCCCGGTTCTCCAGAGACTTATAAGCAGATCCTCAGATTCTACTTACTGGCGGGCGGCGCGGCCATCATGCCCCGCGCCTTCATCTGGGCGTCCAGCTTGGTCATGGCGTCCTGCTTTTCCGCCGCGGTCAGCTGCATCCATTCCGAATCATAGCGGGCCTTGCGGGCCTGGCGCTGTTCGGGGGTCTCGGCCCGGTCCTTGGACATTTCCTCCTGGCGGGCGGCCTTGGCCTGGTCTTCGGTCATGCCTTTGGTGGCCTTTTCCCGGTCCACGATCATCATGGCCATATTCTCACGGGAAAAAATTCCCACGCCGCCCTGGGCGTTCATCTGCATGCCGCCGCCGCTCATGCTGGGGCCTGCCATGCTGCCACCTGACATGTTCCCTCCGCTCATACTGCCGCCGGAGGATTGGGCCATGGCGGAACCCGCCAGAAGCAAGGACGCAGCCGAGGTGAGAAGAATACCGGACTGGCGCATGAGGATCTCCCTGGGAACGGGCGCGGTTCAGCCCGCGCTCCTCTGATATTCGATCAGCGGGAGATCAAGGTTACGGGAAGGGAAGAAAAGGAAAATGGTACAGTTGGGTGGGCTCGAACCACCGACCTCCGGATCCACAATCCGGCGCTCTAACCAACTGAGCTACAACTGCCCGTTCGGGGGCCGGAAGCTATGAGCGGCCCCCCGCAAAAGCAAGCCGCAAGAGCCCGCCGATCGGCAAATCCGGGGCCTACGGAACCCCAAAAGCGCCAGTTTGGCCCCAGCGGCCAAAAATGTATCGTCTGGAGGGTTTTGCGCGGGACTTTTGATGCGGCGTTATGTGATCGGAGGTGTTCTCCTCCTCGTCCTGGCCGGGGCTGGCTTTCTCTATTGCGTGACCCGGCCCCTGCCCGTCCTGATCGTGACCAGTTGGGCAGGCCCTTACGGCCGCGCCCAGGCGGCGGCGCAGA
>DATNFZ010000056.1:0-6274 GCA_035606155.1 Rhizomicrobium sp. | reverse complement strand
GGCGATCACCAATTCGGCGAAAACAAGGATGGTCTGCATGGGTAACAGGGGTCCGGCTTGGGGATAAGCGCGGGTCTTAGAGCAAAGCGGGCCAAATGGGAAGCGGTCCCCGGAAATGCCAGAAAATGCCGGAACTCTTGCTTCTTGGGCGCGAGGAATTTTGCCCACCGAGCAGGAGCGAGGAGCGATGTGGGCCGTAAAGCGCCCATGAGCGATGAGCGACGAACTCAGGGGGCAAAAGGACCGGGCCCTTAAGAGGCCAAAGCGGCGGTGGTCTGGGACCTGGCGCGAATGATCGCCACCGTGCTGTCGATCTCGTTGAGCTGATCGGCGGGCGATTTTTCCGGGCAGAGATATTGATGCAGGCTGAGCGCACCCCGGCCCAGAAGATGCATCGAGGCATTGCGATCGACCGCCTGCTGCAGGCCTTCGACCGCGGCAAGCACGGTGGCGCACAATTCCTGCGCCTTCTCATGCTCGCCGCCCGCCAGCCTGCGGTCGATCGATTTGGTGAGATTGCTCAGTTTGCGCATATCGACTTCGAATTGCGGCGCGCCGGCCTGCTGTTCCTGCATCAAGCGCCAGAGTATGCAGATCTGGAAGGAATCGCGGCGCAGCTTCTCACCGGTGAGCCGGTCGCGCGCCACTTTCAGGTCCTCATCCAATTTCTTGGCGATGACATCGGCGGCCATCTTGTCCTTGGCCTTCATCCTGAGCGAATTGGGCGGATCGAACATGTCCATGTCCTTGTCGCGCGGGTTGCCCCGGCGGCGGTCGGGACCGACATAGTCCGTGGTGATGACGAAGCCCTTGCGGCGATCGATGTGAGTTTCGATGCGCGCGCCCAGAAGCGACGTCGAGAACGGCCTGAGCAGAAGATCGTCGGCGCCGGAATTGACCACCTTGGTGATCAGGCTTTCGCTTTTCTCCCAGGCCGTGACGATGATCACGATGAAGGGATTGTAGCCGGCCGCGCCCTGGCGGAGCTGCTGGATCGCCTGGCACAATTCCTCGGCCGCACCTTGCGCCTCCGCCAGCACGATATCTGGCGGCTGGCGCTGGATCACTTCCACCATCGATTCCAGGGTGGGGACGGTTTCGGTGCGGCGGAAGCCCAGCGAATACAAAGCAGCGCGCGTCGCGGTGCGGTTGGCCGACACCGGGTCATAGATCAATGCTTCGACGCTGTCATAGCTAAGACGCGCCATGCCCCACCCCTGTTGCTGTGGGTGCAGGATGGCGTGCTCGCGTTAAGGAAATGTCGAAAATCCTGGTTAACGGCGCAATGGGGCGGCAAGCTTGGCTTAGGAAAACCAGGTTCCGCTCGCCCTGGTTGCAATATTCCGGCTTTTAGGCGGGTCTGGCTGCGGAAATGATGCCCAGGAAATCCTTGGCCTTCAGGCTGGCCCCGCCCACCAACGCCCCATTGACATTGGCAATCGCCAGGATGGCCTTGGCGTTGGCCGGCTTGACCGAGCCGCCATAAAGAATGCGCATCCCCTTCCCGGCCTCGCCCAGATGCCCCACCAGGCTATCGCGGATATGGGCGTGCATGGCGGCGATGTCGTCGTCGCTGGGCGTCTTGCCGCTGCCGATCGCCCAGACCGGTTCATAGGCGATGGCCGTATTGGCGGGCGTGGCCTCTTTGGGAACGCTGCCGGCGATCTGGTCATGACAGATTTGCGGCGCATCGCCCGCGTCGCGCTGGCTTTCGGTTTCACCGACGCAGATGATCGCCGACAGGCCGGCGCGCCATGCCGCACAGGCCTTGGCGGCGACCTGTCGGTCGCTTTCGCCATGATATTGGCGCCGCTCCGAATGGCCGACGATCACCGCGGTGGCACCGGCGTCCTTGAGCATCTCGGCCGAAATGTCGCCGGTGAAGGCGCCGCACGCTTTTTCGTGGCAATCCTGGGCGCCGATCGCGAAGCCCCCCTTCACGGCCTGGGCTGCCCGGGCGATCAGGCTGGCCGGCGGGCAGACCAGGACATCGCAAGAGGGAGGCGATTCCAGGCCGCGCTTGAGCGCCTCAAGTTCGGCCAGGTCGGCAATGAGGCCATTCATCTTCCAGTTCCCGGCCACCAACTGGCGCAAATTCATTCCCCTTTATTGTGGCCTACCGCTGCGCACCTTAAGGCCCTGTAGGTCTTTTGGCCGCTCAGGGCGCTGTTGCCCTAAAGAGCCCCCCTCCCTATCATTCGCCGCCTTTTTCGTAAAACGGTGGACGTCCGGCAATGATTCAATGGTTGGGTAAGCTTTCCCGTGCGTGGCCTGCGCAAATCCTGATGGGAGCGCTGGCGCTCAGTTTCATCGTCTGGGGCATCGCCGACGTCTTCACGGGACAGTCCTCCGGCACGGCCGTGGCCACGGTGGGCTCGACCGAAATCTCGTCCCAGGACTTTTCGCGCGACTACCGCAACCTCTTGCGCAACCAGAGCCAGCAATCGGGCATCCAGATCACTTCGGACATGGCACAGCGCATGGGGCTGGGCCCGGCTGAATTGCAGCAGACCATCAGCCGCACCGCGCTGGACAATATGGCAGTCCGGCTGGACCTCATCACCCCCGACGCTGAGCTCGCCCAGCAGGTTCGCGCCATGCCCGCCTTCAAGGGCGCCAGCGGCAATTTCGATCACGCCCTGTTCCTGCAGATTGTGAGCAATGCCGGTTACAGCGAGCAGAGTTTCCTGGAGAGCGTGCGCGGCGACACCACCCGCCAGCAACTCACCAACAGCCTGGAAGCCGGCTTCCGCCTGCCCCAGGGCTATGCCCAGGCCATCTTTCTCTACGCCACTCAGACGCGCGCGGCCGATTATGTGATCGTCTCGCCGGATTCGCTTGGCCCCATCCCCCCGCCGCCCGATGCCGTTCTGGCGGCATACGTCAAAGCCCATCCCGAACGTTTCTCCACTCCCGAATATCGTGAGCTGGAATATGCCGCCGTCACGCCTGAGGACGTGGCCGGCCAGGTGACCGTCACCGACAAGATGATCGCAGATGACTATAAGGCGCACCTCACCGACTATATGATTCCGGAAAAGCGCGACATCCAGCAGATCGAATTCCCCAGCGAGGCCGAGGCCAAGGCGGCGCATGACAAGATCACGTCGGGCGCCATGACCTTCGAGGCCCTGGCGGCCCAGCGCAAGATTTCCCCCCAAGACCTTACCCTGGGCACGCTTTCCAAGGCTGACCTATCCGACCAAGCGCGCGCCGACGCGGCCTTCTCGCTGCCGCCAGGTCAGGTGAGCGATCCGGTCAAGGGCGCAATCAACGGTTACGTGCTTCTGAGAGTGACCAAAGTGACGCCCGCAGTCTCCAACGCGCTCGACCAAGTGAAGGACAAGATCAAACAGCAACTGGCGCTGCAATTGGCCGGCGCCAAGATCACCGACATGGTCAATGCGTTCGAGGATGCCCGCTCCGGCGGCGCCGACATCGCCCAGGCGGCGAAGAAAGTCGGTATGCGCTCTGGCAAGATCGCGGCGGTGGACAAGAACGGCCTTGGACCCGACGGACAGAAAGTGGCCGATCTGCCGCCCGATCCGGAATTCCTCGCCACCGCCTTCACCCAGGAAGTGGGCGAGGACAACGACCCCTTCCCTGCCAAGAGCGGCGCCTATTACGACATCAAGGTGGACGGCCAGACCCCTGCCAAGCTCAAGCCGCTGGACCAGGTGAGAGACGCAGCCCTGGCGGCCTGGATGGCCGATGAAAAGGCCAAGCAAGTCGCGGCCAAGGCGCAAACCCTCACTGCGCAGGCGCAGAAAGACGGCAATCTCGCCGGCATCGCCAAGGAATTGAAAGTGCCGGTGCTGCAAAGCCCGGGGCTGAGCCGCGAGACCGCCGACACCACTTTTTCGGCGGCTTTCATCGCACAATTGTTCGAGGCGCCCGCGGGCGGCGTGGTCGAGGCGCCGCAAGGCACCGGCGGCAACTACATCATCGCCAAGGTGACCGGCATCGCCCATCCGCAAACGGCCAATTCGGCGCAGATCTTCGCCCAAGGCTGGGACCAACTGTCCCAGCAGGCGGCAGGCGATTTGGTCCTGTCGCTGTCCAATGCCGAGCGCCAGCGCCAGGGCGTGACCGTCAACCAGCAACTCCTGCAGCAGGCCATCGGCGGCCAATCATGAGTCTGGCGTGAGCCTCCCTTTATGAGTTTGTCGCCGGATTTCGAGGCTTTCGCGCGAGTTTACGCAGCCGGACGGCCTCAGGTCCTGTTTCGCCGCCTGGTCGCGGACCTGGAAACACCGGTCTCAGCCTTCCTCAAACTTGGCGAGGGGCAGGAGAACGCCTTCCTGCTGGAGAGCGTGCAAGGCGGGGAAACGCGCGGGCGCTATTCCATCATCGGCATCCGGCCCGACCTGATCTGGCGCTGCCGCGGCGACGTGGCGGAGATCAATCCCCACGCGCTCGGCGGCGGCACCTATGTGGCGGAAAAGGCCCGGCCACTGGAGTCGTTGCGCGCGCTGATCCAGGCCACGCGCGTGGAATTGCCCGCCGGATTGCCGCCCATGGGCACCGGACTGTTCGGCTATCTGGGCTATGACATGGTGCGCCAGATCGAGCATCTGCCCAACATGCCGCCCGACCGGCTGGGCCTGCCCGACGCCATTCTGCTGCGCCCCACCATCATCGCCATCTTCGACACGGTGAAGGACGAGATCGTGGTGGTGACGCCGGTCTGGCCCGATCCGGCGGTCGAAGCCAAGGCCGCTTATGCGCGGGCGGGCGAACGCATCGAGGACGCGGTGGCGGCGCTCGACCGGCCGCTGCCGCCCAATGTCGAGGCGCCAGCCGGCATGAAACCGGAAACGAAAATCGAATCCAACATGACCAGGAACGAATATTTTTCGGTGGTCAGCCGCGCCAAGGATTACATCAAGGCGGGCGATATTTTTCAGGTCGTGCCCAGCCAGCGTTTCCGCCGCCCTTTCGAATTGCCGCCTTTCTCGCTTTACCGCGCGCTGCGCCGGCTCAATCCCTCGCCTTTTCTCTATTATCTCTCCTTTCCCGGCTTCTCGATCGTGGGCTCCAGTCCCGAAATTCTGGTCCGGCTGCGCGACGGCAAGGTGACCATCCGGCCGATCGCCGGTACAAGGCCAAGGGGCGCCACGCCGGAAAAAGACGCGAGCCTGGCCGAGGAACTGATGGCCGACCCCAAGGAGCGGGCCGAGCATCTGATGCTGCTCGATCTGGGGCGCAATGATGTGGGCCGGGTGGCCAGGATCGGCGCCGTCAAAGTCACCGGCAGCTTCTTCATCGAGCGCTACAGCCATGTGATGCATCTGGTCTCGAATGTGGAAGGAGAAATCCGGCCCGGCCTGGATGCGGTGGACGCGCTGGCTGCGGGCTTGCCGGCGGGCACCTTGTCTGGCGCGCCCAAAATCCGCGCCATGCAGATCATCGATGAATTCGAAAAGGAAAAACGCGGGCCCTATGGCGGCGCGGTGGGTTATTTCGGCGCCGATGGCTCGATGGACACTTGCATCGTGCTGCGCACGGCGCTGGTGAAGGAAGGCATGATGTATGTGCAGGCTGGTGGCGGCGTGGTCGCCGACAGCGAGCCGGAAGCGGAATATCAGGAGACCGTCAACAAGGCGCGCGCCTTGATGGCGGCGGCCGAAGAGGCCGTGCGTTTTGCCTCCTCCGCGAGGAAGGGTCAATGATAGCCATCCGCCCTTATCGCGAGGCCGATTGCGAACTTCTTCGGAAGATTTTCGCCCGGGCGGTGTCGGAAACCGCCATCCGTGATTATACGCCGGAGCAAATTCGCATCTGGGCCGCTCCTCCACTTGATTTTGCGGAACGGCTAATCGGCAGGCCGACCTTTGTGGCGGAATTGGACGGCGAGATTGCAGGATTTAGCGATGTGGACGATTGCGGCCATATAGATTTCTTGTACGTAAACCCCGACTTTCAGCGCCGAGGTATAGCCACTGCGCTTTTGACTTTCATAATAGATCGAGCGCGCCGCACCGGGATGCCGCTTTTGTCCAGCGATGTGAGCGTAACCGCAAGGGTCACCTTCGAACGGGCGGGTTTCAAAGTGCGCAAACCGCAGACTGTCATCGTCAACGATTGTGCCTTTCTCAATTTCGTCATGGACAGAAGCTCAGGTTTCTAGCGAGTTGCCACCATCGCTTCGCTTTCGGTTTTGAGCCGGATCGCCTCCGACACCGGCACCAGCCTGACGCCATGGTCCTGCGCCAACCAGGCCGCGAGGATGTTCAAGGTCACGTCATGGGGATGGCCGATGGCGATGGCGACG
>DATNFZ010000055.1:0-2735 GCA_035606155.1 Rhizomicrobium sp. | reverse complement strand
CAGGTCAAGGATCTGCGCGACACGGCGGCGCGGCTTGAAATCGCCCTGCGCGACAGCAAGGCGGCGAATGACCAGCTTCGCGAAGGCGCCACCCATTATCAGGCGCTGGTGGAAGCTCTGACCCTGTCGCGCGACCGGGCGCAGGCGGCCAGCCAGGCCAAGTCGCAGTTTCTCGCCACCATGAGCCATGAAATTCGCACGCCCATGAATGGAGTGCTGGGCATGGGGAAACTGCTCCTGGAAACCGAGCTCAAGCCCGACCAACGCAGCTATGCCGAGGCCATTGCCCAGGCCGGCGACGCGCTTCTCAGTTTGATCGGCGACGTCTTGGATTTCTCCAAGATCGAATCCGGCGTGCTGACCTTGGAGAAGGGTGATGTGGATGTGCGCAACCTGGTGAACGGGGTGGCCGAGCTTTTGGCCCCCCGCGCGCATGGCAAGAACATCGAACTGGTCGCGGTGGTTGCGAAGGACGTCCCCAAAGTGATCCGCACCGACGAGATGCGGTTTCGCCAGGTGCTCACCAATCTGGTGGGCAATGCGCTGAAATTCACCGACAAGGGCGGCGTCTCGATCCAGGTCACGATGTGCCGGGACAAGCCTTTCCTGGCCGTGGAGGTGCGCGACACCGGACTGGGCATTCCGCCTGAGAAGCATAGCGAGATTTTCCAGGAATTCGTCCAGGCCGATTCCCGCCACGCGCGCACATTCGGCGGCTCGGGCCTGGGGCTCGCCATTTCCAAGCGCCTGGTTGAGACCATGGGTGGCGAAATCGGCATGGTCTCGGAAACCGGACAGGGTTCGACCTTCCGTTTCATCCTGCCCGCCATCGTGGCGGAGCCGGCTGCTGCCGCGGCCGCGCCGCTGAAGGGCAAATGCCTCGCCATTGTCGGCCACAACAAGGTGCTGAAAGACGGCTTGCGGCTCCAGATCGAAGCCTTGGGCGGCGAAGTGCTGCCGCTGTCCGATCTCCGGTCGCGGGCGCGGCTGGAGGCGGTGTTGATCGACGGCGGCACCGACCGGGATTTCGAGACCTTCATCCCGCCCGGCCTGACGGTGCCGGCGGTGGTGCTGGTGACGCCGGCGGGACGCGCCCAACTGGAAGACCTTCGCACCCGCGGCTTTGCCGACTATCTGGTCAAGCCGGTGCGCGATGCCTCACTGGTCGAGCGGTTGCAAGCCTGCCTCGCCGACCCTTCCACCCCGCGCGCATCCCGGCCTGCCGCTCCCACGCCGGAGCGGCGCGAGGCGAGAGCGGCACTCAAGATTCTTCTCGCCGAGGATGATCCGATCAATTCGCTGTTGATCCTGGAATTGCTGCGCCGGCGAGGCCATTCCGTTACCGGCGTCAATAACGGCGCCGCCGCGCTGGCGGCCTATGAGCGCGAGAATTTCGATCTGTTCCTCACCGACATCCACATGCCGGGCATGGACGGAATCGAAACCACCCGCGCCATCCGCGCCGTCGAACAAAAGCTTCAGCGCCGGCACATGCCCATCGTGGCGCTTACTGCCGATGTCCTGCCCGGCGGCAGGGACGCCTGCCGGGAGGCCGGAATGGACGGGTTTCTGTTGAAACCGGTCGATCCTTTCCGGCTGGAAGAAATGTTCGCGGCCTTGTTTCCCTCGGGTGCGGGAGTGTCCCATACTGAAGCGGCATGAGTCGCCGCTATTCGTTCCGCGAATATCTCAGCCCCAAAGTGCTGACCATGGCGGCGCTGGGCTTTTCCTCGGGCCTGCCCTTCAATCTGGTCGGCAACACGCTGGGTTACTGGCTGCGCGACGAAGGGACCAGGCTTGCCGCCATCGGCTTCATTTCCTGGGTGGGCATCGCCTATTCGCTGAAATTCCTTTGGGCGCCGTTCCTGGACCGCATCCGTGTGCCGCTGCTGGGACGATTAGGACGCCGGCGTGGTTGGATTCTTCTTGCCCAGATCGTCGTCGGCCTCGCCCTGGCGGCGATGGCGGTGCTGGGCATTGGGCACGGCCTGCCCATGCTGGGCGCTGCCGCCCTGGTGGCCGCCTTCTCCGCGGCGACCCAGGATACCGCCATCGATGCGTGGCGGATCGAAAGTGCGGCGAATGCGGACGAGCTTGGACTTCTCACTTCGGCCTATACATTCGGCTTCCGCACCGCGCTTCTGGGCACCGAAGCGGTGATCCTGCCGATCGCCCAGCGCATCGGCTGGAATGCGTCTTACCTGGTCTATGCCGCGTTGATCTTGATCGGCATCGTCGCCTGCCTCTGGGCAAAGGAGCCCATGCGCGCCGATCAGGTGATGGCGCGCAAAACACAGGAAGCGCCGCTGAGTTCAAGCCGCGGCATCTTCGACGCCATCGCCGGACCTTTCATCGCGTTCTTCCGTGCCCATGGCCCAACCGCGCTGGTCATGCTGATCGCCATCAGTCTTTTCCAACTGCCCAATTTCGTCAGCGGTCCCATGTACAATCCGCTCTATGTCGATCTGGGTCTCAGCAAGGACATGGTCGGCGCCGTGCGGGGCAGTGTGGGCTTGGTCGGCGTCTTTCTGGGCGTGGGCGCCGGCGGCTATCTCTCGCTGCGGCTGGGGCTGATGCCTGCGGTGATGGTCGGATGCGGTGGTCAGATGTTTGGCACCGCGCTCTACGCCATCCTGCCTTATGCGCATGATCCCTTGACGTTTGCCATCATCATGGTGCTGGACAATTTCAGCATCGCGCTGGCGGGCGTGACGTTGGTCGCCTACATGTCATCG
>DATNFZ010000054.1:0-7787 GCA_035606155.1 Rhizomicrobium sp. | reverse complement strand
CAGACGGTATAGCCGAAATTGCGGAACGGCATGGCGCGCAGTCGTTCGCCGGTGGCGGCGAAGATGGCGTTGGCCGTCGCCGGCGCCATCGCCGGCAGCGCCGGCTCGCCCATGCCGGTGGGCGGATTGTCCGACTGGATGAAATAGGCTTCCACCATGGACGGCGCGAACGGAATGCGCAGCATCGGATAGGCGTTGTAGTTCTGCTCCTGGATCACGCCCTTCTCGATATGGAGCTGAAGCCCCATCGCGGTGGAGAATCCGTCCACCGAGGCGCCTTGCGCCTGGGATTCCGCGCCCGCCATGTCCACCACCGGCCCGATATCGGCCACCACCACCACACGATGGATTTTGACGCGCTTCTGGGCATCGACGCTGAGCTCGACCGCCTGCGCCACATGACCGGCATGGGAATAGCACCAGGCCAGCCCCAGGCCGCTGCCCTTGGGCAGCTTCTTGCCCCAGCCCGCTTTCTCGGCGCAGAGCTTGATCACGCTGGTGGCGCGTGCCGGCGAGAAATTCACTCTGGGATTTTTGGGCTTGAGCTCCGGCACGTCGCGGTTCACCGCGTCGATCAGGAATTGCACATGGTCGCGTCCCGCCGCCAGCGAGAGTTCGTGCATGAAACTCTGGTTGGCGAAGACCTGGGCATTGTCGCCCGGGGCGCGCCAGGGGCCCGTCGGGATCTTCAGATCCATCATGGTGACGCCGCGGCGCAGGTTGGGCGCCTTGCACGAACTGACCAGGAAGCCCGAATAATCGCCGCCCGAGACCGGCTTCTTGCCGTCGGCGGTGAAGGTGATGAAATGCTCCCGCCACGCATCGAGCTTGCCGTCCTTGTCCACCGCGCCCTTGAAGGCGTGATAGCCGGCGGGACGGTAGAAATCATGCATGAAATCGTCTTCGCGGGTCCATTGCACATGGACCGGGCCGTTCACCTTCTGCGCGATGGCGGCTGCCTCGCACATATAATCGTTCATCAGCCGGCGCCCGAAACCGCCGCCGACGCGGGTCTGGTGGACCACCACCTTTTCTACCGGCAGCTTCAGCATGCCCATTACCATGGTCTGGCCGCGATCCGGCTGCTGGGTGGGGACCCACATTTCCATCACGCCGTCATGCCACCAGGCCGTGGTGTTCTGCGGCTCCATGTTGGCATGCGCGGCGAAAGGATATTCGTAATAGGCTTCCACGATCTTGCTGCCGGTGTTGGCGAAAGCCTTGTCCACATCGCCCACATCGCTGTCGGGCGTGGCGGGGAAGCTTTTGGCATATTGCCTGGCGCGGGCCGAGAATTGGCTGGTGGAATCCTTCGACGCCTCGCTCAGGTCCCAATCCACCTTGAGCTGCTTCTTGGCTTCGAACGCGGCCCAGGTGTTCTTGGCGATGATGGCGACGCCCGGCATCACTTCGGTGGGCTTGCCGGTGCCTTCGACCGCGAAAGCGTCGATCACATTGGGAAGCTTCTTGATCTCGTCCACGTTGAAGGATTTGACCTTGCCGCCCACTGCCGGACATTTGGTGTAGTTGCAATAGACCATCTCCGGCAATTTGACGTCGATGCCAAACAGGGGCTTGCCGGTGACCACTTTGGGATCGTCCACGCCGCGATGGCGCCGGCCCAGCAAACGGTATTCCGCGCGGGTCTTGAGTTTCAGGGAGTTGGGATCGGGCAGGGGCATCTTCGCCGCTTCCAGCGCGAACTGCCCATAGGTGCCGCTTCGCTGGCTCGCCTGATGGGTAAGGCGGGAATCCTGCGCCGTGATCTCGGCCGGATTGACGTTCCACTTTTTCGCCGCGGCGGCGATCAGCATCGCCTTGGCGGCCGCGCCCGCCTGGCGCAACTGATCCCAGGCGCGCGGGATGGAGGTCGAACCGCCTGCGCCCTGATAGCCATAGACCTTGGTGATGATGGGGGCCTGCTCGACCAGTGTATGACTCCAGTCGGCGTCCAATTCCTCGGCGATGATCAGGCCGAAGGCGGTCTTGATGCCCTGGCCGATTTCCGGGGCCTTGGAATAGACGGTGACAATGTTGTCGGGGGCGATGCGCACAAACGCGTTGATCACCGGCGCCTTGGTCGCCTCGCCCGCGGTCTGCGGTGTTTCAGTATCGGCGCGCGCGTCGGTCGGAATATAGAAGCCCAGCACCAGGCCCGCCCCGCCGGCGCCGGCCAGCTTGAGGAAGCCGCGCCGCTCAAGGGCCAAAGGTGTGGCCATGGCCGTGCCGCGCGCCTCCTCGATCAGCGCCCGCACATAGTCATCGGACTGGGCAAATTTGGAGAGGGCTTCACTGGACATGATTGCCTCGCACGGGCGCGATCTACCGCGTTCATAATGGTTCTTGCCGTCAGGGAACTCTAGCGAAAAAGCCAATTTTCCAAAAGACGCCGGTTCCCGGCGAATCGGCGTTTTTACCCGCGGCAAAATCGCATGAATGGTGCGATGGCTCTTGGTCCGCGGCGGAAAGCGCAGCTCTGGCATTTGAATCAAATGCCCTGGACGGAAATTACCCAACCGCAATCGTCCAGGCGCCATCCTTGGCGCCGACAGGGATGGCCGGCGCCATCGTTAGCGTCAGGATGGCCGGTGAAGGAATGGCATGAATTCCGCGATGACCGTCGCCGTTTCGGGGATGCTTGCCGCCGCCAAAAGCTTCACGGCCAGCGCTTCCAATCTTGCCGATCTCGAGAGCGACGGCCCGGCGCCCGCGGCCGGTCCCCAACAACCGGTCTCGCCGGTACCGGGCCGCGTCTCTCAGCCATCGGGTAACCTGGCGTCCAATCTCCCCGCGTCCTTCGCGGACATTGAGGGCGAGAATCCCGCGCGCGATAGGGTGAACCAGATCACCGCATCGCTGGCCTACAGGGCCAACATCGCCACGTTCAAGACCGCCCAAGAGATGGAAAAGACGCTGCTCGATGCCCTCGCCTGAGGGAACCTCGCGCAACAAGACCGGTCACGACGCGTTTGCCCCATGAAAGATTGGGACGTGGGATCATGAGCAAGAAACAGGAAAAAGGCCGCTGGCAGGAACTGGCGGACGCAAAAGGCATCGACGCGAAATATGCCCAGGAGCAGGACCGGGCGGACAAGGAATTGGCCGACGCCACCGCCGGACCCGACGACAATTTCCTGATCCCGCCCGACGACACCGAAATGAAGAATCCGCACGGCGAATTTCAAGGCCCCTCGGCAATGAAAGTGGCGCCCGGCAAAGTGGCGATGGATGCAATCGAAAAGAAATAGCGTGACCTAAATCAGGCCAAGCGAACTTTTCACAAGGTGCCCTGGCTAAGTCGCGGCGACGGGAAGGAACACGTCGAACCGCGTCCCTTCATTCTCCTTGCTGGCCACACCGATCCGTCCGCCGTGGGACGACACGATCCCCTGTACCACCGAAAGGCCCAGGCCCGTGCCCCTGCCCGCGCCTTTGGTGGTGAAGAAAGGTTCGAAGATATGGGCCTTGGTCTCGTCGCTCATGCCTGAGCCGGTATCGGCCACCGAGATGCGCACATAGGGCTTGCCGGTTTCACCGCCGAAATCCTCTCCCTCAACCCGCGCGGTGGAAAGGTCGATCCGGCCCGGCCGGTCGCCGATCGCCTGGGCCGCGTTGAAGAAGAGATTGAACAACACCTGGCGCAATTGGCTGGGATTGCCGGTCACCGGCGGGGTGTCCGCCAAGTCTTCGTGAATCTCGATCCGGTTGGCGACGCTGGCCCGCACCAATTTGACCGATTGCGCCAGGAACGGCGCCACCTCGATCGGCTCATGCGCCAGCACTTCGCGCCGGGCGAAGGCCAGCACCTGCGCCACCAATTCGCTGGCATTGAGGCCGGCTTCCTTGATCAGTTCGGCGCGCAGCCGGTTGGGATCGCTCTCATCCATGGACTGAAGCAGCAGCCCCGAGGTGGCGACCAGTGACGCCAATGTATTGTTCAGGTCATGGGCGATGCCGCTGGCGATGGTGCCCACCGAATCCAGGCGCTGGGCATGATACAACTGGTTTTGCAGGGCCTTGTTCTCATGCTGCGTCATGCGCAACTCGGTCACGTCCTGGACGGTGGCGACAATGCCGGTGATGGTTCCCTCATCATCGGTCACCGCGGTGGCGATGCGGCGGAGCATGCGTTCGGCGCCGTCCGGCCGGGTGATGCGGTATTCGGCGATGGTCTCCGGCGCCCTGCCTTCACGCGCGCGCGGCACATTGGCATAGAGATTTTTCCAGTCGTCGGGATGCACCAGATTGCCCAGGCCCTCGGCCGAAGGCGTGAACGTCTCCCGGTCCACGCCATAGATGCGGAACGTCTCATCCGACCAATCCCATTTGCCGGTCTTGAAATCCACCGCGGCGCTGCCGATCGAGGCGATGCTTTGCGCCATCGCCAGATGGAGCTTGCTCTGGCGCAGTTCCCGGTCCGCGCGTCTGCGGTCGGTGATGTCGGTGAAGATCGCATAAGAGGCGCTGGGCTCTGTCTGGCCATGGTCATAGATCGGACAGGCATCCACCGAGAACCAGCGGCGCTCCTTCAGGACGGGGTTGAATATGCCCATCACGGAATTCTGCACCTTGGCCCCCGTGCGGATCGCCGCCATCGAGGGATATTGGGCGACCGACAGCGGCCGCTCATCGTCTCCCAGCACGCAGATTTCCGGATCGTCCTGCGGCGGCTCGAGCACATCGAGAAAGGGCCGGCCCAAAAGCGAGAGCATCGCCACATTGGCGCTGATGATGGCGCCGCTGCGGTCCAGGAAGACGATGCCCCGGTTGAGGGTCTTGAACATCGTCTCGAGGTGGCGGATGGCGATGGTCGAGGACATTGGTCGAGCTCGCGAATCCCGCGCTATGTTGGAGGTCAGAATACTCGACGCCTGGGACGCCTGTATCTCATGATTCGGCGGTCCGGGGCGAAAATGCCGGAGCGGCCCATAACAACCCGTTACCGCCAGCTCCTGTCCCAGCAGCGAATTGCCGCGTCAGCGATGCGACGAAGCCGTGGCTTTCTCCACCTGCACGAAGGCGATTTTGTTGACGCCGCTTTCCGCCAGCCAGAGATTGCCGTCCGGCGTATGCACCATGTTGCGCACCACGCCGCCGCCGGAGGGGATCGTCCAGGTCTGGAATTTCTGCGCGACCGTGTCGAACCGCACCAGCGCGTTGGGGCTGGTGTTGGATTCCACATACCAAAGCACATCGCCGATGGCGGTGATCCCATAAGGCTGCGACCGGGGCCCGCCGGGCGAAGGGAATTCGCTGGTCAGGCCGGTCTTGGGGTCGAGCCGGCCAAGATACCCCCGCGAATAGTCGGTGTACCAGATCACGTCATCCGGCGTGATGGCGACGCGGCGTGGCCGCGACTCCGCATGGGGCAGCACATATTCATGGATCGCCAAGGTCTTGGGATCGATGCGGCCCACCTTGTTGCTGCCGAACTCCACGAAGAAGGGGACGCCATGCGAGTCGATCACCATGCCGTAGGGATTGGAGCGCGGCGTGGGTGACGCCATCAACTTGACCGCGCCGCTTTTGGGATCGAGCCGGCCCACGAAATTTCCGCCCTGGACCGTGAAATAGATATCGCCGTTGGGAGCAAACAGAAGCGTGTGCGGGTCCTTCGCCTTCGGATCGGGCATGGGAAATCGCGTGACCTTGCCGGTCTTGGGATCGAGCCTGCCGATATAGGCGCCGAAATTTGCCGTGTACCAGACATTGCCGTCATGATCGGGGATCAATCCGTGCGGCCCGGAATTGTCGGGCAGATGGAATTCCTTGAATGCTTCCGTCCTGGGATCGAAGCGGCCCAGCACATTGGCCATCTGGCCCGTGTACCAGACCATGCCGTCGGGGGCGTACATGGGATCGTGCGGGCGCGAGCCGGGCGTGGGCACCTCCCATTCCTTGAACGAGACTTGCACCGGGCCGGAGACGATCTGGGGAGACGGTGAGGCTTTCTCCGGAAAATTCCTGGCGAGATAATCCACCACCCGGTCGAATTGGCCGGGCGGGATCTGCGCACCCACATTCACCATCATGTGCAGCACATTATCCCATTGGGCTTTGCTGTGGCCCGCATTGGTGATCATGGTGAGCGCATGGCAGGCCGAGCAGGTGTTCTGCACCGTCTCCTTTTCCGGCCCGCCCGGAAGCGCCACATTCTGGGCGCGCGCGGGCAAAGCGAGAAGAACACAGGCGGCAGCGAGAAAGAGCGATTTCTGCGGCATGGCGATCCACCCATTGAAGAGGAGCACACGCGAGAGGCGGGAAGCTTACGCCCATTTCCGTGGGCTGGCCAAGGTTTTGCAGCTCTTCGCAAACAGGGGCGAAACATGCTTTGAATGTGGTGGGGACGGAGGGGCCAATGCGCATCGGAACAATGATTTTCGCTTTTGCCGCGATGGCGGCGGGAAGCGCCGTGGCGGCGCCGGCCCACCCCCAAGCCGAGGCTCAGGCGCTGGACATGGCCAAGAAAGCCATCGCTCTGCGCTCGGTGGCAGGCCCAGGCAATCAGACCCCTGAGGTCGCCACTCTATATAGGGAGGCGCTGGTCAAAGGCGGCTTCGCGGCAAGCGACGTCACCATCACGCCGGTGGGCGACACCGCCTATCTGATCGCGCGCTGGCCGGGCAGCGACGTGAGCCTCAAGCCGTTGGTGATCTCCGGTCACATGGATGTGGTGGAGGCCAAGCCCCAAGACTGGAAGCGCGATCCCTTCACGCCCGTGGTGGAGAATGGCTATCTGTTCGGGCGCGGCGCCACCGACATGAAGCTGGACGGCGCCATCGCCATCGCCGCCCTGATCGAACTCAGGCGCGGGAATTATCACCCGCGCCGCACCATCATCATCGAATTCTCCGGCGACGAGGAAACCGATATGAAGACCAGCGGCATCATCGCCGACAAGCTGTCCAACGCCGAACTGGTGCTGAACATCGATGGCGGCGGCGGCGTGCTGGACGAGAAGACCGGCAAGCCGGAATATTTCAGTTGGCAGGGCGCCGAAAAGACCTATGCCGATTTCCGCCTCACCGTCACCAATCCAGGCGGCCATTCGTCCGAACCGCGCAAGGACAATGCCATCGACCAATTGGCGGCGGCGTTGGTCAAGATCGGCAATTACCGCTTCAAGCCCGAACTCAGTCCCCTCACCCGCGCCTATTTCACCGAAGCGGCGAAATATGAGGATGCCAAGACCGGCGCGGCGATGAAGGCGTTTGCGGCGAACCCCGCCGACCGGGCGGCGATCGAAACGCTCGCCGCCAATCCCGCCATGGTGGGCAAGATCGGCACCACCTGTGTCGCCACCATGATCGATGGCGGCCATGCGCTCAATGCCCTGCCCCAGCGCGCCGAGGCCAATATCAATTGCCGCATCTTCCCCGGCCACAGCCCGGCCAGGGTCATGGCGGAGCTGCAGAAGGTGGCCGCCGAACCCGCGGTGCAAATCAAGGACGTGACCCAGGGCTCGGTGCCCAACGACGCCTCGTCCATGCGGCCGGATTTCGTGGCGGCGGTGACCAAGGCGATGGCCTCGGTCTATCCCGGCACGCCGGTCTTCCCCAGCATGGCTTCAGGGGCCAGCGACAGCATGTGGTTCCGCTATCATCATGTGCCCAGCTATGGCGCGAGTCCGGTCTTCACCAAGGAGTCGGAAGATTTCAGCCATGGCCTGAACGAGCGCACGCCCATCGCCAATATCGGACCGAGCATCGATTACTACCTCTCGGTGGTGAGCGATCTTTCCCGCTAAGGTGCGTGGGATAGCAATCCTTGCTCCACCAGCACCGGCG
>DATNFZ010000053.1:0-2860 GCA_035606155.1 Rhizomicrobium sp. | reverse complement strand
GTCTTCGGCGAAGTCGATCAGCGCCAGGTTCGAGCCGCGGCTGGTGGTATCGAACCCGATCAGGGTCTTGATCATCTCCAGCGCGGTCATGCTCTCAACGGTCCTGTCGCGAGGCCGGGTTGCCGATGATGTTGAGAAATTCGCGGCGGGTGACATCATTGTCCCGGAAGGCGCCCACCATGGTGGAGGTGACCATAGTGACGCCGGTCTTGTGCACACCGCGCGTCGTCATGCATTGATGCGCCGCCTCGATCACCACCGCCACGCCCTTGGGCTCCAGCACTTTCTGGATGCAATGGGCGATCTGGGCGTTCATCTTTTCCTGCACCTGCAGGCGGCGGGCATAGGCTTCCACCACGCGCGCCAATTTGGAGATTCCAACGACCTTGTTGGTCGGCAGGTAACCCACATGTGCGCGGCCGATGATCGGCGCCAGATGATGCTCGCAATGACTTTCGAAGCGGATATCGCGCAGGATCACCATGTCGTCATAGCCTTCGACTTCCTCGAAGGTGCGTTTCAGATAGGTTTCCGGATCCTGGTCATAGCCGCTGAACCAGTCCTCGAAAGCCTTGGCGACCCGCGCCGGGGTGTCACGCAGACCCTCGCGCGCCGGATCGTCGCCCGCCCAGCGCAGCAAGGTATGCACGGCGCGTTCGGCTTCCTCGCGGCTCGGCCGGTTGGGCGCGGTGGCGAAACAGGGATTGGCGTAATTCACTTTGGCCATGAGAGCTCGCGCGATGAAGGTTTGGAGATTAAACCCGGACCTGGCGCAAGGTTGCAACCATCATGAAATTACGGTTTTCGCGCGGCCTAGGGAAAACCGGTTCGGGCGCTCCGCGCCCTTCCGCCGGATACGCTGGCGCTACAGGCTGCGGGCCGTCGCTCTTAATGGATTTGCCGCCGCTCATAGGGGCTTTCCAGCAGAAAGGCGGGGATTTCCGCTTCAAAAGTTTCGCCCGAGGCCGCCTTCATCTGATAGCGGCCCATCATCAAACCCGACGCGGTGGGGAGGGGACAGCCGCTGGTATATTGGAATTTCTCGCCCGGAGCGATCACCGGCTGGGCTCCGACCACACCCGGTCCGCGCATCTCTTGCACCCGTCCGGCGGCGTCGGTGATGTTCCAGTAGCGCGAGATCAATTGCACCGCTTCGGGCCCCAGATTCTCGATTGTTACGGTGTAAGACCAGACGAAGCGGCGATCGTCGGGATCGGATTGATCGTCGAGATAGGCCGGGGCCACCGCGACGCGAATGGAGCGCGTCTCCCGTTCGTAAAAGGGGGCTTTGGGCGCGCGGCCGCGCCGGGAACGGGTCTCAGGCTCTTGCATGGATGGCAGTATCGGGCGGCATCGCCCAAGGCGCAAGGTGGGCCCGGACGACGCGGTTAACGCGGCTCGACCCTGACCTCGGTCTTCACCGAATTGGCGATAAAGCAGGATTCGTGGGCCAAATGATGCAGTTCGGCGAGGACTTTGGCGTCCGGGTCGGCTTCGAAATCCACTTTTGGCCGCAATATCACGTGGGTGATCCACAATTTGCCGCCCTCCTGTTCCAGAAATCCCACCGCGTCATCCTGATAGGACAGCACGGTGAGCTTTTTCTTGGTCGCGAGAGCCAGAAAGCTCAGCATGTGACAGGAACTGAGCGCCGCCACCAGCAGATCCTCCGGATCGGCTTTGCCGCCATCGCCCCTATAGGCGGGCGCGGCGGAAGCCGTCAGCCGCTCGGCGCCATCCTTGAAGACGATTTCGTGATTGCGCGGATAGGATTCGTAGGTGAAAGGCGCTTCGCCTTTGTTCCACTTCAGCGCGATGCGATGTTCTCCCATCACGCGCTCCTCAGCGCCTGGTCCAGATCGTCGCAAAGATCCTGCGCGTCCTCCAATCCCACCGACAGGCGTAAGAGGCCGGGCGTGACCCCCAGCGTGGCGCGCGCCTCGGGCGTCAGTTTCTGATGGGTAGTGGTTTCGGGATGGGTCAAAAGACTTTTGGTGTCGCCGAGATTGTTGGAGACGTCGATCAGGGTCAGGGCATTGCCCAGCCGGAACGCCGCCTTCTTGCCGCCTTCGACTTCGAAGGTCACGACCCCGCCGCCGCCTTCCATTTGGGCGCGGGCGAGGGCGTGTTGGGGATGATCGCCACGGAAGGGATAGAGCACTTTTGTCACCTTGCCGTGAGAGCTGAGAAAATCGGCCACCCTGAGCGCGTTCTCGCAATGCGCCTTCATCCGCAAATCCAATGTTTCCAGGCTTTTCAGATGCAGCCAGGCATTGAAGGGAGAGATGCTGGGGCCGGTATTGCGCAGATAGACTTGCAGATGTTTGTCCAGGAATTCCTTGCCGCACAGAATTACCCCGCCCAGGGCGCGGCCTTGGCCGTCGATATATTTGGTCGAGGAATGCACCACGACATGGGCGCCCAACGCCATCGGCTGCTGCAGCGCCGGCGTGGCGAAGGCATTGTCCACCACCAGCACCGCGCCATGGCGATTGGCGACGGCCGCAACGGCCTTGATATCGACCAGAGACAGCACCGGATTTGACGGTGTCTCCAGGAATAGCATCCGAGTTTTCGGCGTGATCGCCGCTTCCCAGGCGCCGATATTTTCGCCTTCGACCAGGGTAAAGGTGATGCCGAAGCGCGGAAGAATCTGCCCCACCACATGCAGACAGGAGCCGAACATCGCCCGCGCCGCCACCACATGGTCGCCGGTTCTGAGATAACAGAAGAATGTCGCCGCCACCGCCGCCATTCCGGTGGCCGTGGCCCTGGCAACCGGCGCGCCTTCCAGCGCCGCCATCCGCGCCTCGAACATCGAGACGGTCGGATTGCCGAAACGCGAATATTGATAGCCGCC
>DATNFZ010000052.1:0-19485 GCA_035606155.1 Rhizomicrobium sp. | reverse complement strand
GCAGATTTTCTCCCGCGACGACCAGACGCCTTCGGCCTCGGTCGTACTCAAGACCCGCACGGTGATGGGCCGGGGACGGGTCGAAGCGATCCAGCATCTGGTCGCCGCCGCCGTGGCGTCGCTCACCCCCGATCGCGTCGCCATTGTGGACGACCGCGGCAATCTGCTGGCCGGCGGCGACGACAAAAGCGGTCCCGACGCCAGCACCGCCAACGAAGAGTCGAACACTACCGATTACGAAGACAAGCTGCGCCAGCGCCTGGAATCCATCGTCGCCAGCGTGGTGGGCGCCGGCCATGTCCGCGTCCAGGTCGCCGCCGACATCGATTACAATCACACCTCCACCACGTCGGAGAGCTACGATCCGGATTCCAAAGTGATCCGTTCGACCCAGACGGTGGAGCAGAACGCTTCCGATTCCACTGGCAGCAGCCAGTCCGCGGTTTCCGTCGCCAATGCCCTTCCCGGCGGCAACGCCAACACCAGCACCGGCGACAACGGCAAATCCGTATCCGGCCGCACCGAAGAAACCACAAATTACGAAATCTCCAAGAAGGTCACCACCTCGCACCAAGACGGCGGCGATGTGAAACGCCTGTCGGTGGCGGTGGTGGTGGATGGTACGCTCACCGGGGACGGCGCCACGCCAACTTACAAACCTCGCTCCGCCGCGGAGATGGCGCAGATCACCAATCTGGTGAAATCGGCCATGGGCTTCCAACAGGCGCGCGGCGATCAGGTGCAGGTCACCAACATGCAATTCGCCCGCGTCGATGCCGGCGAAGGGACGCCCGCGCCGAAGCCGCTCCTGGGACTGGATGCCGCCTATTGGTTCAAGATCATCGAAGCGGCCATCATGTGCGTGACTGCGCTCCTGATCGGCCTGTTCGTGGCGCGGCCCCTGATCAACCGCATGTTCGCGCCCAATGCCCCGATGCAACCCTTGGCGCTGCCGGGCGCGAGCCCGGTTGCGGGGGCGCTGGCAGCGCCCGCGGCACAATCCGGCGCTACGGTCGCGACCGACGCCTCCGGACAGCAGATCGTCCTGCCCGCGCCCCAGCCCGGGATCGATCTCTCCCGCATCGAGGGACAGGTGCGCGAATCCTCGGTCAAGAAGATCGGTGAAGTGGTGAACGCCCATCCTGAAGAGGCGCTGGCGATCATCCGCACCTGGCTGCATCAACCGGTATAATCAGCATGGCAAAAAGCGCAAAATCCGCCGTCAAGGACGATGTCAGAGCGCTCTCGGGAGCCGAGCGCGCTGCCGTCATCATGTTGTCCCTTGGCGAAGAACATTCCGCCAAGATCTGGTCCTTGATGGACGAAGAAGAGGTCAAGGAAGTCTCCCAGGTGATGTCGAATCTGGGCTCGATTTCCTCGAACGTGATCGAGAAGCTTCTGGTCGATTTCGTCTCCCAGATGTCCGGCACCGGCTCCTTGATGGGCTCCTATGAATCCACCGAACGGCTGATCGCCCGCTTCATGCCCGGGGAAAAAGTGGCGCAGATCATGGAGGAAATCCGTGGTCCCGCCGGCCGCACCATGTGGGACAAGCTGGCCAATGTGAACGAAAGCGTGCTGGCCAATTATCTCAAGAATGAATATCCCCAGACCGTCTCGGTGGTCCTGTCCAAGATCAAGCCCGAGCATGCCGCGCGCGTGCTGGGAGCCTTGCCCGAGGAATTCGCGCTGGAAGTGGTGCAGCGCATGCTGCGCATGGAAAGCGTGCAAAAGGACATTCTCGACAAGGTCGAGCAGACCTTGCGGGTGGAGTTCATGTCCAATCTGGCGCGCACCGCCAAGCGCGATTCCCACGAGCATATGGCGGAAATTTTCAACAATTTCGACCGCCAGACCGAAAGCCGCTTCATCACTGCCCTGGAAGAACGTTCGCGCGATTCCGCCGAGCGCATCAAGGCCCTGATGTTCACTTTCGAAGATCTGGGCAAGCTCGATCCGGGCTCGATCCAGACGCTGCTCCGCCATATCGAGAAAGACAAGCTGGGCCTGGCACTGAAGGGCGCCACCGACGGGTTGCGCGACGTCTTCTTCTCCAACATGAGCGAGCGCGCCGGCAAGATCCTCCGCGAGGACATGGAAGCGATGGGGCCAGTGAGGCTCAAGGATGTGGACGAAGCGCAAATGCGCATGGTGAACGTGGCAAAGGACCTGGCCAACAAGGGCGAGATCATGATCGCCAGCGGCTCGGCCGAAGATGAGTTGATCTACTGATGACCAAGGAAGCCCGCAAATTCACGTTCGACACCGAATTCCGCGAGAAGGTGGATGTGGTGTCCGAGGCCGCGCGCGCGCGCCAAAAAAAGACCATGACCACTGAGGAACTCGAGGCCCTGTGCGCCAAGGCGGAAGCCCAGGGCACGCAAACCGCTTCAGTCCGCGCGGCGGAAAGCATCGAGCGCACCATCTCGGCGATGGTGATTGCTCTGCGCGCCGCGCTCGACCAGAGCAAAACCGAGATCGAAAGCGTGCGTGCCGACGCCGCCCTGTTGGCGCTGGCCGCCGCCAAGAAGATCGCCGCTGCCGCACTGGCGGCGGTGCCGGCCGAGGAAGTCGAGCGCGCCTTGCGCGAAGCCATGCATCAGGCGGTGGGAGAACCGCGCGTCATCCTGCGCGCCGCGCCCGACGTGGTGGCCGCCCTGGAGAGCCGCGTCTCTGATATCGCCCATGAGGAGGGTTATGACGGCCGCGTGATGCTGGCTGCTGATCCCGCGCTCAGAGGCGCCGACTGCCGCATCGAATGGCGCGGCGGCGGCAGTGAGCGCAGCGAGGCCGTCATCGAAGCCGCCATCGGCGGCCTGATTGCCCGCTATTTTTCCAATTCGCCCGACGTCTTGAAAGGATAAGCCATGTCCGGCAACGACAATGTCGACCTGCCCGATCTCAGCCACAACCCCGCAGAGGGGTCGGCTGCGCTGTTGAACAGCGACGGCACCACGGAAGCCGCGCCCAAGCGTTCGGCGCAGGACCTGGAAGCCGTGTTCGACGTGCCGGTGACGGTCTCTGCCATCCTGGGCAAAAGCTCGATGGAAGTGAGCCACCTGCTCAAGCTGGGCAAGGGCACGGTGGTCGAGCTCGACCGCAAGGTGGGCGAAGCCATCGACATCTATGTGAACGACCGGCTGGTGGCGCGCGGCGAAGTGGTGCTGGTCGAAGACCGGCTGGGCGTGACTATGACCGAAATCATCAAAGTCGGCCAATCCTAAGGCATAAAGGAATATCCCATGCGTCTTCTCATTGTCGGCAGCCTGAACGGCCAAATCGGCCATGCCACCAAGATCGCCATGGAGCGGGGAGCCAAAGTCTCCCATGCCGGGTCGATCGAACAGGCGCTGGAAACGCTGCGCGGAGGCGCGGGCGCGGACCTGGTGTTCTGCGACGTCACACTCGAGATCGGAACCTTGGTGCGGGGCCTGGCGGCCGAGCGCATCTGCACGCCAGTCGTGGCCTGTGGCGTCGGCTCGGACACACGCCGCGCCGTGGATGCGATCCGCGCCGGCGCCAAGGAATATCTGCCGCTCCCTGCCGATCCCGAACTGATCGCCGCGGTCCTTGCCGCGGTTGCCGACGAATCCCATCAATTGATCTATGAAGACGAAGCGATGGGCGCGGTCCTGGCCCTGGCCGATCAGATCGCCGGCAGCGAAGCCTCGATCCTGGTGACCGGCGAAAGCGGCACCGGTAAGGAAGTTCTCGCCCGTTATGTCCATCGCAAATCGGCCCGCAATGAAAAGCCTTTCATCTCGGTCAACTGCGCGGCGATTCCGGAAAACCTGCTCGAATCCGAATTGTTCGGCCATGAGAAAGGCGCCTTCACCGGCGCCATCGCCCGGCGCATCGGCAAGTTCGAGGAGGCCAATGGCGGTACGCTGCTGCTCGACGAAATCAGCGAAATGGATGCGCGCCTTCAGGCCAAGCTGCTGCGCGCGATTCAGGAACGCGAGATCGACCGGGTGGGCGGCACCAAGCCGGTCAAGGTCGATATCCGTATCATCGCCACCTCCAACCGCGACCTGGCCGAAGCGGTCAAGCACGGCACCTTCCGCGAGGACCTGCTCTATCGCCTGAATGTGGTCAATCTCAGGCTACCCGCCTTGCGCGAGCGGACCAAAGACATCCGCGCGTTGTCGCAGCACTTCGCCCGCAAATATGCCGAAGCCAATGGCGTGCCGTTCCGGCCGCTGGCGGGAGCGACCGAGCGTTTGCTGCTGTCGCATCCCTGGCGCGGCAATGTGCGCGAATTGGAAAACACCATCCATCGCGCCGTGCTCCTGGCCACGGGCGTGGAAATCTCGCCGGAAGCCATCCGCCTGCCCGACGGCACGCAGGTGGGCTCGCAGCCCGCGCTCCCCGCCAACAGTCCGGTTCAGACCGCGGTCGCCCAGGCCGCGGTGGCGACGCGCAATCTCGTCGGCCGCACCGTAGCGGATGTCGAGCGCGACCTGATCCTCGACACGCTGGATCATTGTCTGGGCAACCGCACCCACGCCGCCAACATATTGGGCATTTCCATCCGCACCTTGCGCAACAAGCTGCGCGAATATTCCGATGCGGGGCTTTCCATTCCCGGTCACGGCGAACAGCGGGCGGCGGGCTAGATTAAATGGCTGACGTCACCAGCGCGGCGGTTCCCGGCGGGCTCGAATTCTCGCCCAGGAAAATCGCTGAATTCATCCGCAAGTCCGACCTGGGCCTCGCCATCGGCATCATGGCGATCCTGGTGGTGCTCATCCTGCCGCTGCCCACCTGGCTCTTGGACATCGCGCTGGCCTTTTCGCTGTCCTTTTCCATCCTGATCCTGATGACCGCGGTGTTCATCCGAAAGCCCCTGGAATTCAGCTCCTTCCCCGCCATCCTGCTGATCACCACCATGATGCGGCTGGCGCTCAATCTGGCTTCGACTCGGCTGATCCTGGGCCACGGCAATGAAGGCACGGCCGCCTCCGGCTATGTGATCCAAGCCTTCGGCAAGCTGATCATGCAAGGCAATTTCGTCATCGGCCTGATCGTCTTCGCCATCCTGATCATCGTCAATTTCGTGGTGATCACCAAAGGTTCGGGCCGCATTGCCGAAGTGGCGGCGCGCTTCAGCTTGGACGCCATGCCCGGCAAGCAGATGGCGATCGATGCCGATCTGTCCGCCGGCTTGATCGACGAGAAGGAAGCCAAGCAGCGGCGCAAGAATATCGAAGCGGAATCCAACTTCTTCGGCGCCATGGACGGCGCCAGCAAGTTCGTCCGCGGTGACGCCATCGCCGGCCTTCTGATCGTGGGCATCAACATAATCGGCGGCGTCATCATCGCGGTGGCGCAAAAAGGCATGAGTTTCGGCGACGCCACCCAGACCTTCACTTTGCTGACAGTGGGTGACGGCCTGGTATCGCAGATGCCCGCCCTGATCATCTCGACCGCCGCGGGCTTGATGGTGTCCAAGGCCGGTGTGGAAGGCGCCACCGACAAGGCCCTGATGGGTCAACTCTCCTTCTATCCCCAGGCGCTGGGCATGGCCGCGGCGGTGATGGGCGTGGTCTCGGTCCTGCCCGGCATGCCCACAATGGTATTTGCCGGCCTTTCCGGCGCCACCGGCGCGCTCGCCTATTACGCATTCAGGCGCAAGGATGTGCGCATCGCCACCGAACAGGCCCAGGAAGCCAAGGCCAAGGCCGACGCCGAGCCCAAGGAAGAGCCGATCTCGACCGCCCTGGCGCTGGACCTGCTGCGCATCGAATTGGGCTACGGCCTCCTGCCCTTGATCAACGACACCCAGGGCCACCGCATCACCGACCAGATCAAGGCGCTGCGCCGTCAATTGGCGCAGGAAATGGGCTTTGTGATGCCGGCGGTGCGCATCCTGGACAATATGCAGTTGGGCGCCAACGAGTACCGCATCCGCATCAAGGAATTCGATTCCGGCAAGGGCGAACTTTTCCCCGGCTCTTTCCTGGTGATGGACCCCAAGGGCCTGCCCATCGATCTGCCCGGCACGCACACCACCGAACCCGCGTTCGGGCTGCCCGCCACCTGGATATCGGCGCCGCTCCGGGAGGAAGCCTCGTTCCGCGGCTTCACTGTGGTGGATCCGGGCACTGTGCTCACCACACATCTGACCGAAGTGCTCAAGAGCCATATGGCCGAGCTTCTCTCCTATGCGGAGACCAAGAAGCTGCTGGACGACCTGCCGCCGGAGAACAAGAAGCTGGTGGAAGAACTGGTGCCGTCGCAGATTTCCGTCACCGGAGTGCAGCGCGTCCTGCAGACCTTGCTGTCGGAACGGGTTTCGATCCGCGACATGGCCGCCATTCTGGAGGGGATCGCCGAAGCGGTGGGTCACACCAAGAATCCGCTCTACATAACCGAGCATGTGCGCACCCGGCTGGCGCGCCAATTGTGCCATGCCAATCTGGCGCTCGGCGGGTATCTGCCGCTGCTCGCGCTATCGCCGGCCTGGGAACAGGCCTTCGCCGAAGCCATCGTCGGCCAGGGCGAGGAACGGCAATTGGCGATGGCGCCGTCCCAGCTTCAGCAATTCATCCAGGCGGTGCGCGAGCGCTATGAGGAAACCACCGCCAAGAATGAAGTGCCGGTGCTGCTTTGCAGTCCGCATGTGCGGCCCTTCCTGCGCTCGATCGTCGAGCGTTTCAGGTCGCAGACGGTGGTGATGAGCCAGAACGAGATTCACGCCTCGGTGCGGCTGCGCACCCTGGGTCAGATCTGACGCGTCATGCCGGCACTTGCTTCCTCCACCGCCCAGCTTCTGGCCTTTCCAGGCCCTGGCATCGCGCTTCGAGCGGCCTTGCTGGCGCAGCTCAGGCAGCATCGGCTGCCCGAATATCTGATCGAAGCCTTCATCCGCGAAGTCATGGCGCTTCCCGCGCGTGGCATAGATGAAGCGTTGAGCGACGTGCTGGCGGCCCGGATGAAGCTCGCCAAGCTTGGCCCGGCCACCCGCATATTCCTTATCGGGCCGTCGGGCGCAGGCGTGCGCAGCGTGGCGGAAAAACTTCGCCATCAAGCCGCGTCCCATAACCAGACCATTCAAATCGAAAGCCAGAGCTTTCATCCCCGCAATATGCGGGCGCGCACCGCGTTCGGGTGCGTGAGCGAGCGCGCCCACGTGCAAACCATCGGTGTGGTATCCGCCCTGGCCGACGCGGAAGAGATCAGCGAGATCATTTCGGCTTTTCGGCTGGGGCGCATCATCGTGACCGGGCTGGATATGGCGCGCCGCTTTGGCGCCCTTGCGGCTGCGGTGACCCAAGGCGCGCGGCAGGTCGCTGTGACGCGTTCGCCCGCGGCCGAAGCGCCGCTGGAAACGCTGTCGGCCAGCGCATTGGCCGCGATGCTGCTCCGGTAACGCACCCATACCGGCGGTATCGCCGTGACGTTGGCGCAATCGTGCGCCGGTTTTAACCTTGCCGTGCGAGAAAATTGGGAACCATAGCGACCGCCCGGTTCCGGCAAGTTTCCCCGCTTGCAATTGCTCGTAAAAATCGTCCGGGTTCCCCATCGCTGCGTTTTTTTTACCACAGGCGTGGCATGCGTGACCGGGAACTGGAACCGCGGAATTTGACCCCGCGTTTAACCCGGCGAAGGGACCGAAGCTTTTAGGGTCTGCACACATGTCTGCGATTGGCTTGCCAAAAGGTAAGGGTTTCAGCATCTCGGCATACGCTGATTATCGTCACGACACGCTGGTGTTCGCGCGCATGCAGTCCCAGCAGCTGCGCGACATGGAATGGGAAGGGCGGTTGAAGCCGCTTCTGTCCTGGAGCGCCCTGCTCGGGCGTAGTGCTGTCTTGGTGGCGCTGGCCGGCGCAATCATGGCGTTCTTCATCTGACGGTTGACCGGCCTCGCGTCTCCGCGAGCCGGCACGCGCAACAGCAATCCCGGTCAGTTAGGCGGAGCGCAGCGTGTGTTTGCGCAGATGGCGGGCCAGCGCCAGTTCGTCCAGCCGCGATTGCGCACGGCGCGCTTCTATTTCCGCCAGGCGCTTGGCTTGGCTCTCGGTGGCGAATTCCAGCGCTTTCAGGTCCTGGAAGGCATTGTTGAGATCGATCTGGGCGCTTTCATATTCGCGCTCGATCTCCTTCAACGTATTGCGCAGATTCTCGCGCCGGATGTCGATCGAGCGCAGGAAAGATGGAAAGGCCAGCCGGCCGATGTCCGAATCGGCGGCACGCTGCTTTTCGCGCGCCACGTCTTCGTCCAGGTCGGCGAGCTTGCGGTCGAGATTGGCGCGCATGGCGTCGATTGTGGAAATGCGGCGCTTCATTTCATCGACGCGGAAGCGCTTCAAGCGCAGAAGCGTGTCAGTCCTGTTCATCACGCCCTCCCTGCACCCTCGAGAATATCGCTCAGCGCCGCATAACATTCGCTTAATCCGGCCTGCTCATTTTTCGTCTGTGCCAAAAAGCCTTCCAGCCGGGGATGCAGCATGACCGCATGGTCCACTTCAGGATTCGTGCCAGCCTTGTAGGCCCCGACGCGCACGAGTTCCGCCATGTCTTCGTAAAGCGTCATGGGGGCGCGGGCCCGCAAAACCAGGCTTTGCTCGCTGTCGCGGTTGCACTGAGGCATGGCGCGGCTGACCGACTTCAGGACATTGACGGCGGGAAAGCGCCCCCGTTCCGCAATGGCACGGTCGAGCACGATATGGCCGTCCAGGATGCCCCGCACCGCGTCAGAAATGGGTTCGTTGTGATCGTCGCCCTCCACCAGAACCGTAAACAGGCCGGTGATGGAGCCCCCGCGGGTGCCATTCGGGCCGGCGGCGCCCGGTCCGGCGCGCTCCAACAAGCGGGGCAGTTCGGCAAAGACGGTGGGCGTGTAACCTTTGGAGGTGGGCGGCTCGCCGGCCGAAAGGCCGATCTCGCGCTGGGCCATGGCGAAGCGCGTCACCGAATCCATCAACAGCAAGACATTCAAGCCTTGGTCGCGCAATTGCTCGGCCACCGTCATCGCCACATAGGCGGCCTGGCGGCGCACCAGCGGCGCTTCGTCGGAGGTGGCGGCAATGATCACACTGCGCGCCAAGCCTTCAGGCCCGAGATCGTCTTCGATGAATTCCTTCACTTCGCGGCCGCGCTCACCGATCAGGCCGATCACGATGGCGTCGGCGTTGGAATTGCGCGCCAGCATGGCGAGCAACGTGGATTTGCCCACGCCGGAGCCGGCGAAAATGCCCATGCGCTGGCCCTGGCAGCAGGTGGTGAAGGCATTGAGCGCGCGAACGCCCAGATCCAGCTTGGCGCCGATGCGCGCGCGTGTGGTGGCGGGCGGCGGGGCGGCCTTGAGCGGATAAGGCGCGGCCCCCTGCGTCAAAGCGCCCTGGCCATCCAGTGGCTCGCCAAAGCCGTTGAGGACGCGTCCCAACCAGGCTTTGCAGGGATAGATGAAGGCGGGATGATTTTCGAAATCCGCGCGGGCACCCAAGGCAATCCCGTCCAGCGGACCCAACGGCATCACCAACGCGCGGCCATCACGAAAACCCACCACCTCGCAGGAGATTTTCTTGCCGCTGCCGAGGCTTAGGCGGACCTGGCCACCCAGGCTCACCGCTCCCACAGCGCCCGTCACCTCGACGCCCAGGCCTTCGATCCGGGCCACCCGGCCGAAGCGGGTGAGAGTGGGCAGCGTCTCAATTTCTTTGAGCAGAGCGAGCATTTTTTCCTTGGCCGGCACACGAATTTTTCGCGTGGGTCGCGCCATTGTGAGGCCAAGGATTTAAATGGCGGTAAACTTAACAAATCGAATCAAGGCATTACGGAACCTGTGGGAAATACGGTCGGGTTAATCCCGGATTGCTCCGAACTGAAGGGCAGGCGACAGGTTAAAGGTGGCGTTAACCATTACCGCTTACCGTCTGGAAACCGATTAATCGCGGCCTGGGCAGAAGCCGGGACGAAGGGACGAAGAGGGGCTCATATGCGCGTACTTCTGATTGAAGACGACACCGCCATGGCACGCAGCATCGAGCTGATGCTGCGCAGCGAGGGGTTGAATGTCTACACCACCGATCTCGGCGAAGAAGGGATCGATCTGGGTAAGCTTTATGACTACGACATTATCGTGCTCGACCTGCAGTTGCCCGACATGTCGGGCTTCGAAGTGCTGAAGGCGCTCAGGGTCGCCAAGGTCCAGACGCCCGTCCTGATCCTTTCCGGCAACGCCATCGTCGAAGCCAAGGTCAAGGCGCTGGGCTTCGGCGCCGACGATTACATGACCAAGCCGTTCCACAAGGACGAGCTGGTCGCCCGTATCCAGGCCGTGGTGCGCCGTTCCAAGGGCCACAGCCAGTCGGTGATCATCACCGGCAAGCTCACCGTCAATCTCGACGCCAAGACCGTGGAAGTGGACGGCCAGCGCGTGCACCTGACGGGCAAGGAATATCAGATGCTGGAGCTCCTATCGCTCCGCAAGGGCACCACCCTCACCAAGGAAATGTTCCTCAATCATCTCTATGGCGGCATGGACGAGCCCGAGCTCAAGATCATCGACGTCTTCATCTGCAAGCTGCGCAAGAAACTGGCGGCGGCAATCGACGGCGACAATTACATCGAGACCGTGTGGGGCCGCGGCTATGTGCTGCGCGATCCGCAGGACGGAGAACAGGCCGTCGCCTGAAGCTTTAAACGGGGGCATTCCAAAAAGGCGGCAGCGATGCCGCCTTTTTCATTTGCTCGGCGTGCATTCCAACAATTTGTTGTCCAGCGCCGAACCGATCAAAAGCTTGTCGCCCACCACGGCCGCGACGCTGGCGCCGCCGATCCGGGTGCCGTCATCGGCGAAGATCGTGTCATAGCTTTGCGGCACCCCTGACTTGTCCAGGCTGACGCGGAATATCTCCGAGGGCGAAGGCTTGGTGGGGTCGGCACGAAACGTGTTGTCACGCATCAGATTGGGACGGGCGGCGATGATCAGATGGCCCTCTCCGTCGGCGGAGATATTGTCCGGCCGGGCGGGAAGCGACAGCGAGCCGATCTCGGTGAGGCTGCCAAAAAATGGTTCGCGCGAAAAGCCGATCAGGCGACGCTCGTTGCTGATCGTCACATAAACATGAGACCCGTCGGGGGTGACAAAAACCCCGTTGGGAAAGGCCATTCGCTGCACCGAGATGCGAAAGCTGGTGCCGTTGAAATAGAGAAGATCGGCATGAGGCCAGAGCAGGGCATCCTCGGCGAAACGGCCTAACGCGCCTTTGGTCACATGATCGTTGGTGACATAGAAGCGGTCGGGCGCCACCGCGTCCAGATCGTTGGGGCTGATCAGAAGCCCGCCGCCGACACTGGAGCGGGCGAAAAGCTTGGGCACGCCATTGTCATAGGTGAGATCGAAACTTTCCACCGCCTGGCTGCCGCCCTGACGATGATTGATCGCCAGCAGTGTCTCTTCGCCCTTGCTCCCACGGTAAATGGTGATGCCATGGGGATGGAAATCCTTCGGCACCCCGTCCAGTTTGACCGGTGCCGCGGTGGGGTCGCTGAGCTTGACGGCATAAAGCCCATCGCGGGGATCGGGATGAGCTAAAGGCGCGCGGCGATTGGTGGAAGAGACGATGACGGTGTCGTGTGCGGCGTCGACCTCGAAATCTTCCGGCCCCTGGATCCCGGAAATGGCGCGGCACTCACCCGGTGTGGGCGCCACCGCCATGGTGAAAGCGCCCGCCATCAAAAGCCAGCGTAGCGAGAAGAACAACACCACGGCGAAAGCCACTGCCAGCAAGGTCCTGGCCGATTTGCCCAGCGCATGCCGCATCGCACTCATTGTGCCGCCTCGGCGACACCAAACTGCAAATCTGCCAAACGCGCATAAAGCCCGCCCTGGCGCACCAATTCGCCATGGCTGCCCTCGCCCACCACGCGGCCCTGATCCATCACCACAATGCGCTTGAGCTTCTGGATGGTGGCAAGGCGATGGGCGATCACCATGGTGGTGCGGCCCACCATCAGGTTGGCGAGCCCGTGCTGCACCAGCAATTCATTCTCGGCGTCGAGCGCGCTGGTGGCTTCATCCAACAAGAGAAGCGGCGCGTCGCGAAGGATGGCGCGGGCGATCGCCAGGCGCTGCCGCTGACCGCCGGATAGCGTGATGCCGCGCTCGCCCACCAATGTGTTGAAGCCGTCGGGCAGTCTCTCGATGAATTCGGAAGCGGCCGCGGCGTCGGCGGCGCGGCGAATCTCTTGCTCGTCGGCGCCTTCGCGGCCATAGGCGATATTGGCGGCAATGGAGCCGGAAAAGATCACCGGGTCTTGCGCCACCACAGCGAGCTGCCCACGCAGTGCCACGGGATCGAGCTCTGCGATGTCGATGCCATCGAAGCGGATCGCACCTTTCTGCGCCGCATAGAAACGCAGCATCAACTGGAAGACGGTGGATTTGCCCGCTCCCGACGGTCCCACCAGCGCCACCGCCTCGCCCGGCGCGATATTCAATGAGAATTCATGCAATGCCGCGGCGTCGGGCCGGGTGGGATAATGGAAGGTGACGCGTTCGAAGCTCACCGCACCCTTGGGACGCGCCGGCAGCGCCACGGGATGGAGCGGCGGCGCGATGGCGGGCTTTTCATGCAGCAGTTCCATCAACCGCTCCGTCGCGCCTGCGGCGCGCTGCAGATCGCCCCAGGTTTCCGAAAGCGCGCCCACGCCGCCCGCGACCAAAAAGCCGTAGATGATGAACTTCACCAGCATCCCGCCGCTGATCTGGCCGGCGACAATATCGTGCAGTCCCACCAGGGCGATGGTGGCAAGACTGGCGCTGGCGGTGAAGATCGCCACGGCCGTCAGCAAAGCGCGGGCAAAGGTGCGGTTGCGGGCATAGGTGAAGGCGCGTTCCACCGTGACGGCGAATTCGCGCCGCTCGTATTTTTCCTGGGTAAAGGCCTGCACGGTGGGCACGGCGTTCAGGATTTCGCCGCCCCGCGCCGACGTCTCGGCGATGGAATCCTGGCTCTTGCGCGACAGCGTCCGAACCCAGCGGCCGAACACCAGGATCGGCACGAACACCAGCACCACCGCGCCGACCACCAGCAGCGCCAGCTTGAAACTGGTGACAAACATCAGGATCAGTCCGCCGGTGAGATTGACCAGATTGCGCGCCGCCAGCGACGCCGATGACCCCACCACGGTCTGGATCAAGGTCGTGTCGGCGGTGAGCCGCGACAACACTTCTCCGGTGCGGGTGACTTCGAAGAATTGCGGCGTGAGGGTCAGCACATTGTCGAACACCGCCTTGCGGACATCGGCCACCACCCGCTCGCCCAGCCAGGTGACAAAATAGAAGCGCGTGGCCGAAGCGATGCCCCAGACGGCGCCCGCGATCAGGAAGGCGAGATAATAGCCGCTGAGGAATTGCGCCTCGTGCGCCGAGAGACCCCTGGCGTCGATCAGTCCGCCCGCGATCTGGGGAAGTGCCAGAGTGGTGGCGGACGAAACTACCAGGGCCACAATGCCGATGGCGATCCGGCCCCGATAAGGCTTGAGGAAGGGCAGGATTCTTCGCAGCGGCGTCAGCGAGCGGGAGACCGGGCGTCCCGACAAGCGTCCCAGTTCCTGGTCTCCTCGGGCCATGCGCCTGATCTTTAACGGTTCCTGGGCTTATATAGGAAGCCGAAATCCGAGGACAAAGCGCAGGATGCCGCGCCGCTTGCCAGCTCTGAAGCTTTTCCCTATAAGCCCCCGCTTCTGAACCGAAAAAGGCCGTTTCCATGAAAAAGGGCATTCATCCCGGCTATCATTTCGTTGAGGTCCAACTCAACGACGGCACGACCTACAAGACCCGGACCACCTATGGTCAGGCGGGGCAGAAGATCACCCTGGATATCGACCCCACCACCCATCCCGCCTGGACCGGCGGCCAGCAGCAGCTGATGGACCGTGGCGGAAGGTTGACGCGGTTCAATAAGAAGTTCGCCGGTTTTGTGAAGTCCTAAGCGGACGCGCCTTCAGCAAATTCGAGAAGCGAACCGCGCGGCCTAATCGCGCGCGAAGGCCTGTTCCAGCCGGTTGAGATGCGCATGCACCCCGGAGGTGCGTGGGCCAGGCTCGGGACGATCGCTGAACAGAATCTCGTCCAGGCGCATGATGCGGCGATAGAGATTTTCGCTGCGGGCCAGAAGATCGCGCAGCGCTTCCGGCAACAAATCCACGCCATGCTCGGAGGGCGCGCCCAGGCAGATTTCCTTGGAGCCCAGGCGATAGCGGCTGGAGGCTGCCTGGTCGGCCGCCATGTCGCCGTCATTGACCGCGCGCTGCACCAGAAGCCAGCTCGCCGCCTGCATCATGCGGGTGGTGAGACGCATGCTCTCGCCGGCATAAAGGATTGCGCCTTTGCGCGACAGCGCGCGCGCATCGGCGCGGCCGGGGCCATCGAGATAGCGCGCGGCTTCTTCCACCAGCGCCATGCCTTCATCGAAGGTGCGGCGAAACAGAGCCGACCCGCTGAAAGACATCTGCGTGAGGGTGTGCACATTCTCGACTTCGTCGTGCCGCATGCGCGTGTTCCGGATTTCAGACGGTGGGACGCTAGCAAGCCCTGACCCCGAGTCAAAGCGATATGGTTGGTAAACGACACGAATTGTCTTAACGCGCGTCTTTTCGGATGTGCATATTAACCAATTAAGACAGGTATTTCAGCGCTTGAAGAAATTCTCGGCCGCCGATTTGGTGGCGTGGCGTTGCGCAATCGCAGCCTTGCAACGCGCGATCTCTTCCTCCAGCCGCGCAATGCGTGCTTCAACTTCATGCGCGGAGAGCGCGGAGATGTCCTCGCCCAATTGAATCTCCGGCATTTTTTTGGGCCGCGGCAGAAGATCGTCGCTATCCATCACCGCTCGCATTGGCGTTAAGATATTCAACCGCTAGTGTGAGCGCGCGCATCATTCCTGGCAAGGTTCTTATGCAAGCGATTGAGATCGAGAATCCCGGGCCTGACTACCGCCTTAAGCTTGGCAACATTTCGTGCCCCACGCCCGGACCGGACCAGGTTCTGATCAAGGTCGCGGCCGCGGGGGTCAATCGCGCCGACCTTCATCAAGGCCGCGGTTCGTATCCGCCGCCGCCTGGCGCCCCCGAAACATTGGGCATGGAAGTGGCCGGCCATGTGGTGGAAGATTCCGGCCCTTACAAAAAAGGCGATGCGGTCTGCGCTCTTTTGGGCGGCGGGGGTTATGCCGAATATGCCGCGGCCGATGTCGCGTCCATTTTGCCCGTGCCGGCCTCGCTCGATCTTGTCGATGCCGCTTCTTTGCCCGAAGCGCTCTTCACCGCCTGGACCAACGTGGTGGACACATGCCGGCTCAAGCCTGGCGAGACATTGCTCGTCCATGGCGGCACCAGCGGCATCGGTGTGATCGCCATCCAGATGTTCGCGGCCCTGGGCCACACCGTTTTCGCCACCGCAGGCAGCGAGGAGAAATGCGCCCTCTGCGGGAAACTCGGCGCCAAGCGCGCCATCAATTACAAGCACGAAGATTTCGTCGCCGTGGTGAAAGAGGTGACCAGCGGCCGGGGCGTGGACGTGATCCTGGACATGGTGGGGGGCAATTATGTCCAGCGCAACATGAAGGCGGCTTCGGTCTGGGGCCGCATCGTCAACATCGCGTATCAGGATGGCGCCAAGGTTTCGCTCGATCTGGGACCCATGCTGATGAAGCGGCTCACGCTCGCGGCCACCACGCTGCGCGCGCGATCGGCCGGCGAAAAAGGCGCCATCCGGGGTGCGCTTCAGAAGACGGTCTGGCCGCTGGTGGCGGATGGCCGGATCAAGCCCGTGGTGGATCGCCGGTTCCCCCTGGCGGAGGCCCAAAAAGCCCATGAATACATGGAAAAACCCGGGGCTACGGGAAAAATCCTGCTCCTTCCTTGAAGGAAAAGCTGGCCTTCCGGAACTAGCCTCGGTAAAAAGCCGGCCTTCCTCGACAATTCATCATCGAGCGAAGGGACGGGCCGGATAGGCCCGCCCGGGACGAAAGGATTATTGCCATGGCCGTCGAAACCAAGCCGCTGATGCCCAAGGCCACCGCCGTCTGGCTGGTGGACAATACCGGACTCACCTTCGAGCAGATCGCCGATTTCTGCGGCCTACATCCGCTGGAAGTGAAAGGCATCGCCGACGAAGACGTGGCCAAGGGCATCAAGGGCATGGATCCCGTGACCTCGGGCCAGCTGAGCCGTGAGCAGATCGAGGAAGCCGAGAAGAACCCCAAGCTGCGCCTCAAGATGGCACCACCCAAGCACAAGATGCCCAATGTGCGGTTGAAGCGCGCGCCGCGCTACACGCCTGTTTCCAAGCGCCAGGACAAGCCAGACGCGGTCTATTGGATCATCCGCAACCATCCGGAATTCACCGATGCCGACATCATCAAGCTGGTCGGCACCACCAAGGCCACGATCCAGAAGATCCGTGAGCGCTCGCACTGGAACGCCACCAACATCAAGGCGGTGGACCCGGTGACCCTGGGTCTCTGTTCACAGCTGGAACTCGATCTGGCGGTCTCGCGCGCGGTCGCCAAGCATGAGCGCGCGAAAAAACGCGCCGCCAAGAAGGGCGCGACCTTGAAGTCGGTGAGCGAAAGCCTCAGCCCCCCCGCGCCTCTGCCCGAGATCGGCGAAGGCGCGCCCGCGCCGGATCACTACAAGACCTCGAGCGAACTAGAGCAGGATTGAGCGGTATTTGAAGGCGATCACCCCCAAAATTAGGGCCAGAAAGATCACCATCGCCGTTTCAAGATATTTTTCCAACAATTCCTTCGCCTTTTCGCCGAAGAAATAGATCAGCGCGCCTTCCAGAAACACGAAGCGCAAAGCGCGCGCCAGAGCCGAATATCCAATGAACAAAGGGATCGGCACGCCGGCCAGTCCCGAAGCGATGGTGACGATGGTGTAGGGGATCGGGAGGCCTGCCTGCGCGACAATCCAATAGGAGTGCTGGGCATATTGCTGGCGAACATTCTCCACCTCGGCCAGGGAGATATGAAATACCCCGACCAGCCAGAGACCCGCCGTGCTCCAGAACAAGGCGCCAATGGCATAACCGACCAGGCCTCCCGTTGCCGACCAGAACGCGCACCAAAGACCAAGCCGGAAGGCGCGCTTGCGATCGGCCAGCATCATGGGGAGCAATACGATGTCGGGAGGGACGGGCAGGAAAAATGCTTCGGCGAAAGCGACGCCGGCCAGCACCTTCCAGGCATGCGGACTGCTCGCCGCCTTGAGTGCCCGGGCATAAAGCGCGCGCAGCCCGCGCGGTTGGGCAATGTCGGACATAAGGCCTTCTAGCAAGCTTCGCGATGGCGTCCAATCTTGCTGTTTTGCTAATCTTGCCGTTTGTAAAGTGTTTCACTAGCGTCCGCGCATGGCGAAACCACCCGGGCGCGGCAAGAAAAAGGCGCAGAGAGCCAAGAAGGCTGCCAAATCGGCGAAGCGGCGCGCGGCAAAAAAATCCGCGCGCGCCACGACGGCGAAAAACGTCAAGTCCGCGCCGCCGAAACCAGCCCAACGCCTGTCGCCTTCGCGCATCCGTCCCCGGCGTCGTCCCGCGTTGGCGTTACCGCCCCGGCCGCGCGCCAAAAGCGCCTATGATCAGCTTCTGCGCACGCCCGCGAATTTTCAGCCGCTCACGCCGCTTTCCATGCTGGAGCGTGCGGCCAGCGTGTTCCCTGATCACACAGCCGTGATCCACGGCAACCAGCGCTCGACCTACGCGGAATTTTACCGCCGCAGCCGCCAGCTTGCGTCAGCGCTGGTGGCGCATGGCATCGGCAAGAACGATACGGTGGCGGCGATGCTGGCCAACACGCCGGCGATGCTGGAAGCCCATTATGGCGTGCCTATGGCAGGCGGCGTCTTGAATGCGCTCAATACCAGGCTGGATGCGTCCTCGATCGCCTATATGCTGGAACATGGCGAAGCGAAAATCCTGATCACCGACCGGGAATTCTCCGCGACCATCGCCGAGGCCTTGAACGCGCTCAAACACAAACCGCTGGTGATCGATTATGACGATCCGGAATTCCCGCAAAGGGGCGAGCGCCTGGGCGAGGACTACGAGGCCTTTCTGCAATCGGGCGATCCCGATTTCGCCTGGAAGATGCCCGGTGATGAATGGGACGCGATTTCCCTGAATTATACCTCGGGCACCACCGGCAGGCCCAAGGGCGTGGTCTATCATCATCGCGGCGCCAGCCTGATGGGATTCAGCAATGTGCTGGCCGGCAATATCGGCCGCCATGCCGTGCTGCTCTGGACCTTGCCCATGTTCCATTGCAACGGCTGGTGCTTTCCCTGGTCGCTGTCGGTGGTGGCGGGCACCCATGTGTGTCTGCGTCAGGTGCGAGCGGGCGCGATCTATCAGGCGATTGCCGAGCATGGCGTCACCCATCTCTGCGGTGCGCCCATCGTGATGTCCACCATCATCAATGCGCACGAAGACGAAAAGCGCGCCTTCGATCAGCGCGTCACCTTCATGGTGGCGGCGGCGCCCCCGCCCGAAGCCGTGCTGGCGGCGATGGACCGGGCCGGTTTCGATATCGTCCATGTTTATGGCTTGACCGAAGTCTATGGCCCGGCGGTGGTCAATGAATGGCATCAGGACTGGAACGGCCTCAAAGGCGATGCCCGGGCCAAGCGTCAGGCGCGCCAGGGCGTGCGCTATCACACCCTGGAAGAATTGAACGTGCTCGATCCGCAAACCTTGGAGCCGACCGCGCCCGGCGAACTTGGCGAAGTGATGTTCCGCGGCAATATCGTGATGAAGGGCTATCTGAAAAACCCCGACGCCACACGCCAAGCCTTCGCCGGCGGCTGGTGTCATTCCGGCGATCTGGGCGTTATGCACGAAGACGGCTATATCCAGCTCAAGGACCGCTCCAAGGACATCATCATTTCCGGCGGCGAGAACATCTCCTCCATCGAGATCGAGAATGTGCTGACGCGGCATCCCGCTGTGATGTTCGCCGCGGTGGTTGCCAAGCCCGACGAGAAATGGGGCGAGACCCCTTGCGCCTTCGTCGAGAAAAGAAGCGGCCATGACGCGGTGACCGAGGAGGAGCTGCTGGCCTTCTGCCGGGAGCATCTGGCCAAATTCAAGGCGCCGCGCTTTCTGGTGTTCGCCGAACTGCCCAAGACCTCGACCGGCAAGGTGCAGAAATTCGCGCTGCGTGAGCGCGCCAAGTCTCTATGAGCGGCACGACCAGCCGCTTCGCGCTTGCCTTCATCTTTTTCACCATGCTGATCGACACGATCGGGTTGGGCGTGATCATCCCCGTCTCGCCGGGCCTGATCGCCCAGCTCACGCATCAGACTTTGTCCGGCGCGGCACGCTGGGGCGGCTGGCTGTTCTTTTCCTATGCCTTGATGCAGTTCTTGTGCGCGCCCCTGATCGGCAATCTTTCCGACCGGTTCGGCCGCCGCCCGGTCTTGATCCTGTCACTGGCAATGCTGGGGGTGGATTATCTGATCACGGGGCTTTCG
>DATNFZ010000051.1:0-6882 GCA_035606155.1 Rhizomicrobium sp. | reverse complement strand
GGCTGGTGGCGCTGCTCGACAATTTAGGCAAGGGCGCTGGCGGCGCGGCCGTGCAGAATCTCAACATCATGCTGGGCCTGCCCGAGACCACGGGTCTTCTCTGACCCCCTCTGCCCTGCGCAACTTTGCCGCGGTGCTCGGCTCATGCCTGTGCTGCCCACGGCGTTGCTACGGGCACCTCCCCCGCCAGTGCTCCGCACGCGGGGGGAGGCGGGCCTGGACAGTGGTATGGTACAAGCGGTCATGGCACGGCTGTGGCTTTCCGTCTTGCTGGTGATCGCGTTGGGCGCGGGCGCAGTGGCGTGGCTGATCGCCCGTCCGGGCGACGCGCCCCACGGCTATTCCGGCCTCGAATTTTCCCAAATGACCAAAGCGGCGGCGCTGCGTGCCCCGCTGCTTTCGACCCGCGGCGCCCTGGTCGAGCGGGTGGCGGAGAAGAGCCCCGGGGCCCAAGCTGGCATCGAAGTCGGCGCCGTGGTGGCCGAGATCGACGGCGTCAAAATCACTTCCGCGCGCCAGGCGTCCATGATGGTGCGCAAGCACGGCGCAGGCGACCGCGTGGTCTTCACCTTGATCGACGAGGCGCGAGGCGCCATCCATCCCAAGAAGGTCGCGGTCGTTTTCGCCGCCGCGCCGCCCGAAGACAAAAGCATTTTCCGGGTGAAGCCGCCGCGCACGCTGGCGAAAGAGCATTTCAATCCGCCGGGCATGGCGGCCAATGCGTCGTGGTCGCATCGCCTGGCGCATGGCGTGAGCACTCGGCCGCGCGCGATGCCGGAACTGGACGCCGGCGATTGTTCCGGCGTGGCACCGGAGCAATGGCGGGTGCTGAATTGGGGCAAAGGCATGATCCATCTCGCCTCCAAGGATGGCGCCGAGCATGCGGTCTATAAATTGGTCGCGCTCTCCGCGGCACAGAAAAACGATCCCAAAGGCTATGTCACGGGATTGGTGCACGCCATCTTCCACAGCATGGTCACCGCCACGCCGACCGAGACCTGGAAATTTGGCGTCAGGAGCTTCAATTTCGGCAACAGCGCGGGCACAGCCGGCCTGGCGTTGTGGCGCCTGAACGGCGATATCCTGTCGGTGTGGATCGCTGGTGTTCCCGCCAGCGAAATCGTCTGGGCGATGCCGGTGACGGCGGGCGCGCTCTTGTCGCTGCAATGCAAAGGCAAACTGGCGCCTCCGTCCGCGCCGCGCGATCCTGCTTTGGTCGCCACGTCGGTATCGTCGGATTGCTTGCAAGGGAATTGCCGGGACAGCGACTTCGCAGCCACCTATTTGCAGAAATACCGCCTGGGCTATGTCCATGCCCATGATGGCGAAGTGTTCCTGATCGATCCCAAGCGCGACCTCTGGCTGAACGGACAGGACGGCCCTGGTTTCTATCGCCAGCTTGGCGGCGAGAACGAAAAGCTGATGCCGGGCAGGACAAATTGACTGAATGATCGCAAGCGATCAATTCAGTCATCCCCGGCGAGCGCGCTTTGCGCGCGAGGGAAGGGGATCCAGAGGCAAAATTTTTATTGACTGGGTCCCCTTCCCCTCGCGCTGCCGCTGAAGCGCCAGCGCTCGGCCGGGGACGCAATAACCAACGCGCAGCGCGCGTTGGTTATTGCGCCTTTGTCCGCACATACTCGCCCGGCGCATCGCCCAGCACCTTCAGCCCGCCGTCACCCGGGACGCGCGCGGGGATTTTGTCGCCCGAGAGAGGCGCAAGCCACGCGTCCCAGTCCGGCCACCACGAGCCAGGATGCTCCACCGAACCCTGGCGCCATGTGTCGATAGTTTCGGCCCCATTGTCGTTGGTCCAATATTGGTACTTCTTGGCGGCGGGCGGATTGATCACGCCGGCGATATGGCCCGAGCCCGCCATGATGAAGCGCACCGGCCCGCCGAACAATTTCGTCGCCTTGAACACGGAATTGGCGGGCGCGATATGGTCTTCCTTGGCCGATTGCAAATAGATCGGCTGCTTGACCTTGGAGAGGTCGAGCGGAACGCCGTCAATCTCCATCTTGCCGCGTGCCAGCGCGTTTTCCTTGTAGCATTTGCGCAGATAGGAAAGGTGCAGCTTCTCCGGCATCCGCGTGGTGTCGGAATTCCAGTAGAGCAGGTCGAACGGCATGGGCGTCTTGCCCAGCATGTAATTGTTGATCACGAACGACCAGATCAGGTCGTTGGCGCGCAGCATGTTGAAGGTGCCCGCCATCTTGGAGCCTTTGAGCACGCCGCCGGCTTCTTTCATTTGCTGTTCCAGTGCTTCGAGTTGGGCCTCGTCCACGAAGACGGAAAGATCGCCCGCCTCGCTGAAATCGGACTGCGCCGCCCAGAAGGTGGCGGAGTGGATGCGCTCCGGCCCGTGCTGGGGGTCCGCACCCGACGCCATGTAGCCCAGCACAGCAGAAAGCAGGGTGCCGCCGATGCAATAGCCCACGCAGTTCGGGTCGCTGATACCGGTGGCGTCGCGCACGGCGTCCAGCGCGGCAAAGACGCCTTCGCGCATATAATCGCCGAAATCCATTTGCGCCAACTCGGCGTCGGGATTGACCCAGGAGACCACGAACACGGTGTAGCCCTGGTCCACCAGCCAGCGGATGAAGCTGTTCTCGGGCCGAAGGTCCAGGATGTAGAATTTGTTGATCCAGGGTGGAAAGATCAAAAGCGGTCGCGCATAAACTTCGGCGGTGGTGGGTGCGTATTGCAAAAGCTCGATCAGCCGGTTGCGGAACACCACCTTGCCCGGCGCGGTGGCGATATTTTCCCCGATCGTGAAACCGTCGGCGGTCTGGCGGATGGAGAGCTCGCCCTTGCCGCGCTCGATATCGCCGATCAGGTTGTTGAGGCCCTTGACCAGATTGTCGCCGCTGGACTGGAGCGTGGTGCGCAGCACTTCGGGATTGGTGAGGGCGAAATTGGTGGGCGCGAAGGCGTCGGCGAATTGCTTGGTGTAGAATTCCACCCGCCGGCGCTCATTGTCGGGAATGCCATGGAGATTGACGACCATGCCCTGCATGGCATTGGCGGTGAGCAGGTAGGACTGCTTGATGAAATCGAAAATCTCGTTCTGCTGCCATTCCGGATCGCGGAAGCGGCGGTCGCCTTCGGCGGGCTTGACCAGGGGATTCACCGTCTTGCCGCCCAAGACGCGGTGGGCGGTCTGCTCCCACAGTCCCATCCAGTCGCGCCAGAGCTGAAACTGCGCGTTCATCACCGTCTCGCGGTCGCTGCCCATGGCGCGCAAAAGCGCCATGAAAGCGCCCGAGACGTTCAGGGGATCGAGTGACCCGCGCTCGCCCCGCGCCATCCAGCGCTGGACGAAATCTCCCATCAGCCGCTGGCTCTGGCTGGCCACGGTGACCATGTTGCGGGCGAATTTCTCGCCATCCAGTTGGGAGAAATAGTGGGAGAGCGGCTCCGGGGCCGATTCTGAGCGCGACTGGGTTTGGGGCATGGGGACCGTGGTTGTGGGCAAGGACGGTCATATCGCAGTTGCGAGATTGCGGCAAATTTGCCTCCCGACCGGCCCCAAAAGGCGGGGAATATGCCAAGAATTCACGGATTTAGCGCGGACTCCTGCTTGGAACCGATGCGGGCTCGCGCTATAGGAAGAAGGCTGGGTTTTGCGCGCTTCAAGGGGTCGTCGGGTCGCGCCACCCAGCCAGCATGATGGGAACCGGGCGCATGATCATCTCCTCCGCAAATTGGCGTCAGATTGCTCTGGTCGTGGGCTTGGCCGTGGCGGCCGCTGGCTGCTCGACCATTGCCGATCTCGATCCCACGGGTCTCCTCAGCGACAACAGTGACACCAGCCCGGCCAGTCAATTCCCGGCCGATCAGGCGCCGCCGACCGCGACCTCTGACCAGGCCACGGGGACCACGCCAGATCTGGCCAGTATTCCCGCCAGGCCGGCGGCGAGCTCGCCCGCCCAGCAGCAGCAGACAGCGCAACCCCTGGCCAGCGATGGCGCCCAGGCCCGCTACAGCGCCGATGCGCTCAGGGGCGGCACCGAAGCCGCGGCGGCGCCTCCGCCCGCCGATGCCGCCGCACCCAGCGCGGCACAGCGCCTTCTAGGCTCGTCGCCCACCCAGAACGACGCCGACGCGCCGCCGACAGCGGAACCAGCACCGGGGCCGCAGATGGCCGCCAATCGGCCGTCTCCGGCGGCTGAAGCTGCCCCGCCAACCGCCGCCTTGCCCGATGGCGCCCAGCCTGCGCCTGCGGCCAATGCGCCAATCAACAATCAAGGCGGCAGTGCCGCCGTCCCGCGCGCCGCCAATGTTCAGACCGCGGCCATGGCGCCGGCTGTTTCCGCCGCCCCGGTGGGACCCTCGGCGCCTGCGCCCGTGGCTGTGCCAGGACGCGAGCCCGCCGTCCCGGCCGTGCCTGCCAACACACCACGGCGCGGTGCCATGATGGCGCAGCCGCAACTGTCCGACGCTGCGCTGGGATTCAAGACCTCGAACGCGCCGCCGCTATCCTCATCCGTGAATGATTTCGTTTCAGAGCCGATCATCGCGCATTACCAGCAGACTGCCTCCAACGCCGGAATGGCGAGCGCGGCCGCCGTGCCCGCCGTCCCGCCCAAAGGCGCGGTAGTTGCCTCAGGCGCGGTCGTCACCAACATGGCCGCCGTGGCTGGCGCTCCCGCGGCGATTGCCGCCATGAATGGCGGCGTGGCGCCGACCGCGGTGATCTATTTCCCTGGCGATGGCACGGGCCTCTCGACTGCCGCGCGCGCCCAGGTGCGCGCCGCGGTCACCACCTTCAAGGCCAATGGCGGGCAGGGCACCGTGCGCGTGGTGGGTCATGCCTCCAGCCGCACCGCCGACATGCCGGTCCAGAAGCATCTGGAAACCATCTTCGACAAGTCCCAGGCGCGCGCCAATGCGGTGGCGCAGGAACTGATCCATGACGGTGTGCCCGCCTCGCGGGTGCTGATCGATGCGGTGGGCGACAGCCAGCCCATCTATTACGAATCCATGCCGGAAGGCGAAGAAGGCAACCGCCGCGCCGAAATTTTCGTACAAGGCTGATATCGCCGTTCGAGAGCGATAAAAGCGTTGCGCGGATGCGCCAAATCCCCGATTCTGCGCCTCAGGATTCCACGATGAATACCGATTTCTACCGCATCAAGCGGCTGCCGCCCTATATCTTCGAGGAAGTCAATCGCCTCAAGGCGAGCGCGCGCGCCCGCGGCGAGGACATCATCGATTTCGGCATGGGCAATCCCGACATGCCCACCCCCGATCATATCGTGGACAAGCTTTGCGAGACGGCGCGCGATCCCCGTTCCAACCGCTATTCGGCCTCGCGCGGCATCAAGGGCCTGCGCAAGGCCCATGTCGCCTATTACCAGCGCCGCTTCGGCGTCACGCTCGATCCCGACCGCGAAGTGATCGCCGCTTTGGGGTCCAAGGAAGGGTTCGCCAATCTCGCCCAGGCCATCACCGCGCCGGGCGACGTGGTGCTGGTGCCCAATCCCGCCTATCCGATTCACGCTTTCGGATTCATTCTTGCCGGCGCCGCGATCCGCCATGTGCCCGCGACGTCGCCCGAAAATTATCTTTCGGCGGTGGGCCGGGCCACGCGCCATTCGGTGCCATCGCCGGTGGCTTTGGTGGTGAATTATCCCTCCAATCCCACCGCGCAGGTGGTGGGACTCGATTTCTACAAAGAGGTGGTGAAGTTCGCCAAGAAGCACGAGATCTGGGTTCTTTCCGATCTCGCCTATGCGGATATCTATTTTGGCGACGTGCCGCCGCCTTCGATGCTGCAAGTGGAAGGCGCCAAGGATGTCGCCATCGAATTCCAATCCCTGTCCAAGACCTATGCCATGCCCGGCTGGCGCATGGGCTTCGCCGCTGGCAACGAGAAACTGATCGGCGCGCTGGCCAGGATCAAATCCTATCTCGATTATGGCGCCTACACCCCCATCCAGGTGGCGGCGGCGCATGCGCTGAACGGCCCGCAAAGCGTGGTGGACGAGATCCGCGCCATCTACAAATCGCGCCGCGACGTCCTGGTGAAAAGCATGGGAGCCGCGGGATGGGACATTCCCGCGCCGGAAGCCTCGATGTTCGCCTGGGCGCCACTTCCGGAGAAATTCCGCGAGGCCGGCTCGATGGAATTCGCCAAGGAGCTTCTCAAGCACGCCAAGGTGGCGGTGTCGCCCGGCATCGGCTTTGGCGAATATGGCGAAGGCTATGTGCGTGTGGCGCTGGTGGAGAATGAACATCGCATCCGCCAGGCGGCGCGCAATGTGAAGAAATTCCTCTCGATGGGCACCAATCATCCGCCCGTCGATCTGGCGCCGGCGAAATAGTCCCGGGCGGCCATGGGGGAACCACTCAAAATCGCCATAGCGGGCCTGGGCACGGTGGGCGGCGGCGTGATCAAGGCGCTGGCCGCGCAGGCCGCCGACCTCAAGGCGCGCGCCGGGCGCGATCTCGCGGTGGTGGGGATGAGCGCGCGCGACGCGGACAAGGCGCGCGGGTTCAAGGTCTTTCATTTCACCGCCGATCCGTTGACCCTGGTCAAAAGTGATGCCGACGTGATCGTGGAATTGATCGGCGGCGAAAATGGCATCGCCAAACAATTGATCGAGACCGCGCTCGATCATGGCAAGCATGTGGTGACGGCCAACAAGGCGCTGCTTGCCACCCACGGCAAGGCGCTGGCCGAGCGGGCGGAGAAGCGCAATCTCCAACTGAAATTCGAAGCGGCGGTTGCCGGCGGCATCCCCATCGTGCAGACCTTGCGCGAGAGCCTGATCGCCTATGACGTGCAGGCGGTGAAGGGCATCCTAAACGGCACCTGCAATTACATTCTCACCCAGATGGAGGCCTTGGGCGCGCCCTTCGGCCATGTGCTGAAAG
>DATNFZ010000050.1:0-6653 GCA_035606155.1 Rhizomicrobium sp. | reverse complement strand
GTCATGTAATTGCCGGCCTGAAAGAGGCCGGCGTCAGCCGCATCACGGTGGTGACGGCGCCCGGCGCCGATCAGGTGCGCGCCTATGCCAAGAGCCTGGGCGCGGCGAGCGCGATTCAGGAGAAGCAGCTTGGCACCGGTCACGCCGCAGCGGCGGCGGGCCAGGCGCTCAAGGATTTCAGCGGCGACGTGATGGTCACCTATGGTGACATGCCGCTTCTCACCGCCGAGGCCTTCCAAAGGGCGTTCGCGGCGCGGCCCAGGGATGGCATGGCCATCGTCGCCTTCCGGCCCGCCGATCCGGGAGCCTATGGCCGCGTGGTGCTGGACAAGGAGGGGATGCTGGACCGGATCGTGGAGTTCAAGGACGCCGGCGCCGACGAGCGCAAGACCGGTCTCTGCAATGCGGGCTTGATGGTGGCGGAGGCGCAGAAATTCTTCGCCCTTGCCGGAAAGCTCGACAACAAGAACGCGCAAGGCGAATTCTATCTCACCGATGTGCCGGAATTGGCGAAGAAGGATGGCGCGCGCTGCGCGGTGGCGATGATTGGAGAGGGCGAAGCAATGGGCGTGAACAGCCGCAGCGAATTGGCAGAAGCCGAACGATTGATGCAGGCGCGGCTGCGCGAAAAGGCGTTGCGCGCGGGCGTCACCATGACGTCGCCGGAGACGGTGTTCTTGTCGCACGACACTTTGCTGGGCGCGGATGTCGAGATCGAGCCCTTTGTGGTGTTCGGGCTGGGCGTGGAAGTGAAAAGCGGCGCCAGGATAAGGAGTCACAGCCATCTGGAAGGGGCGGTGGTGGCGGCCCATGCCGTGATCGGACCGTTCGCGCGGCTGCGCCCCGGGGCCGTGATCGGCGATGGCGCCCATATCGGCAATTTCGTGGAAGTGAAGAATTCCACCATCGGCAAAGGCACCAAGGCCAATCATCTCGCCTATCTGGGCGACGCCAGCGTGGGCGAGAACGCCAATATCGGCGCCGGCACCATCACCTGCAATTATGACGGCTTCGGCAAATACCGGACCGAAATCGGCGATGGCGCGTTCATCGGTTCGGATACGGCGCTGGTCGCCCCGGTGAAAGTGGGCGCAGGCGCCATCACCGGCGCAGGCTCGGTGATCACCAAGGATGTGGGCGCGGACGCGCTGGCGGTGGCGCGGGGCACCCAGACGGAAAAGCCCGGCTGGGCCAAGCTTTTCCGTGACCTCAAACGGAAAAAGAGAGACTAGACATATTATGTGCGGCATTGTCGGCATCGCGGGCAGAGGTGAAGCGGCCCCTGTCATCCTGGAAGCGCTGAAGCGGCTGGAATATCGCGGCTACGATTCCGCCGGCATCGCCACCCTGGTGGGCGGGAAGATCGAGCGCCGCCGCTCGCCCGGCAAGCTTTCCAAGTTGGAAGGGGTGCTCAAGGAGCAGCCGCTTGCCGGCCGGACCGGCATCGGCCACACGCGCTGGGCCACCCATGGCGCGCCCACCGAGATCAACGCCCATCCCCACGCCACGCCACGGGTGGCCATCGTCCATAACGGCATCATCGAGAATTTCCGCGAGCTGCGCGAAGAATTGATCGCCAAGGGCCACACCTTCGAATCCCAGACCGACAGCGAAGTGGCGGCTCATCTTGTCACCGCCAATATCGACGATGGCTTGGCGCCGGACGAAGCGGCCAAGAAAGCGGTGGCGCGGCTCACCGGCGCTTATTCGATCGCCATGATCTTCCGCGACCACGAAGGCATGCTGGTGGGCGCGCGCAAAGGCGCACCCATGGCGGTGGGTTACGCCGAACAGGAATCCTATCTGGGCTCGGATGCCTTCGCGCTCGCGCCCTTCACCAATCGCGTCGCCTATCTGGAGGACGGCGATGTGGCGGTGATCCAGGGCAATCAGGTCTCCATCTTCGATGCGGCAGGACGGCCCGCCAATCGCGAGATCAAGATCACATCGGCGAGCGCCGCTTTGGTGGACAAAGCCGGCCACGATCACTTCATGGCCAAGGAAATCCACGAACAGCCCGAAGTGATCGGCCACACACTGGCGCATTATCTCGATCCGGCGGGCCCCACCGTGCGCCATCGCGGCGTGGGATTGCGCGCCGCGCTGGCCAAGGCCTCGCGGCTCACCATCTCGGCCTGCGGCACCGCCTATTACGCCGGCATGGTGGGGAAATACTGGTTCGAGAAGCTGGCCTGCCTGCCGGTGGAATCAGACGTCGCGTCGGAGTTGCGCTATCGCGATCCGGTCTATCCCAAGGATGGCGCGGCCCTGTTCGTGTCGCAATCGGGCGAGACCGCCGACACGCTGGCGGCGCTGCGCGACGCGAAGGCCAAGGGCCAAACCACCATCGCGGTGGTGAATGTGGCGGAAAGCTCCATCGCCCGCGAAGCCGACATCGTGCTGCCCACCTATGCGGGGCCGGAGATCGGCGTGGCCTCGACCAAGGCCTTCACCTGCCAGTTGGCGGCGCTGGCGGCGTTCGCCATCGCCGGTGGCGAAGCGCGGGGGCGCCTCAGCGAAGCAGAAGAAAAGAAGCTTTGCGCCGCGCTGCTGGAAGTGCCGCGCCACATCGCCGAATTCCTCAAGCAGGAAGCCAGGGTGAAAGCCCTGGGCGAAGAGATCGCCAAGGCCACCGACGTTTTATATATGGGCCGGGGCCAGAGCTTTCCGCTGGCGCTGGAAGGGGCCCTCAAGCTCAAGGAAATTTCCTACATCCACGCCGAAGGTTATGCCGCGGGCGAGATGAAGCACGGCCCCATCGCCTTGATTGACGAAAAGGTCCCCATCATCGTGATCGCGCCGCATGACGCGCTGTACGAGAAGACCGTCTCCAACATGCAGGAAGTGATGGCGCGGGGCGGCAAGGTGCTGTTGATTTCCGACGCGCGCGGGGTGAAAGAGGCGGGACCGGTCTGGGCCAGCATCACCGTGCCCGACGCCGATCCGTTCCTCACCCCACTTATATATGCGCTGCCGGTGCAGCTTTTGGCCTATCACGCGGCGATTGCCAAAGGCACCGACGTGGATCAGCCCAGGAATCTGGCGAAGAGCGTCACCGTCGAATGACCCTCCCCGAATTGCTACGCAATTCGGCCCTCCCGCAAGGGGAGGGCGAGTTATTCTGCTGGACCCTCAACGGTCACATTCAACTTTTCCAGCCGTTCCAGCACGCCGTTCCTGCGCAGCAGCGGGCCGATATCGATCACCGCGATGGTCTTGCCCGGTTTGTCCAGCGCGTCATTGATCGCGGCGGTGTAGTCGGCCACGTCACGCTCGCTGATGTCGGCCACGGAATGGACCGCGGCGATCACGCAATCGGCCAGACGCGACTCGCCGTAATTGGCTTTCACGCCCTTGATATCGCCCACCGCCCAGGCATCTGCCGCCGCGACCGCATGACCCAATTCCCAGTCCGCGTCCTCCACTGATTGTCCCAGGCAGACCTGCTGCTGGGCCGGCGTGAGCTTCAGCACGTCGCGCGCCGCATCCAGCACTTCATATTTGGCGATCGGTGCAGCGGGCACATGCTTGTGCCGCGCCAGCTTGCGGATGGTGTCGCGCGGCTGATCGCGGCTGAGATCGAGCTTGTCGGTCACGTCCTCCTGGATGCGCAAGGACGCGCGCAGCGCCGTATCGGTGCGGTAATGGTCCACATTCTTGTCCAGTTTTTCGCGCAAACTCGCGAAGTGGGGCTCGATGTCGGCGGGCAGGGTGGCTTCCAGACTCTGGCCGCGCGGCAGGTTGAATTTGCTGCCATTGGTGATGAGAAACCACGCCCCTTCGAACAGACCGATAGAGGGGCGCGGCGGCATCAGGATGGCGCGGGCACCATCCAATAGTTCTGCCAGATAATCCTTATTCCATTTAAGGCCATCGGGCATGGCGCCCACCGTACCCAGAATCCAGACTTCGGAATCCCCCCTTGTGAGGTGCCAGACGGCGGGGCCGGGCTTGGCCTGAACCTCCACAATCTCGGGCGCGCCCCAATTCTCAGTCGTTTGATCCGGCACTTGATTCTGCTGCGCTTGGGCCGCGACGGCGCATGGCAGAAACGTCCATGACAGCGCGATTATCGTGAGAAGGTGTCTTGGCCGGGTCATGCACTCTCAGTATTGTCGAGAGTGATGGCCGATCTCAATGATTTGAAGCGCGCCGCCGCCGCCAAGGCGCTGGAATTCGTGGTGGATGGGATGAAGCTGGGGCTGGGCTCCGGCTCGACCGCCGAACTGTTCGTGGAGATGCTGGCGCCCCGCATCCGGGGCGGACAAAGGCTGCTTTGCGTGCCCACCTCGGAACGCACGGCGGAAAAGGCGCGCAAGCTGGGGATCACGCTGGCCAGCCTGGACGATCTGGCGCCCTTGGACCTCACCGTGGACGGCGCCGACGAAGCCGACCGCAACCTGAACCTGATCAAGGGCGGCGGCGGCATGCTGCTGCGCGAGAAGATCGTGGCCTCGTCGTCCAAAAAGATGATCGTGATCGCGGACGAAACCAAGCTGGTGCCGCGCCTGGGCAAATTTCCGTTGCCGGTCGAGGTGGCGGAGTTCGGCCACAAGGCCACGGCGCAGCGCATCGTCACGGCGCTGGAAGCTTTGGGGCATGTCCAGCCACAATTGCGCTTGCGCCTGGCCGAGAACGAGCCGTTCACGACCGACAACGGCAACGTGATCTATGACTGCCATCTGGGGGCGATCCAGAACGCCGCCAAACTGGGTCCCGCACTTCACGCCGTGCCGGGCGTGGTCGAGCATGGATTGTTCGTGGGGATGGCTTCCACGCTTTTGATCGCCACCCCCGGCGAAGTGGAAGTGATAACGCGATAATGATGGTGCGTCTTGGTCGTGACCATCCTCCCCTTCGGCGCGAAGCGCCTGGAAGGGGAGGTGGCCGTAGCAGCGCTTGCGATGCGAAGGCCGGAGGGGTTCAAAAATGAAATTTGATTTCGATCTATTCGTCATCGGCGGTGGTTCGGGCGGCGTCCGCGCTTCCCGCATGGCGGCGATGGCGGGAGCCAAGGTGGCGCTGGCGGAAGAATACCGCATGGGTGGCACCTGTGTGATCCGCGGCTGCATCCCCAAGAAGCTGATGGTCTATGCCAGCCAGTTCTCCGAGAATTTCCTGGACGCGCCCGGCTATGGCTGGACCATTCCAGGTAAGCCCAGCTTCGATTGGCCCACCTTCATCGCCCACAAGGACAAGGAGATTGCCCGGCTGGAAGGGATTTACGCTCAGAACGTGAAAGCGGCCGGCGTCACCATCTTTTCCGACCGCGCCGTGTTCGAGGACGAACACACGCTGCTTTTGCTGAATGCGCAGAAAAAGGTGACGGCAGAAAAAATTCTCATCGCCACCGGCAACCGGCCCACCCGCGAGATGGGCACCACCCATGTGATTCCGGGCGGCGAACTCTGTATCACGTCGAATGAGGCCTTTCATCTCGACAAGCTGCCCAAACGCATCCTGGTGGCCGGCGGCGGCTATATCGCGCTGGAATTCGCCCATATCTTCCACGGCCTGGGGAGCCATGTGAGCCTGGTCTATCGCGGCGAGAAACCTCTGCGCGGCTTCGACAACGACATGCGCGACGCGGTCTGCGACTCCATGAAATCGCGCGGGCTGGAAGTTCTCCTGGGCTGCGAGTTCACCAAGGTGGAGAAGCGGGGCGACTGCCTTCATGCCGAGACCAACAAGGGCGCCACCATCGAGTGCGACCAGATTCTGCTCGCCATCGGCCGCCAGCCCAACACCGACGCGCTGCATGTGGAAAAGGCGGGCGTGGAACTGGGCATGAAAGGCGAAGTGGTGGTGGACGATTATTCCCAGACCAGCACCTCCCACATCTATGCGATCGGCGACGTCACCAACCGGCTGCAACTGACGCCGGTGGCGATCCACGAAGCCATGTGCTTCGCCGAGACCGCGTTCAGGAACAACCCAACCAAGCCCGATTACGTCAACGTGCCCAGCGCCGTCTTCACCACGCCGGAGCTGGCAGTGGTGGGCATGTCGGAGGAAAAAGCCTTGGGACTGAGCCACAGCGTGGATGTTTACAAATCCAGCTTCCGTCCCCTGCTGCACACGCTGGGCGGGCGGCCGGTGCGGACCTCGATGAAGATGGTGGTCGATGCCAGGACGGACAAAGTGCTGGGCGTGCACATCTTCGGCGATCATGCCGCCGAGATCGTCCAGGTCGCGGCGGTGGCGCTCAAGATGGGCGCGACCAAGGCCCAGTTCGACGCCACCGTGGCGCTCCATCCCACCGCCGCCGAGGAATTGGTGACGATGCGGAACAGGGCCTACGCGAAGGCGTCCGGCTGAGCCAAAAAGGCGGCGAGTAAGAGCCAAAGGGGCCTTTTGCGCGCTTTTTCAGCATCTTCTGGAAAAGCCGGCGCGCTTCCCCTATACCCCGAGCCAATCATGAGGGAGGCGCGCGTGGCCCAGAACTGGACCCCGCAAAGCTGGCAGGACAAACCCATCCGTCAGGTGCCGGATTATCCGGACCGGGCGGCTCTGGAGCGCGCGCTCACCCAGCTCAAGACCCATCCGCCGCTGGTGTTCGCGGGCGAGGCCAGGAACCTGATGGCGGCGCTGGGCGACGCCAGCGAAGGCAAGGCGTTCCTGCTCCAGGGCGGCGACTGCGCCGAGAGTTTCGC
>DATNFZ010000049.1:0-4165 GCA_035606155.1 Rhizomicrobium sp. | reverse complement strand
GGCCGACGACAAGACCGCCATCCGCGCGGCGCTGGCTCGCCCCACCCCCGACCGGCTGCTGGTGGCGGCCCAGGCGATGCGCTGCGGCTTTCCACTGGCCGAAATCCAGGCGATTACCGGCTACGATCCCTGGTTCCTGGGCGAGATTGACGCCATCATCCAGACGGAAGCTGAGATCAAGAAATCCGGCCTGCCCGCCGAGGCCAAAGGCTTGCGCCGGCTCAAAAGCATGGGCTTCTCCGACGCGCGCCTCGCCAAGCTGACCGGCCGGAAGGAAGCGGACATCCGCGGGGCCCGGCACAAGCTGAACATTCGTCCCTGCTACAAGCGCATCGACACCTGCGCCGCCGAATTTCAGGCGCTGACGCCGTACATGTACTCAACCTATGAAGCGCCGATCGGCAATGAAACGGTCTGCGAATCAAAGCCGACGGACGCCAAGAAGATCATCATCCTGGGCGGCGGGCCCAACCGCATCGGCCAGGGCATCGAATTCGACTATTGCTGCTGCCACGCCGCCTTCTCGCTGTCGGATCAGGGCTATGAGACCATCATGGTCAACTGCAATCCGGAGACGGTCTCCACCGACTATGACACGTCCGACCGGCTGTATTTCGAGCCGCTGACCCTGGAAGACGTGCTGGAAATCCTCACCAAGGAAAAAGAAAAGGGATCGCTGGCCGGGGTGATCGTGCAGTTCGGCGGCCAGACGCCGCTGAAGCTCGCCAATGCCTTGCGCGACGCGGGCGTGCCGATCCTGGGCACCAGCGCCGACGCCATCGACCTGGCGGAAGACCGCAAGCGTTTCCAGAAGCAGCTGGAAGACCTCAAGCTCAAGCAGCCGCGCAACGCCACCGCCATGACGGCGGAAGAAACCATCCAGGCGGCGCGCACCATCGGCTATCCCGTGATCCTGCGCCCTTCTTATGTGCTGGGCGGACGCGGCATGGTGGTGGTGTCCGATGAGGCGCAGTTGAAGGAACAGGTCGCGTCCGGCGAACTGTTCCGCATCTCTGGCAATAATCCCGTTTTAATCGACGGGTTTCTCAACCGCGCCACCGAGGTAGATGTGGATGCGATCTGTGACGCCGACGCCCAAGTCTTCATCGCCGGCATCATGGAGCATATCGAGGAGGCCGGCGTGCATTCCGGCGACAGCGCCTGTTCCTTGCCGCCGCATACGCTCAAGCCCGAAATCCTGGCCGAGATCGAACGCCAGACCAAGGCCATGGCGGTGGCGCTAAACGTCCGTGGACTGATGAATGTGCAATACGCCATCCAGGGTGACGAGATTTATGTGCTGGAGGTCAATCCCCGCGCCAGCCGCACGGTGCCCTTTGTCGCCAAGGCCATCGGCCTGCCGGTCGCCGCCATTGCCGCGCGCGTCATGGCGGGCGAGAAGCTGTCAGCTTTCCATCTCAAGCGACCCAAACCCGATCACATCTCGGTCAAGGAAGCCGTGCTGCCCTTCGCCCGCTTCCCCGGCGTGGATACGATATTGGGGCCGGAGATGCGTTCCACCGGCGAAGTGATGGGCGTGGATGCGAGCTTCGCGCGAGCCTTCGCCAAAAGCCAGATCGGCGCGGGCACCCGCCTGCCGGTCGGTGGCGCGGTTTTCATCTCCGTCAAGGATTCCGACAAGAGCGACATCGTGGCCCCTGCGCGCGATCTGGTGGCCATGGGCTTTTCGCTGGTGGCGACCGGCGGCACTGCCAAGACGCTGGCGGCGGCGGGCCTGCCGGTGACGACCATCAACAAAGTGCTGGAAGGCCGGCCCCATGTGGTGGATGCGCTCAAGAATGGCGAAATCCACCTGGTCTTCAACACCACCGAAGGCGCGCAGGCCTTGGTCGATTCCGCCTCCATCCGGCGCGCGGCACTGGGCCTCAAGGTTCCCTATTACACCACCCTGGCGGGGGCCAAAGCGGCCACCGAGGCCATTGCAGCCTTGAAGGGCCACTCTCTTGAAGTCGCCCCCCTGCAGTCTTACTCTTTGGCGGCTGAGTGATCTCCCCATTCAGAAAAACTCAGCAGGAACAATAGCTTAGAGGTGGCTACGGAACCATTCCGGACCAGTAAGGCCGGAGGGAGGGTTCTTTTGGCCGCAAGGACGGACGGCGATGGAAAAAATTCCGATGACGGCGGCGGGTTTCAAGGGCCTCGAAGACGAACTCAATCGGCTTAAGAACGAAGACCGCCATGACGTGATCAAGGCGATCGCGGAAGCGCGCGCGCATGGCGATCTTTCGGAGAATGCCGAGTATCACGCCGCCAAGGAGCGCCAGAGCTTCATCGAAGGCCGTGTCATGGAGCTGGAAGACCAGATCGGGCGCGCCGAAGTGATCGATATCTCCAAACTCTCAGGCAGCAGCATCAAGTTCGGCGCCACGGTCACGCTGGTGGACGAAGACACCGACGAGAAGCGCAAATACCAAATCGTGGGCGATGTGGAATCCGACGCCAAGAAAGGCCGCATCTCGCTCTCCTCGCCGATCGCGCGCGCCCTGATCGGCAAGAGCAAGGGCGACACGGTGGAAGTGTCGGCGCCGGGCGGTGCGCGCTCTTATGAGATTTTAAAGGTCGAATTCGTTTAAAGCATTTTCGGACCCCTCCGGCCTGCGCAGCTTACTTTTGCACGCCGGCTCACGCCGCCATGCAATAAGCGCTGCTACGGCCACCTCCCCTACCAGGCGCTAAGCGCCGTAGGGGAGGTCGGTTCCAGCCAAGCTTCAAGACGCTCTTGAACCGGCGGTCATAGAATACCGAAACGCTTCACGCGCGCGCGATAGCTTGCGTACTCGGGATAGGCTGCCGTCAGGACGCGCTCCTCAAAGATGGTGCGCGCCACCTGCAGCAAAATGACAGCCAACGCCAGCAAGCCCGCCCAGGGTTGCTGAAACTGGATCGCCGTCCCGATCAAGGTAATGATCTCCATCATATAGAGCGGATGCCGCGCCCAGGCATAGGGCCCGGACGTCACCAGCAAACGTGCCTCCGGCATGATGGCGAAAGCCTTGCCCAGCTTCGCCAAGACAATGGCCGAACCCAGACTGCCCGCGAACACCAGAGCCGCCGCCACGGTCTGCCAGAACAATGAGAGATCGAGCGGCTGCAGATACAGGATGCCAACGCCCAGGAATGTTCCCGCGAAACCGTACAAGCGCGGCAGAATTCCGGAAGCGCGCCGCACAGGCTCGGTGCGGACCACGATCAGGTAGATCAGCAAGAGATTAAACGCCATCGCCGCGAACAGGGCGAAGAAACGCAGATTGGCGAGCAGACTGTCCGGCGCCGCCAGCAAGGCGCGGGCATCGGCGGCCAGATCGGGCCTGAGCTTGATGGCGCCATATCCGAACCACAAAATAAGCGGCAGTCCCGCGGCGAAATCATAAAGCTTTCCCCGCCGCATCGCGCGCCAACTATTCATTTGATGGTCGCACGGCCGGACGGAAAACCGCTTCGCACCCTTCGGGTGCTTCACACTTTTCCTGGCCGCTGCTCCCTTCCCGCCGCGCCACCAGCGCTACCATCTCGGCGATCTCGATGAATTGCCCGTCGGCGGAAAGCGCCCGCAAGCGCTCGCGCAGTTCGGCTTCAAAACTGTCGGCGCGATCGCCCAATTTTTCCGGCGATGTGGTGGACTGCGAAAAGGCGCGGCCGACAATCTCGTCTTCGCTGATCGGTTGGCGAATGGTGACGCTCAATCCGTCGAGCTTGGTGAAGGCCGACTGATAGAGGAAGGGTTCGTAGCGGCGATGGCCCAACGCCTTGCGTTCGCCGATATGGGGCTGGGCGGCGCGGCCATAGCGGTCGCCCACTTTGCATAGGGTCTTGAACCAGTCGTTTTCCGGCAGCACGGGATGGGCGTCGTGAAACAGGACGACGGCGCCACCCGGCAAGATGATGCAGTCGAGCATGGCAAGGGTCGCTTGGCGATCCATCCAATGGAAGGCGCGCCCGATGGTGACGAGCTTGAAAGGTCCCATCGCGGGTGTCAGATCGTAGGAGCCACCGCGCCACAGGGTGAGCGGTACGCCTTCGGTCTTGGCCGCGGCTTCTGCAGCCGCCAGCATTTCCGGCTCGGGGTCGGCGGCCGTCACCGCCATGCCCAGCCGGGCCAGCGGCAGCGACAGGGAGCCCGGACCGCATCCCAGATCCAACACCG
>DATNFZ010000048.1:0-19498 GCA_035606155.1 Rhizomicrobium sp. | reverse complement strand
GGGCGTCAGGCATCAGCCTGATCGCGCATATGAAGAATCCCAATGTGCCGGCGGCGCACATGAACTCCCGCATGATCGTCACCACCGAAAGCTGGTTCGGCGGCGGCGCCGATCTCAATCCCACCTTGGATGCCGCGCGGTCGCAATCGCATGAGGACGCGCGCGATTTCCATGCCCGCCTCAGGGCTGCCTGCGACGGGCATGATCCGGCCTGGTACGACAAATACAAGAAATGGGCGGACGAATATTTTTTCCTGCCCCACCGGGGGGAACCGCGCGGCGTGGGCGGCATCTTCTACGACCATCACCAGAGTGGCGACTTTGAGCGCGACTTTGCTTTCACCAGGGATGTGGGATCGGCGTTCCTCGACATCTATGGGCAATTGTTGAAACGCCGCTGGAACGAAGCCTGGACCATGGCCCAACGCCACGAGCAGGCCAAATGGCGCGGCCGCTATGTGGAGTTCAATCTTCTCTACGACCGCGGCACCATGTTCGGCCTGAAGACCGGGGGGAATGTCGAAAGCATCCTGTCCTCCATGCCGCCGGTTGCGGAATGGCCATGAGGCTGGGCTCGCGCGGCTCGCCCTTGGCCATGACGCAATCGCGTTATGTCGCCGGGCTTTTGACGCCGTTGCTCGGCGCGCCGCCTTCAGTCGAAAGCTTCGTCACCTCCGGCGACCAGATCGCCGACCGCCGCTTGCAGGACGCGGGCGGCAAGGGCCTCTTCACCAAGGAGCTGGACGAAGCGCTGAAGGATCGTCGCATCGACGCCGCGATTCACTCGCTCAAGGACCTGCCCACCCTGATGCCGGACGGCATTGCGCTGGCGGCGATCCCTTCGCGGGAAGATCCGCGCGATGCTTTCATCTCGCCCGAGGCGCGCGGTTTGAAAGACTTGCCGCCTGGCGCGGTGGTGGGGACAGCCAGCCTCAGGCGCCAGGCGCAGACCTTGCATCTCAGGCCCGATCTTCGAGTCGTCACCTTGCGCGGCAGCGTCGAGACGCGGCTGAAGCGCATCGAGGAGGGCCGGATGGATGCCACCTTCCTGGCGCTGGCGGGACTGACGCGCATGGGGCTGCAAAACCATGCCGCGTCCCTGGTGGAGGTGGAAGTCATGCCACCCGCGCCGGGGCAAGGCGCGCTTGCGATCACCTGCCGCGCTGACGACACGAAAACGCTGGGCGTGCTGGCGCGCTTGAACGATTCCGCCCTGGAAATCGCCACCGCTGCCGAGCGTGGCTTCCTGGAAGCGCTCGACGGCTCCTGCCGCACGCCCATCGGCGCGCTGGCGCGGCTCAAGGACAATCATCTTCATTTTCTGGGCGAAGTGCTGACTCCGGATGGCAAGAGGCGCTGGCGGCGGGAAGAACGTGTCGCGCTTGGCGCCGATGCCAGGAGCGAGGCCGCGCGGCTGGGCCACAGGTTGGGCGGTGAAATCCGCGCCGAAGCCGGCGAAAGCTTCATCCAGAGTTTGGAAAAACGAGGATGGTGAAGAAGCTCATTTCGGTCCTGAACGGCGAGCCCGCATCCGTGCCGCCGATCTGGCTGATGCGCCAGGCAGGCCGCTATCTGCCGGAATACCGCGCGCTCCGGGCCAAGGCGCCCGACTTCGTGCAATTCTGCCTCAATCCCGAATTGGCGGCGGAAGTGACGCTGCAGCCGGTGCGGCGTTTTCAACTCGATGCGGCCATCCTGTTCGCCGACATTCTGCTGATCCCCCACGCCCTGGGCCAGAAGCTCTGGTTCGCCGAAGGCGAAGGGCCGCGGCTGGAGCCCCTGCGCGACGGCCATGATATCGCGGCGCTCCAGTATGACGGCGAAAAGCTTGCCCCGGTGATGCAGACCATCCGCGGCGTGCGCAGCGCATTGGGCAACGACACCGCCCTGATCGGTTTTGCCGGCGCGCCCTGGACCGTCGCCACCTATATGCTCGAAGGCCGCGGCGGCACCGATCACGAGACAATCCGCCGCTGGGCATGGGCCGAGCCGGAAAGCTTTGCGCGGCTGATGGACGTGCTGGTGGAAGCGACCAGCGCCTATCTCATCGCCCAGGCCGATGCCGGCGCGGAAGCGCTGCAACTGTTCGAAAGCTGGGCCGGGACCGTGCCGGCCGGCCTGTTCGAGCGCGCGGTCCTCGCCCCCACCGCCCGCATCGTCGCCGCGGTCAAAGCCACGCACCCCGCGGTCCCGATCATAGGCTTTCCTCGCGGCGCAGGGTCATGGCTGTCCCGCTATGCCCGAGCCACCAAGGTGCGTGGCGTGGGCGTGGACCAGATGACCGACCTCGCCACCCTCGCCTTGCCTCCGCAGGTCGCCCGGCAAGGCAATCTCGATCCCGTTCTGTTGCTGCAAGGCGGTGAGGCAATGCGCGCCGAAGGCAAACGGCTGGTGGCGGCGATGCGGGGCAAGCCCTTCATCTTCAATCTGGGTCATGGCGTGATGCAGCCCACGCCGCCGGAGCATGTTGCCGATCTGGTGACGGCGGTCCGGGGTCTTTAAGACCCGCCGCGCAAATTCGCGCGGATTTTGGCAACATCGTCTGCGCTCACCGCCCCAGCCCGATTGCCCCAACTGTTGCGGACATAGGTGAGAAGATCGGCCAATTGCCGGTCATTGAGCTTCCAGGCGAAGGACGGCATGGCGGGCTCGGTGGGAGCCGCCTTTGTGGTCACGGCCTGTGCACCCGCCAGCACCACCCGGATCAGGCTTTCCGCGCTGGGTTGGGCCAGGACGGCATTGCCGGCCAGCGCCGGGAAAATCAGTTTTTCACCCTTGCCGTCGAAGCCATGGCAAGCCACGCAATTGTCGCGATAGAGGACCGCGCCTGCTTTCAAGCCAGCATTATCGGCCGCCATGGCTGGTGCGCGGTCCTTCGCCGGCGGCTGGTCCTTGAGATAAACGGCGATCGCTTGAAGGTCGCCGTCGCTCATCTGCGAAGTCGAGCGCTCCACCACCTCGGCCATCGGACCGGACGCCACACCATGTGCATTCCAGCCGGTCTTGAGATAGGTGACGACATCGCTCACACTCCAATTGCCCACCCCTTGAGGCTTGGCGCCCGTGATCTCGGGCGCGAACCAGCCTTGCAGCGATCCCCCGGTGAGTGATGCGGCACGGTCTGCGCCCAACAGGCTTTTGGCGGTGTGACAGGCGCCGCAATGGCCAGGCCCGGTCACCAGATAGGCGCCGCGATTCCATTCCACCGATTTGTCGGCTATCGGCGTGAAGCTTTGCTTTTTGAAATAAAGCCAATCCCATCCCGCCATCAGAGTGCGGATGTTGAAGGGGAAATGGAGGCGGTTGACCTTGACCGCATTATGCACCGGCGCCGCGGTCTTGAGATAAGACCAGAGCGCCGACAAATCCGCATCGCTGATGCGTGCGTAATAGGGATAAGGCATCGCGGGATAGAGACGCGCGCCGCCGGGCGCGACGCCTTCACGCACCGCACGGCGGAAATCACTTTCGCTCCACGTGCCGATGCCGGTGGCGCGGTCCTGAGTGATGTTGGGCACAGCCATGGGGCCGAACGGCGTCTCGAGCACCAGGCCGCCCGCGAAGGGCTTTCCCCCCGGCGCGGTGTGACAGCCTTCGCAATCGCTTAAGATCGCCTGATAGCGGCCAGCCGACATCGGCTCCTGCGCCCGGGCCGTGCCGGCCAAGGTCAGCAACGCCAGAACTGCCAGCGCGCCTCTCATGTCTCGACCAGCGCGCCGGGTTTCTTGAGATAGCGGTCGCGGATCGCTTCCGCCGCCCAATAGGCCAGGGCCCCCACCGTGCCGGTCGGATTCTTGCCCACATTCTGCTGGAACGCCGACGCCCCGATTACGAACAGGTTCGAAACGTCCCAGCTTTGCAGATAACGGTTGACCGCACTGGTCTTGGGATTGGCGCCCATGGACGCGCCGCCGGTATTATGGGTAGTCTGATAGGGCACGGAATTCCAGCCTTTGCGGCTATGGCCCACCGTGAGTTCTTTTGGATTCATGGCGCGACCGATCTTGGCCAGCTCATCGGACATATAATTCGCCATGCGCAGATCATTGTCCGGGAAGTCGAACGTGATGCGCAGCAGCGGGCGGCCGAAACGATCTTTATAGGTGGGATCGAGATCGAGATAATTGCCGCGCACTGGATAGGACGAACCCTGGGCGCCGATGCCCAGCGTGTTCTGATAGGTCTCGGCCACGGCCTTTTTCCATTTCGCGCCCCAGCGCGGTGTACCCTGAGGCGTGGGGTGGTAACCGATCGGACGGCCATTGGATGAGCCGCAGGTGATGCCCGCGCCGCCCACGAAATCCAGTTTGGAATGATCGAAGGCGTCGCCATTGAAATCATCGATGCCGGCGGCCAGCGCGCCCGTGCCGATGAAGGGATTGAAATGTTTGCCTTCGAAGATCAGCCGGACGGACGCGCCCTGGGTCTGGTAGCAATAATTGCGGCCCACCGTGCCTTCGCCGGCGGCGGGATCATAGGCCTTGCCGATGCCCGAGAGCAGCATCATGCGGACATTCATCAGCCCGTAGCCGCACAAAAGAACGATGTCGCCCGGTTGTTCATATTCCTGGCCGGCGCGATCCACATAGGTGACGCTTTTGGCGGTCTTGCCGTCGGGATGAAGATTGATCTTCAGCACTTCGCATTCGGTGCGGGCTTCGAAGTTCTTTTTCTTCATCAGCACCGGAAGAATGGTGGTCTGCGGCGTTGCCTTGGAATAATTGGCGCAGCCGAAGCGCTCGCAGAAACCACAATAGGTGCATTGGCCCATCGCCACACCCAGGGGATTCACATAAGGCTGCGAGAGATTGGCTGCCGGCGCGGGAAAAGGGTGAAAGCCGAGACTCTTGGCCGTTTCCATGAACATGGTTGCGCTGTAGGGCATCTTGAGCGGCGGGGTGGGGTATTCCCGCGCCCTGGGACCTTCAAACACATTGCCGCCGTCGATGGTCTGGCCCTTGAGATTGCCGGCCTTGCCCGAAGTGCCGGTGAGATACTCGAACTGGTCGAAGCAATGCTCCAGCTCGTCATAGCTCACGCCCCAATCTTCCAACTGCAGCTCGCTGATCCGCCGCGCGCCATAGCGCTGCGTCAAATGGGTCTTGAGCTGGAAATCGCTGGGGAAGAAGCGCCAGACATAGGCGTTCCAATGCACGCCGGCTCCGCCCACGCCATAGCCGGGCAGGAAAGAGCCGTAGTCGCGCATCGGCAATGCCGTCTGATCCGTGCTGTTGCGCATGGTCATGGCTTCCAGCACGGGCGAAAGAAACAGGTCCTTGCGCACGGCAAAGCGCAACTCGTCCTGCATGTAACCGATGTTGAAATCGGTGGCAGTGTCGCGCCACGGCCCGCGCTCGATCGCAACCACATCAAGCCCGGCTTCGGTCAGTTCCTGCGCCAGGATGGCGCCGGTCCAACCCAAGCCCATGATCACCACGTCTTTGCGAGGCAAGATCTTCGCCATCTTCAGGTCTCGCCATAGATCGAGACCGGGCCATGCGGATAAGGCACATTGTGCTTGTCCACATGGTCGCGATAGTCGTAGCGGGCGCCGGGAAAGCCCATCAGCTTCCAGCCCGCCAGGCCCTTGTTGCCGCCATAGAGAGGATCGGCGAAGAAACCTTCCATCGTGTTTTCCAGCACCAGGTCGAAGAAACTCCTGGTGCTGAGGCCTGAGGCCAATTTCAGTTCGATCTTGCCGCTTTCCAACCCTTCCAGGATTTCGTCCTGCTCCGCTGCACGCAACTGCGCGAAGCTCTTGCCATAGGCGCCATGGACATGATCGTCGAGCGCACGCAGGCCTTCGCGATAGCGGCCGGCCGGTGTCAGCGCGCCTTGATAGCCTTGGGTGGGCAAGCCCTTGGTGAAGGGGCCCTTCATGTAAAGGCGGCTGGATTTGCCGAAGCTGCCCGCCAATTGACGGTCGATGAAGACGGCACAGCCCGCAGCTTTGCCGCCCACCGAGAGATGATCCGCGGGGATCAACCGATCGACGATGGCTTCGACAGTCGCCACCTCATTGGGCGTGAAATAATACCAGCCTGCGGGATTGACCGGCCGGGGAGGATCGCCTGCAAAGGCTTCCCAGGGCAGATGGCCGGATATGCTCACCGCCTGGGCATGGCCGGCGAACGCCAGAATCGGAAGCGCCGAAGCCGATGCCAGAAAATGACGGCGGTTCTGCCCGCGCGACATGAGGAGTCCCCCCGCAACCCCCATGATCTTTCATCAAAAGCCGGATCAAGGAAAGCGCCACCTTCGGTATTTTTCACCAATGGCCGACGGCGCGGGAGTTGGCTTTAATCCGTCTCACCGAGGCAATCTTTCGAAGGGGTTGACCAAAGGCGAGCGGTCCGGCAGGCCGCCGCGCGACGAAAGTCGCAAACTAAAAAGCGGAGCGAAGTGATCCTCCTCATTTCGCTCCGTTTCACTTTATCCGCTACTTTATCCGCTACTTTTTTTCCGACGGTGCGCCGTTTTCAGCCGTGGCCTGGTCGGAATTCTGGTCGCTGGCCGGCGCGCCGGCCGAAGGAGCCTTGCCGTTCTGGGCGGTGGTCAGGTCGGATTGCTGATTTTCCGCCATGGCCTGGTTCTGCTCGGCGGGTCCTTCATTTTCAGCCGTGGCCGCGCCCGGATTCTGCTCGCTGGGTGATGCGCTTTCGGGCGCCTGGGCCGCGGACTGATCTTGGTTGCTGGCCTGACCCGGCTTCTGCTCGCTGGGCGAGGTACTTTCCGGCGGCGGCACATTCTCGGCCGTCGTCTGATCCGAATCCTGGCCGCCCGCCGGCGGATTGGTCGTCGCCATCGCGGTCGAGCTGCCACTGCCATTGGAAGCGGATGGTCCGATACCGGCATCCTTACGGTTGTCGCGCATCATCTGGCCATACGTGCCGCCCGACTGTCCCGACGCCGTGCCATTGTCGGGTGCTTGCGTAGTGGCCTGGTCGGTCTGTGACGCCGTGGAACTGTCACTCTGTTGCGCGAAAGCGGGCGCCGCCAGCATCAAGGCTGCAACGGCGGCTGAAGCGAGAAGGGCTTTCATGGGATCTCCTTGTGCTTGTGCCGGACCGCCGCTCCGCCCGTAGGGACAGCGGTCTCTCAAGGAAACGTCCTTCATCCAAAGTTTATCCGGGAACAGCGCAATCAGTACAGGAACATCGGCTTTCCGGTAAGCGCGGCGAGGCGCGGCCGGTATGCTTCCGTGTCGTAGAGCGCGGGCACATCCACGCGGCGCGTGCCCTTGATGCAGGTCTCAACCGGCACGCTGGTGTAGCGCCCCGCCTGGATGGCGGTCATCAACCCATGTTTGCCATCCTTCAACAACTGAATCGCCATCGTGCCGTAATTCTTCGACACCATCTGATCCAAGGCATCGGGCGCGCCCGCGCGCATCAGATAGGCCAATTTCTGGTTCATCACCCCGATGCCGGTAAGGCGCTGAATCTCCGCGCCCACCATCTCGCCGATCCCGCCCAGCTTACGATGGCCGTAGGCGTCTTCGGGTCCGGCCTCGACGATCGGCCCTTCCTTCATCTGCGCGCCTTCGGACAGAACCACCATGGCATAGCGGGATGGATTGCGGGCGTGATCCTTTTCCACCAGTGCCGCCAGCTTTTCCATGTCGAACGGCACTTCGGCGATCAGGGTACGGTCGGCGGCGGCCAGATAACCGGCGAGCAGCGCCGTCTCACCGGAATTGCGGCCGAACAATTCCACCACGCCGACACGTTCATGGCTGCCCACCGGCGTCCTTAGCGCCGTGATCGCTTCCACCGAACGTGACACGGCGGTGGAAAAGCCCATGCAGTAATCGGTGCCGAACACGTCATTGTCCATGGTCTTGGGACAGGCCATCACGGCAAAGCCTTCCTGGTGCAGCCGCGCCGCGTAAGAGAGCGTGTCGTCGCCGCCCAAGGCCACCAGCGCGTCGATCTTGAGCGCTTGCAGCACTTTGAGGACGTGGGGGGTGGCATCGACCTTGTCGCCCTTGCGGGGCAAATCCTTGAGGAAATCCGGCAGGTCGGATGGTTTCACCTTGGCGGGATTGGTGCGCGACGAATGCAGGAAAGTGCCGCCGGTGCGGTCAATGGTGCGCACCCGCTCATGGGTGAGCGGCATCACATGCTGTTTGCTCGCTTCCGGATCGTCGGGATTGTAGCAAAGCGGACCGGCCCAGCCGCGGCGGAAGCCCAGCACCTCCCAGCCTTCCTGCAAGGCATTTTCGGTGATCGCCTTGATGCAGGGGTTGAGCCCCGGCACATCGCCGCCGCCCGTCAATACCGCAATCCGCATGTCCCCTCCTCGGCCCGCTGTTTCGCGGGTTCCAGCATAACGCGCGCCTCCGCCACGGTTTCCACCTTGGCGCGGGAATAAAAGTTCGGGAAGTACAAAGCCCTCCCCGCCACGGATGCTGCTCGCGCGGTCCGGTCATGTCTCTCATCCGGTGGCGACGATCCATTCTCGCCTCTAATCTAGCCACATAAATCCACGAGGAGAAACCGCCATGACGCTGGAGGGAAAGACTGCTTTGATCACCGGGGGCTCGAGCGGCATCGGGCTGGCCACCGCCAAACTGTTCCAGAAGCATGGCGCCAAAGTTGCCATCGCCGGCACCGATGCCGCCAAGCTCGACAAGGCCAGGGCGGCGCTCGCCGGCAAAGCCGTCACCATCAAGGCCGATGTCCGTTCCGTCGCCGAGCTGACGCGCATGGCCGAGGAGACAAAAGCCGCCTTCGGCAAGCTCGACATCTTCCTCGCCAATGCCGGCACGGCGCTGGGCACCCCCATCGGCGCGACCGACGAAGCCGCTTACACCAAGCTGATGGATGTGAACGTCAAGGGGGTATTCTTTTCCGTCCAGGCAGTGGTGCCCCTGATGCCGCCGGGAAGCTCCATCATCCTCAACACCTCATGGCTGGATCAGCGTGGGGTGGCGGGACGGGGAATCCTGTCAGCCAGCAAGGCAGCGGTGCGCTCCTTCACCCGCACCTTCGCCGCCGAACTGGCGGAGAAGAAAATCCGGGTCAATGCGGTGAGCCCGGGCTCCATCATCACACCGCTCCACAAGGGCACACGCAGCGACGCGGATTTCCAGACTTATGTCGAAGCGACCTCAAAGATCATTCCCGCCGGCCGCATGGGCACGGCCGACGACATCGCCAATGCCGCCTTGTTTTTGGCCAGCGACGCCTCCAGCTATATGCTGGGCGCGGAGATCGTCGTCGATGGCGGACGCGCGGAGTTGTAAATCTTGATGAAGCTGAACGCCGATTTCAGCGTCCCTGTCATCGTACACGCGGGAAAACTTCCCTGGGTGGCGAGCCCCACACCGGGCGTAGAGCGACGCATGCTGTTCCGCATCGGCGATGAAAAGGCGCGCGCGACTTCGATCGTGCGCTATGCCAGGAATAGTCATTTTTCCGCCCATGGCCACCCGGGCGGCGAGGAGATTCTGGTGCTGGACGGCGTGTTCCAGGACGAAAGCCGCGATTATCCGGCGGGCTCTTACATGCGCAATCCACCGGGATCGGGGCACCGGCCCGGCTCCGCGCAAGGCTGTGTGATCTTCGTCAAGCTTTGGCAATTCCGCCGGGACGATGATGCCACCGTCGCGCTGCGCAATGCAGATGGGATCTTGTTCGACAATGGCCATGAGCAGGTTCGGCTGGAGATGTGGCGGGCGGACCAGAGCTTAGAATTGGCCAATCCGGACGGCCTGGAATTGCTGGTGCTGGAGGGGTCTTTCTCCGATGCTAGCCAAACCTTCGCACCCCATTCCTGGCTGAGACTGCCCGCGGGCACGCCCCTTCGTGGCAGAACAGGCGCCTATGGCGGGCGGGTCTGGCTCAAGGCCGGTCTGCTGCTGCAGGAGAATCTCTGCGCATTTTGATTTTCCCGGTGTATCATTTCCTCCGTGAGCTTCTGCCAAAGGAAGGACCATGCCTAAAGCCAAAAGCGGCAAAGCCAAGACAGCCAAGCCCAGTAAAACCAAACCCGCGAAGCCGGTGAAAACCGCCGGGAAGGCAAAGCCCGGCAAGCCGATGGCAAAGCCGGCAAAACCCACCGAAGCCAGATTGCCGGAAGCCGCGGCGGCCGCGCCCGCCCAGCAAGTCACGACCGGGCCAGCCCATCCCGCGGCGCCCAAGCCCAAAGCCGAGCCGCCGCATCCGGGAAAGCCCGAACAACCGATGTGGACGCGCTTCAATCAGGGGCATAACCAGAAGATGACCAAGGGCCGCTTCTTCCGCCACCAGGGGCGTTAGTTTCGTCCCCCTCGCGCATCGAACATGCCCGACAATTCGCATGACCTGTTCGTGCGCGAGTTAAAAAGCGTTCTCGAGAAATATTATGCGCTGAGGGAAGCGCGCCAGCGCCATCCTGATGTGGGCGATCTCATTCGCGTCCCGCCGCCCTATCCCGAGCCGTACCTTGGTGATTTTCGAGCTGGAGAAGCAGCGCAGGCAAGATGGCCTGTCGATTCCCGCCGCGTTCAACAGGGTCGGGACGCTGGGCCGCCCATCCCGAGCGCGCGCTTGATTGGCTGAAGGCCAGGCTGGGAGAGCCCCGGCAGCTCTGAAAATGCAACTCGACCTTGCTGCCTCAAGCATGCACTTGACATGCAACCAAATGGTTGCATAATAACGACATGGATGATGATGCCGTTTTCCGGGCCCTGGCGGACAAAAGCCGCCGGCTGCTGCTGGACCGGCTGCGCCGCAGGAATGGACAGACATTGAGCGAACTTTCGGACGGACTGGAGATGACGCGCCAGGCGGTGACCAAGCACCTCGCCATCCTGGAAGAGGCCAATCTGGTGGCGTCGCTGCGCCAGGGCCGCGAGAAACGGCACTTCATCAATCCCGTGCCGATCAATGAGATCGCGGAAAGGTGGATCGGAAAGTTCGATCAGGCGCGGCTTGGCGCCCTCTCCGATCTCAAACAGGCGCTGGAAAGCAAACCCCGGAAATAACGGAACAGGAGACCATCGTGGCGGAAAGCAGTTTCATCTATGTCACCTATATCAAGACCACGCCCGGGGAATTGTGGACCGCGCTGATCAGCCCCGAATTCACCCGGAAATACTGGTTCGGCATCCGTCAGGAATCGGAATGGAAGCCGGGCGCAAGCTGGAAGATGATCTTCCCCGACGACCGCGTCGCCGACGCAGGCGAAGTGGTAGAGTGTGAGCCCTCCAGGCGTTTGGTTTTGAAATGGCAGAACCAGTTCAGGCCGGAACTGAAGGAAGAAGGCTATTCGCGCTGCGTGTTCGAGCTCGAGCCGAAGGATGACGTGGTAAAGCTCACCATCACCCACACGATCGAGCGTGAGAACTCCAAATTCATCCAGGCGGCGTCGCAGGGCTGGCCTTCGATCCTGTCCAATCTCAAATCGCTGCTCGAAACCGGAAAGGTGATCATGCCGCAGCGCTGACTTAGAGCGCAATCCGAAAAGTGTGAGGCGGTTTTCGGAAAAAATTGCGCGATAAATCAAAAACCTAGAGCATGATCGCGATTCTACGAAGCGTGATCATGCTCTAGCGCCGCTGGAGATAGCTTTCCTCCAGATCGGCCAGCGAGGCGCAGCCCAGAAGCTTCATGGTGCGTTCCAGATCGGCCTTGAGGATGGCCAGCGCCCGCGTCACGCCGGCTTCGCCCCCCGCCGCCAGGCCATAGGCATAGCCGCGCCCGATCAGGACCGCGTTTGCACCCAACGCCAACGCCTTGACGATGTCGGCGCCGCGGCGGATGCCGCCATCCATCAGCACCTGGCAGCGTTCGCCCACCGCGCGCGCCACTTCGGGAAGCGCATCGAGGCTGGCCGCCACCCCGTCCAATTGCCGGCCGCCATGATTGGACACCACCACCGCATCGGCGCCGCCGTCGCAGGCGCGCCGCGCGTCATCACCGGTCAAGATGCCTTTGACGGCGACAGGCCCTTTCCATGCTTCACGGATCCAGTCGAGGTCACTCCACGTCACCACCGAGCGCGACAGGACCTTGGCCACGTCCGTGAGCGGCAAGGGACCTTCCTCGGTCACCACATTGGGCAGATGCGTCATGCGATAGCCGGCGATATAGGTGGCGAGCCACCCTGGATGCATCAGGACATCGCCGGCATAGGGGAGCTTGGCGAACAAATTCTTGCCCATCAGCTGGGTCATGCCATTGCGGAAATCGCGCTCGCGCAATCCCGCCACCGGCGTGTCCACGGTGAGGAACAGGCCCTTGACGCCGCAGGCTTCCGCGCGCTCCAGGGTGGCTTCGCCAGCCTCGCGTCCTGCCAGAAGATAGATTTGCATGAAGGTGGGCGTGCCGGTGGCGGCCAAGGCTTCCATCGGCGCACCCGAAATGGTGGAGAGAATCGCGCCCGTGCCGGCCTGCCCGGCGGCCCTGGCCACGCCCACTTCGCCGTCGGGATGCATCAGGGCGCTGTAGCCGATGGGGGCCAGAAGGGCCGGCCATTCCAGCCTTTGGCCCATGACGGTGATGGCGAGGTCCAGCCTCTTGATCTCAACCCCGTGGCGGGGGCGGAAAATCCAGTTCTTGAAGGCCTGGCAATTGTCCTTGAGAGTGGCCTCGTCTTCGGCCGCGCCATCCAGATAGTCGAATACCACCGCCGGCAGCCGTGCCTTCGCCAGGCCGCGCAAATCGGCGATATTGACGGCGCGATCAAGCCTCCCCATGCCGCCTTATCGGGCCTCACAGGGGGTTTGACAATCTGGTGCGGTTTCGCACGGGAACAAGGCGTGGTAGAAACCGGCATGGCAGACCCCAAGCCACCCTTCACCGCTTCCGAGCAGCGCGACAAGCTGGTCTGGGCGGAAATCGCCAAGGAACGCGCCGCCTTCGACGCCAAGACCGCGCGGCTGAGAGCCTTGCGCCTTGCCAGGGAGGCGGAAACACCGCCGCCTGCGCCCAAGCCGGCGAAGACAAGAGCCAGAAAGCGCTGACGCACAGAAACAGGGAAGCGGCGGTCGGGAAACAGCCTCTCCCGTGCCGTCCGACTTACCTAATCCCCTTTGGTGGTTTGGCCTTCCGGCACGCGCTGATCGGGGGCACCCGGTTTGACCAGATGCGGATTCTCATCCACCGAGACGTTGGGGTTGTCGGCGCCGCCCGCCATGCGGGAATCGGTATTGGTGACGGTGGTGCGCGGCACGCCATCGCGCAAATCAGGTTTCTTTTTCTGGTCCATCTTGCTCTCCGGAAATCTGTTCCCTGGTAACGGCTGGAACTGATGAACGTTTCCGCAGAGTTCCTAGTGCGCGAGCACCCAGTCCACGACGTCGTCCTGAACTTTGGTTCCTTCAAGATCGCGCAACAGCATGTGATAGCCGTTCGGATATTCGCGCGCCTCGGCGTGGCCATCCAGCGCGGCGATGGCGGCAGCGGCCGATTTCGGCGGGATCACCTGATCCTTGGCGCCGTGCAGGAACAGAATCGGCGGCGCGTGGGTGATTTCGCCGGCGGCGCGGCGCGCCTCATCCATCAGATTGACCAGCCCGAACAAGGCGTCGGCGCGCGTCTTCTTCTGGAACAAAGGATCCTTGCCCAGCGCGATCAGCATGGGGACATTGTCCGACGGCACCACGGTGACGATATGCCGGGCCGCCGAATTGGTGAGGATGATGCCCGGCGTCAGGTGCGCCACCAGGAACAGCGCTACGCGATACGGGATGGGCATGTCGGAACGCGACCAGACCGCGGGCGAGACCAGGATGGCGCCATCGACCGCCGGCGGATCGGAGGAAGCCAGCGCCGTGAGCAGCACAGCGCCGCCCATGCTTTCGCCCAGGGCGAAGATTTTCGTGGCCGGAAAGCGCGCATGCGCGGCAATGGCGAAATCGTCGAGATCATGCCGCATCGTTTCGGTTCCCGCCCACGACCCGGGATTGTCGGAGCGGCCGAAACCGCGCTGGTCGATCGCCAAGGTGGTGATGCCGTGCTTGGCCCATTCCTTCCCCGGACCGTCAAAGGCGTTGGAATAATCGCTCATGCCGTGAAGGCCGATGATCACCGCCTTTGGCTCGCCCCCTTGCGCATCCCATTCCCGCAAGGGAAGCCTGGTGCCGTCCCGCGCCACCAGCGCACCGCCCTCGAAATGCGGTGTCACGCTCTGGTTCTCGACGGGCGCGGACGCAACCGCGCATCCCATCAGAATCAGGCTCAACCAAATCGGAAAGAGGCGCATCGCTCGGCTGGGACTTAAGTGAGAAGGCCGATCATGGACGCCGAAAGCCCGCTCGCCAAGGTTCCCGAGACCATGGCGCGCAAGGCCAGAGGCACGATCTCGTTCCGTCGTTCCGGCATCAGGGCGCTCATGCCGGCGATCAGGATCGCCACACTGCCGAAATTGGCGAAGCCGCACAGCGCATAGACCATGATCAGGCCGGAACGGGGATCGAGCGTGCCCTTCGGCAGTCCGGCATATTGGATATACGCCACCAGCTCGTTGATGATGGCCTTGGTGCCGAGCAGGCTCCCTGCCGCGCTGGCCTCGTGCCAGGGCACGCCGTAAAGCCAGGCCAGCGGCGCGAACAAGAAGCCCAGCACGCGCTCCAAGGTGATGGGCGCGCCGCCCAATCGCGGCAGCGCGCTCAATATGTGATCGGCCAACGCGATCAGGGCGATCATCACGATCAGGAGCGCCATGATCTGAAGATAGATTTTGAGCCCGTCTTCCGTGCCCCTGGCGACCGCGTCCATGCTGGAGCGATAGCCCAGCTCTGCGGGCGCTTCTTCGGTGGCGGCGTCGCCGGGCACCATCACCCGCGCGATCATCACCGCCGCGGGCAACGCCATCATCGAGGCCACCAGCACATGGCCCAATGCACCCGGCAGGACATCCTTCAATACCGTCGCATAGAGCACGAACATGGTGCCGGCCACCGATGCCAGCCCCACGCTGAACAGGATGAAAAGCTCGGTGCGGGTCATCCTGGCAAGGCAGGGCCGGATCAACAGGGGCGCCTCGATCATGCCGAAGAAGACAGTGGCGCCTGAGGCCAGCGCCGTGGCCCCGCCCAGACCCAGGACACGCCGCAGCACAAAGGCGATGCCGCGCACGATCCAAGGCAAAATCCGCCAATACCAAAGCAGCGCCGAAAGGGCGGAGATGACAATCACCAGCGGCAGCACGCCGAACGCAAAGCTGGTCAGCGCGCGGGGATTGGTGACGGAAAAAGGCGTGACGCCGCCCGCCACATAGCCGAAAACGAAGGTGGCGCCGGCCGTGGTGGCCTGGCTCAGCGCATCGACCACGCGATTGAGCCCCAAAAGCACGGCGCGGGCAGGCGGGAATTTCAGCAGCAAGAGCGCGATCGCCAACTGCAGCAACAGCGCCGTCCCCACCATGCGAAAGCGGAACGCGCCGCGGTCTTCCGAAAAAGCCCAGGCCAGCGCAATGATCGCGACGATCCCCAGGACCGATTGAAGATGCACCAGGTGGTTTTCGCTCATACCGTCCAAGCCGCCCAGCCACGCGGGTCGGCACGCTACCTGATTCGCGCGCGACAGGGACCTTGCTCCGCGTTAGATTGGGCGCGAGGGCGCAACATGACCAAACCCGCCGAAATTCGCGCATTGGCCGGCGCGCGGGCCTTCCCACCTCTGGTGCTGGTGATGTTTCACTTCAGCGAGGGCCATGGCTATCGCAATTTCTGGCCGCTCGATCTTCTGGCGGCGCGCGGCTATCTGTGGGTGGAGTTCTTCTTCTGCTTGTCGGGATTCATCTTGACCCATGTCTATGGGCCAAGGCTGGCCAAGCTTCTCACCCGCGAAGGCTATGGCCAGTTCCTGAAAGCGCGCCTGACCCGGCTATACCCGCTGCACCTGTTCATGCTTTTGGCGGTGCTGGCCATGGTGATCGTCACCCGCATCCTGGCCCATATCGGCGGTTATCATTCGATTTTCGATCTGCGCTACCATCAGGATGTGAGCGTCAAAGGTTTTTTCCTCTCCCTTTTCCTGGTCCATGGCTGGAACACGATGGACCGGCTCACCTGGAACGGCGTCTCGTGGTTCGTCAGCGTGGAGTGGGCGCTATGCCTGATGTTTCCGATGCTCTTGTGGCTGGCCAACGGCCGGACTTGGAGGGGCCTGGCCTTAATCGCTGCGGGTGTGGCCGGCTTGACCGCGCTCGATCTCATTTCCGGCGCCCATGTGGGCCTGGACATCACCTATCACGATGGCGTGCTTAGGGGACTTGCCGATTTTGCCATGGGCGTGGGCTTTGCCGTCTTGTACCGCGCCTGGAAACCGCACGACCGTCTGCCTGATTGGGCCCATTCTCTGATCCAACTGGCTGTGTTCGCGACGCTGCTTTGCGGTATCTACGATACCGGCTGGTCGCACACGGTGATGGACATCTGGACCGCGCTTCCCATGATGACGCTGGTCCTGGCGCTGTCTTTCGACCGAGGCCTATTCGCCGACGCACTCAAGACGAGGATCCCGCAAGTCCTGGGGCGCTGGTCGTATGCCGTCTATATCGGCCAGACCTTCTGGCTGTTGGTGATCCGGGTGTTCGAGCAGCGGCTTTATCCGGCACCCATGACACCGGTATTGGGCACGACTTTCATCAGCCTGTCCTGGTGGCTGGAGCCGCTCTCTCTGGTGGTGGCTTGCACCGTCTGGGGTGGACTGCTGGAGAGATTTGTCGAGCATCCGGCGGCAACCTGGTTCAAGGGCAAGAGCCGCCTTGACCATGCCGTAGCCGCCACGCCATCGTGATCAAACGCCGCTTCGAGGAGTCTCCCATGGCCATCAGCTTCAAGGACAAGGTCGCCATCATCACCGGGGCAGGCGGCGGCTTGGGCCGGGCGCATGCGCTGGAACTGGCCAGGCGCGGCGCCAAAGTGGTGATCAACGATCTGGGCGGCTCGGTGGACGGCACCGGCGGCAATTCCGCCGCCGCCGAAGCGGTGGTGAAGGAAATCAAGGCCGCGGGCGGCGACGCCATCGCCAATGGCGCCTCCATCACCGACGATGCCGGGGTGGCGCATCTGGTCAAGCAGGCCATGGACACATGGGGCCGCATCGACATCCTGATCGCCAATGCCGGCATTCTGCGCGACAAGAGCTTCGCCAAGATGGAGATCAAGGATTTCGAGGCGGTAATGAACGTGCATCTGATGGGCACGGTGAAGCCGGCGCACGCCATCTGGCCCATCATGCGGGCGCAGAAATATGGCCGCATCGTCGTCACCACTTCGTCCACGGGGCTTTACGGCAATTTCGGCCAGACCAATTACGGCGCGGCCAAGCTGTCGCTGGTGGGCTTCATGAACTCGCTGAAGCTGGAAGGCGACAAGGACAACATCAAAGTGAACGCGATCTGCCCGGTTGCCGCCACCCGCATGACGGAAAATCTGATGCCGCCCGCGGTGATGGAGATGCTCAAGCCCGAATATGTCACGCCCGCCGTGGCCTTTCTGGCCTCGGACGAAGCGCCCACCGGCACGATCCTCACCGCCGCCGCCGGCGTGTTCGCCGCCGCGCGCCTGGAGGAAACCGACGGCGTCAATCTCGGCCACAAGGCGACGTGTGATGACGTCGCGGCAAATATCGGCAAGATCACGGACTTCACCAACGCCAAACATTACAATCAGGGCGGAGAACAGAACGCGAAATTCTTCGCGCGGGTGCAGGAATCGCCACTTCTTGGTTGAACCCCTCCGGCCTTCGCACCTGGCGGTGCTACGGCCACTTCCCCTTCTTGGCGCTGCGCGCCGAAGGGGAGGATGGGCATAACCCAGCTTCGACAGCGCTTATCTCGGTGGCAGTTGTGCGCAAGGGTGTGCGCGAAGATTTAATCCTTGCCGCGACCTTGAGCTTGGGTCACGCTTCGGCCCATGAGCGATGGCGCCTTGAGTCTGAGACCAGCGCGTCCCGGAGATGCGGTTCCGTTGGCGCGCATCTATGTCGCCGCCTGGCAGGACACTTACGCCGCCATCCTTCCGCATCGCCTGCTCGCCAACATGTCGGTGGAAATGCACGCCGCCCGGCTGGAGCGCGCCATCCGCAAAGGCGCCATCCTGGTCGCCGACGCGCCCCGTCACGGTGTCATGGGTCTGGCCGGGTTTGGCGCTGCGCGTGACCGCGGGCTGGGCTTCGATGGTGAAATTTACACGCTCTATGTCGATCCCGATTTCCTGGGTCGCGGTGTGGGCCGCGCGCTGTTGCACGGCGCCTTCGCGGCGCTCAAGGCCCGCGCCTTTCACTCCTGCCTGATCTGGAGCCACGCGCAAAATCACGCCTGCTTCTTCTACGAAGCGATGGGGGGCGCGCGCGTCGCCGAGCGGCGCACCGTGCTGGGCGGCCAGGACGTGAGCGAAGTGGCGTTCGGCTGGAAGACGCTGGCCGTCAGTCCCCGGCGTCTGGCGATCTAAAATCCCTGACCCTGAGCTTGTCGAAGGGGCTTCGAGCAGCAGCGTAGTAGCGGCGCGAGCCGGGGCCGGACTGAACGAGCTTGGGCGGCCCTCATGCTTCGACAAGCTCAGCATGAGGAGTCTTATAAATCCTTCGGCCTTACGAAATCGGCGAGCTTGCCGGTTTCCGGCTTGAGGTCGCGCCAGCGGTCGATGGCGAAATCCAGCACCGCCAATGAAGCGGTGGGAAATTTCTCTTCCAGCTCGCCCCGCCTTTCGCGCTCCTTGCGCCTGACCGGCTCGCGCGCGAGCAGTGCCGCCAACTCCTCTAGTCCCGGATTGTGTCCCACCACCATCACAGCGGAAAATTTGCCCGACAGCGTCTTCAGTATCGCAAGAATCTTGCTGGCGCTCGCCAGATAAAGTCCGTCGCGATAATCAGCGCGGGGTGGCCCTTCCAATTCACGCAACACCAGATCGGCGGTCTGGATGGTGCGCGCCGAAGTCGAGATCAGCACGCGCTCGGGCTTGGCCCCGTTCTTGCGCAGATAGCGCGCCATGGCTTCGGCATCGGCGATGCCGCGCACGGTCAGCGCGCGCGCGTGGTCATCCTGGCCCGGCTCGCCTTGCGCGGCCTTGGCGTGGCGCAGGATGTAAAGACGCTTCATATCCTCTCGAAATCCGCGGGTCCGCCGCGACTCTAATGAGCTTGACGCCCTGCCCGCAACCGCGTCACAACCGCCCGAAAAGGCTTGATCGCATGGCGACCAACAAGAAGACGGGCAATTGGAAACGGCGCACCCTGGCGGTCAGGGGTGGCACGATGCGCACGCCCTTCCAGGAAACGTCCGAGGCGTTGTTCCTCACCTCCGGCTATGCCTATGAAAATGCCGAGGAAGCCGAGGCCCGCTTCAAGGGCGAGATCGGCGGCTATCAATATTCCCGCTACGCCAATCCCACCGTCACCATGTTCGAATCGCGGATGGCGGCGCTGGAAGGCTCGCAAGCCGCCCAAGCCACCTCGACCGGCATGGCGGCAGTGTCGGGCGTGCTGTTGGGAGCGCTCCAGACGGGCGACCATGTCGTGGCGGCCAAGGCCATGTTCGGCTCCTGCCTGCATGTGGTGAAGGA
>DATNFZ010000047.1:0-4855 GCA_035606155.1 Rhizomicrobium sp. | reverse complement strand
TGATGATCTCGACCGCGCCCTTGGCCCCCATCACCGCGATCTGGGCCGATGGCCAGGCGTAATTGACGTCGGCCCGCATATGCTTGGACGCCATCACGTCATAGGCGCCGCCATAGGCCTTGCGCGTGATCACCGTCACCTTGGGTACCGTGGCTTCGGCATAGGCGAACAAAAGCTTGGCTCCATGCTTGATGATGCCGCCATGTTCCTGGGCGGTGCCCGGCATGAAGCCCGGCACGTCCACGAACGTGACCAGCGGGATATTGAAGCAATCGCAGAAGCGCACGAAGCGCGCCGCCTTGCGGCTGGAATCGGAATCCAGCACCCCCGCCAGCACCATGGGCTGGTTGGCGACAAAGCCAACCGTCGCGCCCTCGATGCGGCCGAAGCCGGTGATGATGTTGCGGGCGAACGCCTCGCCAACCTCGAAGAAATCGCCCTCGTCGATCACCTTGAGGATCAGTTCCTTCATGTCATAGGGCTTGTTGGGATTTTCCGGCACCAGGGTGTCCAGCGACATTTCCTGGCGGCGGGGATCGTCTTCCACCGGCCAATGCGGCGCCTGGTCCCGGTTGTTGAGCGGCAGGAAATCGTAGAGCCGCCTTATTTCTTCCAGGCAGGTAATGTCATTGTCATAGGCGCCGTCGGCCACTGACGAGCGGGTGGTGTGGATCTGCGCGCCGCCCAGTTCTTCCGGCGTCACGTCCTCGTGCGTCACCGTCTTGGTGACGTCGGGGCCGGTGATGAACATGTAGGAGGTGCCCGCCACCATGAAAACGAAATCGGTGAGCGCGGGAGAATAGACGTCGCCGCCCGCACAAGGTCCCATGATCACGGAAATCTGCGGCACCACGCCCGAGGCCAGGACATTGCGCTTGAACACTTCGCCGAAGCCGGCCAGCGACGCCACGCCTTCCTGGATGCGCGCGCCGCCGGAATCGAACAGCCCGATCACCGGCGCGCCATTCTGCATCGCCATGTCCATGATCTTGCAGATCTTGCCGGCATGGGCCTCCGATGTGGAGCCGCCCAGGACGGTGAAATCCTTGGCATAGACATAGACCATTCGGCCGTTGATGGTGCCCCAGCCGGTCACCACGCCGTCCCCGGGCACGCGGTTCTTCTCCGTGCCGAATTCGGTGCCGCGATGTTCGACGAACATGTCGAATTCCTCGAAGCTCATCGGGTCGAGCAAAAGCTCAAGCCGCTCGCGCGCGGTGAGCTTGCCTTTGGCGTGCTGGGCCGCAACCCGCGCTTCGCCGCCGCCGGCCCGGGCCAAGGCCCTGCGTGCTTCCAATTCGGCGATGATGTCTTTCATGGATTCCTTTGTTGGTCGCGCGGCCTACGGAAAACCGCTCGCCCGCAATTGCAGGCTCCCACTTTTCCTGGCCGTCGCTCCAGACTAGGGGTCGCGGAAAATGCGTCAAGCCCGCGACAGCGCCACCAGCCTTGCGGCCAGCTCCATCTCGCGGGCCAGACCGGAGGCGCGCGTTGCAGCCTCCTGGTCCATGCCCCAGGTCTCGGCCTGATAGGCCTCGTCCAGCCGTGACAGGGCAAAGGCCTGGGCCGGGGCAAGCTCACCTTCCAAGACCGCCAGTCCCAGCACCAGGGAGCCGGTGATGGACGACAAGATGTGGAGAGCCGCCAGGGCATAATCGTCCTGGGAGGCGACAGCTTTTTCCAGCGCCGCCAGCGCTTCAGGCGATTGCCCGACATGGCCGATGCCGCTTGTGACGGCCAGGCGCGCACCGTGGCGCCGCTCTGCCCAATCCAGCCAAGCGTCCCATTGGCCCTGGCGCCGCGCCAGTTCGGCAGGCGCTTCGGCGCGATAGGAAAGAAGATCGTTTTCGCCGAAGCGCAGGATCGCAGCGACGGTCTCAGGACGATTGCCGCGCACGCCATCCACCACGGTATTGACCAGGCGGGTGAGCGGCATGGTGAGGGGGCTCATCTCCTGACCCTGCGCGCGCCACTCCTCGGCCAATGCCTCGGCCAGCGCACGCCTGGGGAGCACAAGCGCCTGGCGCGCGGGCGTCAGCACCGGTTTTGCGTCCAGCAGGAAGCGGAAACCGTCGGGCGTCTCATCCACCGTGACGTCTTTGTAGAAGCGCTTCACTTTCTTCGTCTTGCTTTTTTGGCCGGAAACGGATCGCGCTTGTCGTCGGAATCGAAGCCCAACAGCTCCCAGCTTTTCACCATGTGCGGCGGCAGCGGTGCAACGACTTGAAGACGCCCGCCATCTGGACGGGCGATATCGATCGAGCGGGCGTGCAGATGCAGTTTGTCGGCGATGGCGCCCTTCCCCTTCGCGTCCGTGCCGCCATATTTGAAATCGCCCACGATGGGATGGCCCAGGCTCGCCAGATGAACACGGATCTGGTGGGTGCGTCCTGTCACCGGCCGCGCCGCCACCCAGGCGAACTCCTGCCCCGCCTGGCCCATCACGGCATATTCGGTCAGCGCGAATTTCGCGTCATCGTCGTCGCTCACCGTCATGCGCTCGCCCTTGCCGCGCATCCCTTCCTTGGCCAAAGCGGCTTTGATGAGGCCATGGCGTTCCTCGGGTACGCCCTTCACCAACGCCCAATAGACCTTTGACGCGTCGCGGCTGGCCAGCGCCCGCGATAGCCCCGCGGCCGCCTGCGCCGTGCGCGCCACCAGCAATACGCCCGAAGTGTCGCGATCCAGGCGATGCACCAGCTTGGGCCGCGTGGTTTTCTCGAAGGCGAGCTGGTCCAGCATCCCGTCCACATGCTCGCTGAGGCCTGACCCCCCTTGCGTTGCCAGCCCCGTCGGCTTGTTCAGCACGATGAGATGCTTGTCCATGTAGAGGATCGCGTCTTCCAGTCGCCGCGACGTCTTCACCGGGACAGGCTTGGGCTTCGCCTCCGCCTGGTCATGGATCACCTGCGGTGGCAGGCGCAGGCTCTGGCCCGCCAGGATGCGGTCGGCCGCCCTGGCGCGCTTGCCATCCAGCCGCACTTCGCCCTTGCGCAAGAGCTTCTCCAGCCGGCCATGGCTGAGCGCCGGATAATGCCGTTTGAACCAGCGGTCCAGGCGGATGCCGTCATCTTCCTCCGCGATCGTGCGCAGTTCAGGCATAAAGACCGCGTATGAGCCAAAGCCCTGCGAACAAGGCCACTACCGAGAGGATGGCGGAGCCTGCCATATAAAAAGCGGCGCTGGTGTAGGCGCCGCGCTCGATCAGGAGCGCGCTGTCCAGCGAAAAGGTCGAGAAGGTGGTGTAGCCGCCCAGGATGCCGGTGGTGAGGAAGGCCCGCATTTCCAGCGAGACGCTCCATTTGAGCGCCATCAATTCGGTGAGGATGCCCATGATGAGGCCGCCGCTGATATTCACCGCGAAAATGCCGAAGGGAAAACCTTCCCAGGCCGCGGATTGCACCCAGCCGGCAATCAGATAGCGCGCCGCCGAACCGATCGCCCCGCCGGCCGCGACCGCGGCAATCACTGCATAATTCATTCGACCTTCCCCTTTTTCACCCTGAGCTTCGCCCAATAGTCCAGCCGCTTGGCGATCTCGCGCTCGAAGCCGGTTTCCTTGGGTTGATAAAAGCGCTGACGCTCCATGCTTTCCGGAAAATAATTCTGGCCGGAGAAACCCTCTTCTGCTTCGTGGTCGTATTGATAGCCCGCGCCATAGCCAAGATTCTTCATCAATTTGGTGGGCGCATTGAGGATATGCGCGGGCGGCATCAGCGAACCATGTTCTTCGGCGGCACGCTTGGCCGCGCCCAGCGCCACATAGACCGCGTTGGATTTGGGCGCCGACGCCAGATAGAGCACACATTGCGCCAGCGCGATTTCGCCTTCCGGCGAGCCCAGGAAATCGAACACATCCTTGGCGGCAAGCGCCTGGTGCACGGCTTCGGGATCGGCCAGGCCGATGTCCTCGACCGAGGCGCGCACCAGACGGCGGGCGATATAGAGCGGCTGCTCGCCGCCCGCCAGCATGCGCGCCAGCCAATAGAGCGCGGCATCCGGATCGCTGCCGCGGATCGATTTATGCAGCGCGCTGATGATGTTGTAATGTTCCTCGCGCGACTTGTCGTAAAGCGGCATCCGCCGCTGCACCGCCGCCATCAGGCCGGCGGGATCGAGCGGCTTGACCAATTTCAGGCCGGCCACTTCCTCCGCCAGATTGAGCAGATAGCGGCCGTCGCCATCCGCCATCGCGCGCAGGGACGCGCGCGCATCGGGGGTGAGCTTCAGAGCTTCACCATAATGGGCCTCGGCGCGCTCCAGCAATTTTTCCAGCGCCGCGTCGTCCAGCCGCCGCAGCACCAGCACCTGGGCGCGGGAGAGCAGCGCGCCATTGAGCTCGAAGGAGGGATTTTCGGTGGTCGCACCCACCAGAACCACGGTGCCGTCTTCCACCACCGGCAGGAAGGAATCCTGCTGACTGCGGTTGAAGCGATGGATTTCGTCCACGAATAAAAGCGTGCCAAATCCTGTCTTGCGGCGGCCACGCGCTGCTTCGAAGGCTTTTTTGAGATCGGCGACGCCGGAAAAAACCGCCGACAATTGCTCGAAATGAAGCTTGAATGCCGATGAGAGCAGCCGGGCGATGGTGGTCTTGCCGGTGCCGGGCGGTCCCCACAGGATTACGGAGTGCGGCCGCCCCGCGGCCACCATCCGGCCGATGGGGCCTTCGGGACCCAAGAGGTGCTCCTGTCCCACCACGTCAGCCAGGCTTTTGGGCCTGAGCCGATCGGCCAAAGGACGCGGCGCGTCCTCGGCCAGCCCGCCGGATTCGAATAGATCGCTCATGGAAAGCGTATAGCACAGGCCCAATCGGGCGGTGCGTTTTGGTCGAGACTTTCTTCCCCCGCATGGC
>DATNFZ010000046.1:0-11127 GCA_035606155.1 Rhizomicrobium sp. | reverse complement strand
TCCTGGGTCTGCTTCAGGCCCAGGCTGATGCGGCGCTTGTTGGAATCGACTTCCAGCACGGCGACATCGACTTCAGTGCCCGGGGTGACCAGCTTGGACGGGGCCATGTTCTTCTTGACCCAGGACATTTCGCTGACATGGACCAGGCCTTCGACACCAGGCTCCAGCTCCACAAAGGCGCCATAGTCGGTGACGTTGGTGACCTTGCCCTTGAACTGCACGCCCACCGGATACTTGGCGGCGACGCCTTCCCAGGGGTCGGTCTGCAGCTGCTTCATGCCCAGCGAAATGCGCTGCGTCTCATGGTTGATCTTGATGATCTGGACCGTGACGGTCTGGCCCACCGACAACACTTCGGTCGGGTGGCTGACGCGGCGCCAGGCGATGTCGGTGACGTGCAACAACCCGTCCACGCCGCCCAGATCGACGAAGGCGCCGTAATCGGTGATGTTCTTGACCACGCCTTCGACCACTTGCTTTTCCTGAAGCGAGGCGACCAGCGAGGTGCGCTCCTCGGCGCGGCGCTCTTCCAGCACGGCGCGGCGCGAGACCACGATATTGCCGCGGCGGCGATCCATCTTGAGGATCTGGAACAGTTGCTGCTGGTTCATCAGGGGACCAACATCGCGGGTGGGACGCACATCGACCTGGCTGCCCGGCAGGAACGCCACGGCGCCGTCGAGGTCCACGGTAAAGCCGCCCTTGACCCGGCCGAAGATCACGCCGGTGACGCGGGTCTGGTCATTGAAGGCCTTTTCCAGCTTGATCCAGCTTTCCTCGCGCCGGGCCTTGTCACGCGACAGCACGGCATCGCCCAAGGCGTTCTCGACGCGCTCGAGATAGACTTCGACTTCGTCGCCCACCTGCACATTGGCGGGGATGCCCGGCATGGCGAATTCCTTGAGCGGCACGCGGCCTTCGGTCTTCAGGCCCACATCGACCATGGCGAAATCATTCTCGATCGCGACGATCTTGCCCTTGATCACCGCCCCTTCCTGGGGCGACTGGGTCTCGAAGCTCTGCTCCAGCATGGCCGCGAAATCCTCGCGGCTGGGGGCGGCAATGGATTCCTGGGCCTTGGTCGAGGCCTGGGTCTGGGGCCGGGTTTGAGTCCGGGTCTGGGTCGCGGCGCGGGCCATTCAAATTTCCTTGTACAAAAGTGTCATGCCGAACGGCAGATGCCGTTGGACTTCCCACGCATGCGCATGGGCGCTGGTTGGTTGAGAGAGTAAGCGGGTGGCCCGAAGCCGCCGGGCCTCCTTAGCCCCTGTGGCGGTCCTTGAGCGCGCCCTCGATCTTGGGGGAAACCAAGGCCAGGGCAGCCGCGAACGCGGCGTCTATACCCAAATCGGAGGTGTCGAGCAAGGCGGCATCGGGGGCCTGTTTCAGGGGCGAAATAGGCCGGGACTTGTCGGCGGCGTCGCGGGCGTTGAGCTCGGCCAGAAGGCCCGCCTCGTCCCGCGCGATTCCCATACCCCGCAATTCCAGCCAGCGGCGATGGGCGCGGAGTTCCGCCCGCGCATCGACATAGAGTTTGGCGGTGGCGTGGGGCGCGATCACGGTGCCGATGTCACGTCCATCCATCACCGCGCCGGGGCTGCCGCCGGGCGGGTGTTCCAGGAAACTGCGCTGGAAATCGAACAGGGCCCGGCGCACGGCGGGAATGGCGGCGACGAAGGAGGCCGCCTGCCCTACCTTGTCGGTGCGGATGGCGGGATCGCCCGCCATGGTGAGGTCGATGGACTGGGCGCCCTTGACGGCATCATCTTCGTTCTTGGGATCGCCTTTGGCTTCCAGCACCGCCAGCGCGGTCAGACGATAGAGCGCGCCGGAATCCAGATGGGCGAAATGGAAATGCGCCGCGAGTTTCTTGGCCAAGGTGCCCTTGCCCGAGGCCGCGGTGCCGTCCACGGCGATGACGATGGATTTGGTCACGCGAACTCGGCCCCAAGGCTGCGCATCAGATCGAGATAGGTGGGAAAGCTGGTGGCGATCATGGCGGTGTCGTCCACGGTGATGGGATTTTCGCTCGCCAGCCCCATGGTGAGAAAGCTCATGGCGATGCGGTGATCCATATGCGTTGTGATGGAGCCGCCGCCCTTGACTTTGCCCTTGCCATGGATGGTGAGGCCGTCATGCGTTTCATCGAACGCCACGCCATTGGCGGCCAACCCCCGGGCGATGGCCGAGAGCCGGTCGCTTTCCTTCACCCGCAATTCCTCAAGCCCCCGCATAACGGTATGGCCATGGGCGAACGACGCCGCCACCGCCAGAATGGGATATTCGTCGATCATGGAAGGCGCGCGCTCGACCGGCACGGTAACGCCCTTGAGCGGGGAATGGCGAACCACCAGATCGCCGATCTCCTCGCCGCCCGAGACCCGCCAATTGACGATGCGGATATCGGCGCCCATCTCCTCCAGCGTCTCAAGCAGGCCGATACGGCGGGGATTGAGCAGGATGGCCGGCAACGTGACCTCGGAGCCCGGCACGATCAGCGCCGCCACCAGCGGGAATGCCGCCGAAGAGGGATCGCGCGGCACTTCGATTGCCGTCCCTTTCAGCGCCACCTTGCCCCTCAGATGAATGGTTTCGCCGCCGCCCTTGAGCGGCTCGACGGAAATCTGCGCGCCGAAGCCTTCGAGCATTTTCTCGCTATGGTCGCGGGTGAGCGCCTTCTGGCTGATGCGGCTTTCGCCTTCCGCGTTGAGGGCGGCCAACAGCAGCGCCGATTTCACCTGGGCCGAGGCGACTTTCACGTCATAGGCGATGGCGCGCGCGTTGGCCGCGCCCGTCACCGTGAGGGGCATCAGCGCCTTTTCCCCCTGCCCCTCATAACGCATGCCGAATTGGGTCAGGGGACCCAGCACCCGCGCCATGGGCCGCGACCGCAAACTGGCGTCGCCGGTGAAGCCCACCGTGATGGGAGTGGTCGTGACCGCCCCCATCATCAGGCGCGAGCCTGTGCCGGAATTGCCGAAATCGAGCGCCGCGCCGGGCGCGTGCCAGCCACCCAGGCCCACGCCCTTGACCCGCCACATCCCGTCATTGTCGCGGCTTACATGCGCGCCAAGTGCCGCCACCGCGCCGGCGCTGTTGATCACATCCTCGGACTCCAACAGGCCGGTGATCCGGCTTTCGCCCTCGGCCATCCCGGCCAGGATCAGGGCGCGCTGGGAGATGGATTTGTCGCCGGGAACCCAGGCCGTCCCCTTGAGGCCGCGCGCTTGAAGGGCGCGGAGCGGCTGGCTTTTCGGGGCTTCAGGACCGGGGGGCATGGCAAGCCTGCGATTGACCTTTACAGGCGGGGCCGAAAGTGGCAAACGCGCCCCTCCAAACACTCTTCTTCATGGGAACAAGAACCTTGGTCAAGGCGGATCTTGGAACGAAGCGGGCCTGCCCCAGTTGTGCGGCGCGCTTCTACGACCTTTCGAAGCGGCCGATCGAATGCCCCAAATGCGGTTTCTCATTCGAGCCGGAGGCGCTCTACAAGCAGCGCCGCGGCCGCCAGCCCGAGCCCGCCGCCCCCGTCGTCGAGGCGCAGGAGAGCGAGGACGAAGAGGAGGAGAATGAGGAGGCCGAAGAGGCCCAGGCCGAAGACGAGGAAGCCGCGACCGTCGAGGAAGCGCCCCTGAACGTCGCCGCCACCGGCGAGGATGAAGAAGAAGATGAAGCCGCCGAGGAGGAAGAAGCCGAGGCGGAGTCCGGCATGAGCGTGGTCGAGGGCGAGGAAGACGTCGCCATCGAGGACATCGAAGTGGATGACGAAGACGAGGACGAGGAAGGCGACGACCTTCTCGCCGAAGTCGAAGAAGAAGAAGACGATGTGGCCGGCATCATCGATCCCGGCATCGCCAAGGACGAAGGTTAGTTTCGACACCTGCCAACCAGAGGCGGCTGTCCACGGAAAATGGGGCCATAGCTCAGCTGGGAGAGCGCCTGCATGGCATGCAGGAGGTCAGCGGTTCGATCCCGCTTGGCTCCACCACCCTTCGCCGCTTCGCGGCTTCGGGTAGCGAGCCACAATCTTATTGCGGCGAAGGGTGGTGTCCCCCGAAGCGCATTTGCGCGAAGGGGGACGGGTGAAGAGGTCGCGGCTTCGGGTGGCGAGCCACAATCTTATTGCGGCGAAGGGTGGAGGGGGGGTGAAGACGGGCGATGCATTACGTCTATCTTCTTCGAAGTCTCACCGATCCAAAACAACCCTATGTCGGTTTCACCCAAGACCTGAAAGCGCGCTTGGCAATCCATAACCGTGGCGGGTCCAAGCATACGAGCAAGTACGTCCCCTGGGAGCTCATCAGTTATCACGCATTTCGCGACCGAAAACGCGCGGCTGATTTCGAGAAATATCTCAAAAGCGGGTCTGGCCAGGCATTCGCCAAAAAGCGCTTTTGGTAAGCTCGCCGCGCAATCGGCGGGCTCCTCCCTCACTTCGCGCTCGAAGAGGGGCAAGCTCTTGTAAGCTCGCTACGCTCGCTAACAAGAGCTAAGCCAGCGCCAGCGTCGTGCCCGCGCGCGGCGCACGTGAGGGGCGCAGGCGACCAGAAACAAAGCCAAGCGCTGGACGACAAAGGTAGTGGTGTGGAGACCAGATCTGCGCTTTGACTTTGCGGAAAAATAGGAAAACACCCAAGCCCGCTTCGTATTTCCCTTAGCCAGAGCAATAGATGCTGCGTCTATAAATTCAACTGCTGTGTCATCACTGGATGTAGTCAGCCACCAATAATCATGTGCGGGCTGGGCATTCACCTGCGCAACAGATGTAAGTGTCCCCAACGCAATTGCTGACAGCCACTTCCCCATGCTCCCTCCGAGAGTTGCGTCTCGGAATTCCCGCAAGCGTCGCCCGGCCCATGCTCAGTTACAAAACGTCTGGCTGCCGATGGTCTGGCAAGTTCTAGACTGACCGTTGGGACCGGAGATGAACGTGTTACCCCCGATGGTCTGGCTGGTGGTCCCATTGCTGCCAAAAGTCGTTCCCCCGATGGTGTTGAACGTGGTGCCATCCGAACCGAACGTCGTGCCGCCGACCTGGTTGTAGGTCGTCCCGTCGGGCATGAAAGTCGTACCGCCCATGTGCTGCTGGACGCCATTCGGACCAAACGTTTGCGATCCTAAATTTTGATAAACCCCGGGTCCCTGGATAATTGTCTGAGCCGAAGCAGGAATTGAGCACATAACGGCGGATAAAAACGCAAAAGCAATAGCGAGCCTTCCCATTAAGCTCCCCTCTCTAATTGAGCTGCGTCATACCACATCCTCTGATTGTGCCCAAGCGTCTGGACTCTGCGCGACGCGATCAGAGCTTCTCCCTTATGCTTCACCGATCCAGGAAATGGCCAACCAACTGAATTACTGAGATTTACCCTGCATCACTCGATATTCCATGCTTTTAGGGTAAATCATTTAACATCAATGCGTTATCTTTTGTGCTGGGCGCCACGGCGACGTCAGCGCCAGCGTAGCGCACCGCGAAGGCGCTGGCATCACCGCGCGCCCCAAAAGGCGTACACCAACTGAGACGCCTGGGCATCGAACCACACACTCGCGATACTGCAGGGATTGCCGCCGCTAACCCCGGCGGCCTGGATGTGCACCCCTGCCTTGTGGCCGGGCCAGTCCTTGGCCAACAGAAGCCGGCCCACGATGATCGGGTCGCCGTTGGTGTCGATGATGCCGTAATAATAACGGGCAAAGTCCTTGAGCTTTTGCGGCGGGCATTTGGCGCCGGAGAAATCCACCATCGGGCCGATGGTGGTTTCCACTTTTTGTATGGCGGCCGGACCGGGCGCCCACACCCTGGCCGTGTTGTCCGCCCTGGCCGGCAACAGACCGAACAGGCACCCCATGGAGAGAATGATTATTTTACTCATGGCCCGCCTCCCCCGTGCGCGCGAAGCGCGCTGATGGGGGAGGTGGCCGTAGCAGCGCTTGCGATGCGAAGGCCGGAGGGGGAATAAAAATAAGGCCCAAGACGGCATCGCAGCTTTCGCTCCCTGTTACTCCGCCGGCGCGGCCTGGGACGGGCCAGGCCTGGCGCCCGACAGTCGTACGCCGCTCAACTGGTCGAGATGGGTATGGATCACCGGCGTAATGTAGAGCGTCAGGAGCTGGGAGAACAACAGCCCGCCCGCCACGCAAAGCCCCAGCGGCCGGCGCGATTGCGCGCCATTTTCAGTATCCCCATGCGTCTTTCGCGCGACAATTGAAACAAGACATGGCGCATAAGGCCGCTTACACTTGGCCGTTGCCCCTTGGAATAGCCCGTTTTGAGCAGCTTTCTGGATGCCCGCACTCTTCCCAAGGACACGGTGCTTTCACCCGATTTGGCCATCGTGGGCGGCGGGCCGGCCGGCATCAGCCTGGCCCTGGCCCTGGCCGACAGCGGGCTGAACATCCTCCTGGTGGAATCGGGCGGCATGACATTCGAAGAGCCCACGCAAGCGCTCTACCGGGGCAGCGAAAGTGGCGTGCCTTACGTGGCCCTGGACGCCGGACGGCTGCGCTATCTGGGCGGCTCGACCAATCACTGGGGCGGCTGGTGCCGGCCGCTGGACGAGATCGATTTCGAGCAGCGCGATTGGGTGCCCCATTCCGGCTGGCCATTTGCGCGCAAGGAGATCGAACCTTATTTCGCCCGCGCCCAGGAATTGGTGGAAGCGGGACCCTGGATCTATGACGCGGCGGACCGCGCGGCGTCGGATTCGGGTCCGGTGATCACGCTGGGTGAAGGCGGCGTCTATACCAGTTGGTTCCAATTCTCCAAGACCAGGAACGGCATCCTGCCCACCCATTTCGGCGAGCGCTACCGCAACGAGCTGAAGGCAGCCGCCCGCATCACGCCGCTGCTCAACGCCAACGTCACCGCCATCAGGCTGGCGCATGACGGCGGCCAGGTCGATCGTCTCGAGGCCGCGACGCTTTCGGGCAACCGCTTCACCATCAAGCCGCGCTGCGTCGTGCTGGCGGCGGGCGCGATCGAGACCGCACGGGTGATGCTGGCTTCCGACGACGTGACCAGCGGGGGCGTGGGCAATGGCAACGACCTGGTGGGGCGTTTCTTCGCCGATCATCCCATTCCCCGGAACGTGGCCACCCTGGTCCTGTTCGATGGCCGTTGCGCGCCCTTCTATGCCAACAATGTCACCCTGCCCAACGGCGCGATCCTGCGCGCGGTGCTGTCGCCCACCGGAGCTTTCCTGAAGAGCCATGGCGTGGTGGGTTCGCTCACCACGGTCGAGAACGAGGTGAAGCTCGATTCCTTTGCCACCGCCGCGGTCGAGACCACCGCCGAGGCGCTGGGGGTCGATGCCTCACAGGCGCGCGCCTTTTCGCTGGGCTGCGGCATGGAGCTTTTGCCCGATCCGGAGCGTCGCCTCACTCTATCCGGCAAGCGCGACGCCCTGGGCATGCCCAGACTCAATCTCAACATGACCATCGCCAACGAGGATTTCGCGCGCTTCCGCAAGACCCTGGCCGAACTAGGCCGCCAGCTTCTCGCCGCCAAAAGCGGTATGCTGCATCTCACCTATTCGACGCGCGCCGAATGGCTGAAGGCGATGGATTGGGGCAATCACCATCTGGGCACCACCCGCATGCATGTCGATCCCAGAAAGGGCGTGGTGGATGCCGACGGCAAAGTGCATGGCGTGGGCAATCTCTATGTCGCGGGCAGTTCGGTCTTTCCCACTTACGGCTCGTCCAATCCCACCATGAACCTGGTGGCGCTCACCTTGCGGCTGGGCGATCACCTGAAAAAGGTGATGGCATGAAGCGGCGTGGGATGTTGGCCGGCATTGTGGCGGTATTGGCGGCGGGCGCCGTTGTTGGAGCGGGGGGCGCAGCATGGAAATTCCATCTCTTCGGCCGCTATTATCCGCCCACGCCCTATGACGATCTCTTGAAGCAGATCGCCGACCGCGAGCCGGCGGCGGTTTTCGGTCACGCCGCGCTTGCCGCAATGCCAGGCGCGAATGCCGCGAGCCTGGCGCGCGCGCTGCGTGGCCGGGCCACGCTTTCGGAGTTGGCGCCGCGCGATCCAAAGGAAAGCCGCGTCACGGAAGTCTCGGGCTGGGTGGTGCCGGAAAGCGTGGCGCGTTACGCCGCCTTGGCCGCAGCAGTATAGAGACAGCCGAGGCCCGCTCCCCCGTGCGCGCGAAAGCGCGCTGATGGGGGAGGCGGACCTAAAGCGCGTCTAATGCATGTTATTCTGCTCTCAATTCCCCGCGCTTTGGCCATGTTGAGGCCATAATCGGCACTTGAACCAGAACAAAAAGACACCATCTCAATTGTTGCAGAAATGGCGCTCTTAAGAGGCCATGGACGCAAGAAGCCGCTTCGCATGGAGGGCTTGGAGATGACGACGACCCGCTTTTTCAACAATCCTTTCTTCCTGGGCTTCGAGCCGCTGGAGCGGCTTTTGGAGCGCGCCGCCAAGGGCGCCGGAGAAGGCTATCCGCCTTATAATATCGAGGAAACTTCGGATGGCGGCATCGCCATCACGCTGGCGGTGGCAGGCTTCGGCAAAGACGATATCGCCATCACGGTCGAGGATCGCGAGTTGGTGATCAGGGGCCGGCAAAATGAGACGGAAGCCAAAACGTTCCTTCACCGGGGCATCGCCGCCAGACAATTTTTGCGTTCCTTCGTCCTGGCCGAGGGCATCGAAGTCAAATCTGCAGCGTTGGAAAATGGATTGCTGAGAATTCTGTTGGTGCGTCCGGATATCCAACCCCAGGTGAGGGTGATCGAGATCAAGAGTGGAGGTTAACATGGGTGAAGTTTTTGAGAGCGAGACGATCGGCGGTAACGGCCGCATCGCCTACATCAAACCGACCGGCAACAGCGAGGCGCATCGTCTGGGCCTGCTGCCGGCCAATGTCGATCTGCCCCATGGCATGAAGCTCTATGTTCTCCATGCCGAAGACGGCAGCGTGCTGGGATTCACCGACGCCTATGCCAGCGCCTATGGCGCGGCGCTGCAAAACGAGTTGACGCCGGTGAGCGTGCACTAGCGCGCGATTTCGAGTGAGGCGGCAAAGCCGGGCGCGAAAGCGTCTGGCTTTTTTGTTTGTCGGCGGGTTAGCTTCGCGTTGGGAGAACCAACATGCGCGCGATCGTCTTCAGTCTCAGCCTGTGCCTCTTCGCGGCGCCGTCACTGGCGCAGACAGCCCAAACCCCACCGCCGGCCGACAGCACCACACCGCCCGCCAGCGACGCTGCAGCGCCTCCGCCTGCGCAAGCCCCCGCCGACCAGGCGCCGGCCGCTGCTCCCGCCCCTGCTCCGGTCGCAGCCAACCCGCCGATGACGGGCCCCAAGATTCTGATCTCGACCGCGATGGGCGACATCACCGTGCAGCTCGATTCCCAGCGCGCGCCCAAGAGCGTGGCCAATGTGCTGCGCTATGTGCGCGACCATCATTATAACGGCACGGTGTTCTATCGGGTGGTGAAGGGCTTCGTGGACCAGATGGGAAGCTTCGACGCCAAGGGCCAGGGCCGGGGCATCTTTCCCGGGCCGGTGCCGCTGGAGGCCGACAATGGCCTGAAGAATGTGCGGGGCGCGGTGGCGCTCGCCCATGGCGACGATCCCAACAGCGCGGCTGCGGATTTCTTCATCGACGTGGCCGACCTTCCCTCGCTGGACAAGAGCGACACTTCGGTCGGCTATGCCGTGTTCGGCCAGGTGGTGGACGGCATGGATGTGGTGGATGCCATCAACCAGGTGCCGGTGGGCGACAATGGCCCGATGAAAGGCGAGGCCCCGGTGGACCCGATCCTGATCGAGAAAGTCTCGATCGTGGGCGAACCCAATATGGCGCCCAAAGCGGCAGCACCGGCGAAGAGGAAAAAGAAATAGCGCGATTGCGATGGCCCGGTGACGCAAGTCGGCGCTCGAATTGTTTCACGTGAAGCAGAGTCTTCACAGAAATTCCCGCGCCATCCACAAGCGCGATGGCCATGACAATGTGCCTAGGCCGCCTGGCTGGATGAGCCGCCGCTGGTGGTCTGATCGATGAGAATGGCGTAAAGCGCTTCGGAGCTTCTGGCGGCGCGCAATTTCTCGCAGGTCTGCTGGTTGCGCAGCAGCCGCGACACCCGCGCCAGAGCCTTCAGGTGATCGGCGCCGGCATTTTCCGGAGCCAGCAGCATGAACACCAGATCGACCGGCTGACCGTCCACCGCGTCATAGGCGATCGCGCCTTCCAGCCTGGCGAACACGCCGGTGATGGAGGTGGCGCCGGCCATGCGGCCGTGGGGAATGGCGATGCCGGAACCCACGCCGGTGGTGCCCAGCCTTTCGCGCTCGATCAAGGTCTCGAAGATCTGCTTTTCCGGCAATTTGGTGCGGGCATGGGCGCGCGCGGCCAGTTCCTGGAGAAGCTGTTTCTTGTTCTGGGCTTTCAATGAGGCAAGCACCGCTTCGGGAGCGAGCAGGTCGGAGATGTTCATCAAGCTTCCCATTGGGGATTACGGGTCGCCTTCAAGGGTTCCGTCCCCGCCCCCGAAAAGCGGCGGGTTCATAGGCCGGTGGGTCTGGAATGTCAAATTACCCTTACTCCCGTGAAAATGAACGGTTTTTCGCCCCTATAAACCTCCCTTGAGGCGTCTTCGTTCCACGGAAGATGGGATTCGCATCGCCTCGCGGTATTTGGCGACGGTGCGGCGCGCGATGTGCACGCCGTCAGCGGTCAGAAGCGACACGATCCGGTCGTCGGAAAGGATTTCGCGCCCCTCCTCCTTGTCGATCATCTCGCGGATGCGGTCGCGCACCGCCTCGGCGGAATGGGATTGGGCGCCGTTGATGGACTGGATCGAGGCGGTGAAGAAATACTTCAGTTCGAACAGCCCGCGCGGGGTGGCGATGTATTTGTTCGAGGTGACGCGGCTCACCGTCGATTCATGCATCTGGATCGCTTCGGCGATGGTCTTGAGGTTGAGCGGCCTGAGCTGGCGCACGCCATAGGTGAGGAAACTGTCCTGCTGGCGCACGATTTCGCTGGCCACCTTGAGGATGGTGCGCGCGCGCTGGTCCAGGCTTTTCACCAGCCAGTTGGCGTTATTGAGGCACTCGGTGAGATAGGTGCGCGAATCCTTGTCGCGCGCCGTCTTGTTCACTTGCGC
>DATNFZ010000045.1:0-3816 GCA_035606155.1 Rhizomicrobium sp. | reverse complement strand
TCGGAGCTGCTCAAAAAGCGGCGCGTCCCCCACAATGTGCTGAATGCCCGTTATCACGAACAGGAAGCCTTCATTGTTGCCCAGGCGGGCGTGCCGGGCGCCGTCACCATTGCCACCAACATGGCCGGCCGCGGTACCGATATCCAGCTGGGCGGCAATGCCGACATGCGCATCCGCCATGAACTGGCCAGTGTGACCGATCCCGCCGAGCGAGAGGCGAGGATACAAACCATCCGCGACGAGATCGCCGCCTACAAGGAAAAGGCCCTGGCCGCGGGCGGGCTTTATGTGATCGGCACCGAGCGCCATGAAAGCCGGCGCATCGACAACCAGTTGCGTGGCCGGTCCGGCCGCCAGGGCGATCCGGGCGCGTCCAAATTCTTTTTGTCATTGCAGGACGATCTGATGCGCATCTTCGGCTCGGAGCGCATGGACGCGATCCTAACGAGGCTCGGCCTGGAACCCGGCGAAGCCATCACCCATCCCTGGGTGAACAAGGCGCTGGAAAAGGCGCAGCAGAAGGTCGAAGCGCGCAACTTCGAAATCCGCAAGAACATCCTCAAATACGACGATGTGCTCAATGATCAGCGCAAGGTGATCTTCGAGCAGCGCAAGGAGATCATGTCGTCGGACGACGTCTCCGACCAGATCGCCGATTTCCGCGAGGAAGTGGTGGAAGCCCTGGTGGCGCGCCACATCCCGGAAAAGGCCTATGCCGAGCAATGGGACGCGGCCGGCCTGCATGAAGAGGTGGCCAAGATTTTCGCCCTCGATCTGCCCATCGTGGACTGGACCAAGGAGGAAGGCATTGCCGACGAGGAAGTGCGCGAACGCATCCTGAAGGCGGTGGAGGCGCGCGCCGCCGAGCGCACCGCCAATTTCGGCGTCGATATCACCCGCTATGTCGAGAAGGCCATCCTGCTTCAGACGCTTGACACCAATTGGCGCGAACATATCGTCAATCTCGACCACTTACGCCAGTATGTGGGCCTGCGCGGCTATGGCCAGCGCGATCCCCTCAACGAATACAAGAGCGAAGCCTTCGAATTGTTCGAGAATCTGCTGGCCAAGCTGCGCAGCGAAGTGGTCGAGCAATTGATGCATGTGCAGATCCAGACCGGCGAGCCGCCGCCCGAAATGGCGCCCCGGCCCTTGCCCACGATGCAGGCGAGCCATATCGACCCCCTCACGGGCGAGGACGAAATGGCGCCCCAGCAAGGAGCCCAATTCACCCGCGTGCCCAGCGCCCCGGTCGATCCCAACAAGCCGGAAACCTGGGCCAAGGTTCAGCGCAACGCGCCGTGCCCCTGTGGGTCTGGCAGGAAGTACAAACACTGTCACGGCGCGCTGGTCTGATACACCGGCCCAGCACGGCCTTTGGCTTGGAGCGGCGACGGCGTTTCGTGCGTTAGCACCGGGGGAGAAACGACCTGCTGACCGAACACAAAGCGCGCGGAAAGATCGTCTGGATAGACCTGTGCGAACCCACGCCAGAGGAAATCGAGCAGGCCTGTAGCGATTACGGACTTGCCATCCCGCCGCGCGCGGCGCTGGAGGAGATCGAGTTTTCCAGTCGCCTCCAATATGAAGATGGCGTTTTCACCATTTCCCTGCCGGTGACGCCGCACGAACCGGAAGGCGACATCACCTCTCCCCTGGGCTTCGTTCTCACCAAGGACATTCTTGTCACTGTCCGCTTCGCGCATCTCCATATCTTTCCCGCCGTTATCAAGCGGGTGGAAAAGCGCGAGCGCAGCGCCCCCGACATCTTCCTGGTGATCGTGGAGGCGCTGGTGGATTACGGGGCCGACCGGCTGGAGGAATTGCGGGCCGAGGCGCTTTCCATTTCCAACCGCATCTTCCACAAGGAGATCGCCCGCTCCGGCCGCCGCAACGTGGCCCGCACCAACCGCATGCTGCGCGACACCCTGGTCGATATCGGCGACATGGGCGAGCGGCTCTCCCACATCCGCGACACGTTGCTCGTCTTGCAACGCGGCCTGCCTTTTGTGGTGGAGCATGGCGATGGCTGGATGGAACAAGGCGTCAAGGCGCGTTTGAAAATGGCTGTGAACGATGTCCAATCTCTCAATGATTACGAAGTCCACCTTACCGACAAGATCCAGTTCCTGCTGGATGCGGATCTGGGCTTCATCAACACCGAGCAGAACGAATTGTTCAAAGTGCTTACCATCGCCTCGGTGATCGGCATCCCGCCCACTTTTGTGGCCAGCATGTACGGGATGAATTTCCACAATATGCCCGAGTTGAGTTGGGCCTGGGGCTATCAGTGGGGCCTGTTCCTGATCGTCCTATCCACCGTGCTGCCGATCGCGTGGTTCAAGTGGAAGGGCTGGTGGTAGGGTTCAGAGATTGCGCCCCATGGCGAGATATTTCTCCCGCCTCGCGCGCACCAACTGTTCGCCGCTCTGGCCATCCATTTCGGCCAATCCTTGCGCAATCTGATCGCTCACCGCCTGGATCGCTTCCTGCGGGGCGCGATGGGCGCCGCCTTCCGGCTCCGGCACCACCGCATCGATCAATTTAAGGGCGAGCAAGTCCTGCGCGGTGATCTTGAGCGCGGTCGCGGCGTCCTGCGCCTTGTCCCCCGAACGCCAGAGGATCGAAGACGCGCCTTCCGGCGAGATCACCGAATAGATCGCGTGCTCCAGCATATAGACGCGATTGGCGGCGGCGATGGCGATCGCCCCGCCCGACATGCCTTCGCCGATGATGGTTGCGATGAAGGGCGCCTTGAGTGCCAGCCCGGCTTCGATCGAGCGCGCGATGGCTTCGGCCTGGCCGCGTTCCTCCGCGCTTACGCCCGGATAGGCGCCTGACGTGTCGCAGAAGGAGAGGACCGGCAGCCCGAAGCGGCCGGCCAGTTCGAACAGGCGCACGGACTTGCGATAGCCTTCCGGCATCGCCATGCCGAAATTGTGCTCAAGCCTGGTTTTGGTGTCGTTGCCTTTTTCCTGGCCCAGGAACGCGACCGGCCGCCCCCGGAAGCGGGCCAGACCCGCCACCACCGCCTTGTCTTCGCCAAAGGAGCGGTCACCGGCCAATGTGGTCATGTCGTCGAAGATCGATTTGGCATAGTCGAGAAAATGCGGGCGCTCGGGATGGCGCGCCACCAGCACCTTCTGCCAGGGCGTGAGCCGCGCATACGTCTCGCGGACCAACTGGTCCGCACGCGTGGTGAGGCGCGCCACATCACCGTCAATGTCCATGGTGGGATCGGCCTCGGCGAGTTTTCTCAGCTCGACGATCTTGCCTTCAAGTTCGGCGATGGGTCGTTCAAAATCCAGGTAATGCATGGGAAAATCCAAAAGCTGCCGGAAAATGGCACAATGGTGCGTCTTGGTCGAGGCTTTCTTCCCCCGCGCGGGCGTCGCCCGCTGGCGGGGGAAGATATCTTTGAGCGCTTGCGCGGAAAAGACAGATGGGGGTCAAGATAAAATTAGCGCGTCTTTCGACGCGCCAACGGATGCGCCTTGTGCATCACCTTCTTCAGATGATCCTTTGCCACATGCGTATAGATCTCCGTCGTGGCGATGTCGGCATGTCCCAGCAAGGTCTGCACCGATCTGAGATCGGCGCCGCCTTCGACCAGATGGGTGGCGAAGGCGTGGCGCAAGACATGGGGCGAGACTTTGGCGGGATCGAGCCCCGCTTTCAGCGCCAGAGCTTTCAATAGTTGATAAAGCCGCTGGCGGCTGAGATAGCCTTCGGCCGCCCGCGAACAGAACAGAAATCGTTCGGCATGGGCTCGTCGCGGCCCTTTGGGCATGAATTCGGCACGCACATTCAGATACG
>DATNFZ010000044.1:0-12511 GCA_035606155.1 Rhizomicrobium sp. | reverse complement strand
GCCATGCTGGATCGCCACCACGCGCCGGGCGGTGAAGCTCCTGCCGTCACGGGCGCGGTCCACCTGGTAGAGGATCGGCACGCGAGGGTCGCCGGGACGCAGGAAATAGGCGTGGAGCGAATGACAATGGCGTGACGGTTCGACCGTGCGGATGGCGGCGGCGAGTGCTTGTCCCAGCACCTGACCGCCGAACACGCGTTGCGTGCGCGCCTTAGGGCTCAAGCCACGAAACATATTCTCCTCGATCTGCTCCAGATCGAGAAGGCTCAGCACCTCGGCCAGGGCTTTCTGTCCCGCTTCACTCATGCGCGATGTCCGCAAGAATCGGTGGCCATCATGCATTGGCGGCTCTGCCAATTCGCCATGCAATATCCGAATGTCAGCCTCAGGCCGGAATTCACGCAATACTAGAATGGGTTACCCCCTAAAGGGCGCTCCCGTCCTGATGGCGGGGTGCAATGTCATTAGTTACCGCTCGGCACCCAGGCAGCTTTGGGAATCTTGTCCCTTTCCCCTGTGGCGCGGGGACAACAGCTTCCTCATAAAACCTTGAAATCTGGGCGGCAATCCGGCCTAAAGCGAGTTTCCCAGGGGAGACTTTCAAGCGGATCACCGTTATAAGCCGGTATTGAATTGCAGTCATAGGCGGGGGGACTCTACCCCGTCGATATTTCAAGCGAGGGTAGAACAATGAAAATTCGCATGTTGGCTTTAGCCGGCGTCGCGGCGGTGGCTTTGAGCGCTCCCGCATATGCTGGAGAAGGTTGGTATCTGGGCCTCGGCGGCGGTTATGACAGCATGAGCAGCATTCATACCCATTCAGCCACCGGTCCCACCACATTCAATACCAAAACCCAAGCCGGAGCCATCATCGCGGGCTCGTTCGGTTATGCTTGGGATTCCGGCTTTCGCATCGAAGACGAGATCGCCTACGACTCGCACAGTGTGAGCAAATCGTCCGGATTTGGCGGCTCCGCCAGCGTCACCAGCGACATGATCAACCTAGTCTATGACATCCCCTTGGGCGATGCCTGGAAGATTTCCTTGGGCGGCGGTTTGGGCGGCGGTTCTGCCCGCGTCCATCTTTCCGTGCCCGGCACCTCATTCGACTGGATCAACGAAAAGCATCTGTCGTTCGAATATCAGGCGATTGCCGGCCTCGCCTATTCGCTCTCGCCCGATGTCGATCTGTTTCTCGATTATCGTTATCGCTCCAACCAGAATAGCGGCACCAATGTCGCCACCTCTTACACGGCCTTTGCCCCAATCAAGGTGGGCGATCTTACGGAGAATGTGTTCATGGTCGGCTTCCGGTGGTTCATGACGCCACCGCCTCCCCCACCGCCTCCGCCGCCTCCTCCTCCGCCGCCTCCGCCCCCACCGCCGCCGCCGCCGCCTCCTCCTCCGCCGGCGAAGACCTACATCGTCTTCTTCGACTTCGATAAGTCGGACCTGACGGCGGAAGCGCAGTCGACCGTGACCCAGGCCGTGGCCGCCGCCAAGACCCTTGGCTCGGTCCGGATCATGGTCACCGGCCACACCGACACGGTGGGCTCGGACAGGTACAACCAGGCGCTGTCAGTGCGCCGCGCCCAGTCGGTCAAGGACGAGATGGTCCACCAGGGCCTTTCCGCCGACTCGATCGCGGTCGAAGGCAAGTCCTTCCACGATCCGATGGTGCCGACCGGTCCGAATGTGCGCGAGCCCAAGAACCGCCGCGCCGTGATCGATCTGGGCGGCTGATAAGGCCACCAGCAGAAGCAAAAGGGGCCGGTCTTGCGACCGGCCCTTTCTTTTTGGGTCACCCGCTTTGTTGAAGCTTGGCCGTGACCTGCCTCCCCCGCGCATGCGAAGCATGCTGGCGGGGGAGGTCGAGTAGCGGCAGCGTACGAGGGTAGCAGCGCTTGCAGGCGCGTAGCCGAGAGCCGGAGCGCCAAAAGCAAAGGTGCGAAGGCCGGGGGGCAAAAATTAAGGTGGAAACGGACTCGGATCACTTGGCAGCGCGGGCCGCGGCTTGGGCATCACCGTGGGTCCGGCGGCGACGCCTTGCAACGTCAAGCCGACTTTCACTTCGCAGGCATCGACGGGATTGCCTTCCTGCACCGGAACGCCGGCGACGAAATCCTCCAACACCGGCTTGTCCGGCGCCAACGCGGCAGCGAAGACAATGTCGGCGGTCTTGCAGAAATCCGCCGCCGCGCCGGGCTTGGTGCGGCGCTGCTCGGCGTGGGCGATGGCGCGGGTCTTATAGGAATCATATTCTTTGTTGCCGCGCGCGGTGCCATAGAGCCGCTTGAACATGGAGAGCATCTGCGCGTCCGAGCGGCGCAGCTCCTTGTTGAAGACGGTCTGGAAACGGTTGAACAGATCGGTCTCATGTTGGCCGCAGGCCAGCGCCGCATCGGTGAGCTCTTGCTGCACGGCAGAAACCTGAATGGCGGAAATCTCCGCCTCGGTGGCGCAGGCCGATCCCCTTGCCTCGGCCAGCGTGGCGCTCACAAAGCACAGCAGCATGGCGGACGCGCAGCCGCGGAAAATCCGTTTCATCGCAATTGCCCTAAATTTCGACGGACCCGGTGGTCGGGAATCCCGCTTCGCATCTTTTCAGAAAGATCCCCGGGCGGCAAAAAAATTAGGTTGCAACAAGCTGCAATGCTTCGAGTTTCCTTTCCGTAATCTTGCCGGTTCCGGCGATGCGCCTGTCAAACGCAGCGGTTTTCACCCTGATCGCGCTCTTCGGGATGGGAACTTCGGCCTACGCCGCGCGGGTTCCCTTCCAGGACCATCTCTCGCTGCAATATCCCGGTGCGCCCAAACTGGTGCCGGAACGGTCAACGAGCCCTTACCCCATGACCTATACCGACGAGGTCGCCCAGAGCCTGGGCGTCAAGGACGGTCATATGGATGTCTTCTCGACCCGCCCGCCGTCCGGCTACATGCCGACTTTCAGCGCCGGCGTGGACCAGGGCGGGGCGATGCTCCGCCTGAAATGGCATCCGGGCGAATAACTTCGGTTTGCCTAGCGGTGCGCCTCTTTCACCCCCAGCCGCTTTTTAGTATGTGTCCGCCCGGTTCGAGGGAAGGTTGGACAATGGCTTACAAAGTCGCCGTGGTGGGCGCGACCGGCAATGTCGGGCGCGAAATGCTGTCCGTGCTGGCCGAGCGCCAGTTCCCCGTGAGTGAAGTGGTGGCGCTGGCCTCCACCCGTTCGGTGGGGACCGAAGTGTCGTTCGGCGACGGCACACTCAAGATCAAGGCGCTGGACTATTTCGACTTCAAGGGCACCGATATTTGCCTGATGTCGGCGGGCGGCGGCGTCGCCAAGGAATGGGCGCCCAAGATCGCCGCCCAAGGCGCTCTGGTGATCGACAATTCCAGCGCCTGGCGCATGGACCGCGAGGTGCCCCTGGTGGTGCCGGAAGTGAACGCCGATGCCCTTGGCGAGATCAAGAAAGGCATCATCGCCAATCCCAATTGCTCGACCGCCCAACTGGTGGTGGCGCTGAAGCCGCTGCATGATCTGGCCACGATCAAGCGGGCGGTGATCGCCACCTATCAATCGGTTTCGGGTGCGGGTAAGGACGCCATGGACGAACTGTTCCGCCAGACCCGCGCCGTGTTCGTGGCCGATCCCATCGAGCGGGAGAAATTCACCAAACAGATCGCCTTCAATGTCATTCCCCACATCGATGTATTCCTCGACTCGGGCTACACCAAGGAAGAGTGGAAGATGATGGTGGAGACGCAGAAGATTCTCGATCCCGACATCCAGGTGACGGCGACCTGCGTGCGCGTGCCGGTGTTCGTGGGCCATAGCGAAGCGGTCACCCTGGAGTTCGGGAAGCCCATCACGGCGGAAAAAGCGCGGGCAGCACTGCGCGAGGCGCCGGGCGTGCTCCTGGTGGACAAGCGCGAGGATGGCGGCTACGCCACCCCGATCGAGTGCGCCGGCGAAGACGCCACCTATGTGAGCCGCATTCGCAAGGACCCCACAGTCGAGCATGGCCTGTCACTCTGGATCGTGTCGGACAATCTACGCAAAGGTGCCGCGCTCAACGCGGTGCAGATCGCCGAATGCCTGGTCAACCGCAAGCTCTTGCGAGCCGCATGATGGCCAAGGGTTACTGGGTCGCCCGGATCGACGTGAAAGATCCCGAAACGTACAAATCCTACTTTGCAGCGGCCGAGCCCGCCTATCGGAAATACGGCGCCAAATTCCTGGTCCGGGGCGGCCAATGCGAAGCGGTGGAAGGCCCTGGCCGCGCCCGCAACGTGATCATCGAATTCGAGTCCTATGAGCGGGCGATGGCTTGTTATCGTTCGCCGGAATATCAGGCGGCAGCGGAATTCCGCCGCAAGGCCAGCCTGGGCGAGATTTTGGTTATAGAAGGCGCCTGATGGCTTCTCGCCGGGCTGGGCAGTGCGTCTTGGTCCAGGCTTTCTCCCCCCGCATCGCGAAGCGATTGGTGGGGGGAGATGTCTCTGAGCGCTCGCGCGAAAGAGATAGAGGGGGGCCAAAGTGTTAATGGGGCGTTATCGAAGCGCGCTGGCCAGCGGCGCGCTCAAGCCTGACGCCGCGCAGCGCGCCGTCGCCGGAAAGCTCAACAATCTGGCCCGGCTGCTTGCCCGCTATCGGCCCGGCAGCTTTTCCTTCTTCCACAGAAAAACCGCGCCCCGCGGGCTTTATCTCTGGGGCGATGTGGGCCGCGGCAAATCCATGCTGATGGATTTGTTCTGCGATGAAGCCGCCGTCGCTCCCAAACGCCGGGTGCATTTCAACGCCTTCATGGCCGATGTGCATGCCCGATTGCACGCCGAGCGCGCCAAGACGGACGTGAACGATCCCATTGTGACGGTGGCCGCTTCTTTGGCAGCCGAGGCGAGGCTGCTTTGCTTTGACGAATTCCAGGTGACCGACGTGGCCGACGCCATGATCCTTGGCCGGCTGTTCGAGCAGTTGCTCGATCTCGGCACCGTGATCGTGGCCACCAGCAATGTCGCGCCGGACCGGCTCTATGAAGGCGGCCTCAATCGCCAACTGTTTCTGCCCTTCATCGCCCTGATCAAGGAACGGCTGGACATAGTGGAATTGAACGGACCCACCGATTTCCGGTTGCATCGCCTCTCCGGTCATCCGGTTTATCTCACGCCGCTCTCGCCAGAGACCGACGCGGAGATGGACGCGGCCTGGCGCCGGCTGACCGACTGCGCGCGGGGCGAGCCGGCGCGCCTTACCGTCTTCGGCCGCAGCCTGATTGTCCCCCAGGCCGCGCGCGGCGTGGCGCGCTTTTCCTTCGCCGATCTTTGCGAGAAACCCCTGGCGGCGGCGGACTATCTGGAGATCGCGCGCAATTTCCATACTGTGCTGATCGATCGTGTCCCCGTGCTTTCGGCCCCAGAACGCGACGCAGTCAGGCGCTTTGTGCTTCTGATCGATACACTTTACGATCAGAATGTGAAACTGATCGCATCCGCAGAAGCCCCTCCCTCTTCGCTTTACACCGAGGGCGATGGAGCAGACGCGCTCCGCCGCACCGCCTCCCGCCTGGCCGAAATGCAGAGCGAAGATTACCTCAAGCGCGGCCATGGCGTTCCCCATCTCGCGCCGGGATAGCCTCCATGCTGGAGAATGTCTTCTGGGCCTCGGCGTTCATTCTTGCCTGCATCCTGTTTTATCGTTTCGCCCTGCCGCCCTTGAAACGCTTCGATAGCGAGAATGTGGAGCGCATCATCCGGCAGGAGCAGGACAAATCCGATCCTGCCGCCCATATCCGCCACGCCCTGGAGATGGCGCAAGAACAGGTCGAGACGGTGACCGAAATCAAGGTCGGAGACAGGGTGCAATATCTGTTCGAGACCCGGATTTATCTGGATCGCGATGACGCGGAACGCGCGCGCGCCGAGCGGATCGGCGCTATCGCGCGGCGCTTTTATGCCGAGCTGCCCAAAGCGATGGGGGGACGGGGCGCGCGCGCCCCCTTATCCGCCCGCGAGCGCGCCGCGCGACGCTGGTGGAAGCATTAGAGGCTGTTGAAGCTTGGTCCTGGCCCGCCTCCCCCGCGCGCGTCAGCGCACTGCGGGGGAGGTCGAGTAGCGGCAGCGTACGAGGGTAGCACCGATAAGGTGCAAAGGGCGGAGGGGGTAACAGAAAACTAGGCGGGTTCGCCTTTCAAAAGCCGAGGCAGTTTTCCGATATCGCCGCCAGCATGACGCATGAAAAGGCGACGCAGCGGCCCGATCGCGTCCACCATACCCAAACCCAGATCGCGTAACTGTCTGAGCGGCGTGATGTCATTGGAAAAGAGACGATTCAATGCATCGGTCGAAGCAGCAAGCGTGAAAGAATCGAAGCGGCGCCAGCGCTCATAGCGTTTCAACACATCCAGCGCGCCGATATCCCGGCCCAATCGCGCGGCATCCAGCACGGTCTCAGCCAATGCGGCTGCGTCTTTCAAGCCCAGATTGAGTCCCTGCCCGGCGATGGGGTGAATCCCATGGGCGCAATCGCCCGCCAAGGCGAAGCGGGGCTTCACATAATCGCGCGCCAGATGGAAGTTCAGCGGGTAAGACCAGCGCGCGCCCACCACCTCGGTCTTGCCCAGATGCGCGCCGAAGCGCGCCGCCACTTCGGCGTCGAACGCGTCTGTATCCAGTGCCAGCATGGCAGGTGCCTTGTCCTTGGCTTCGGTCCAGACCAGGGAGGAGCGATCACCCGTCATGGGCAGGATCGCGAACGGACCGGAGGGCAGGAAATGCTCATAGGCCACGCCTTGGTGGGGCCGGTCATGATGCACGGTGGCGACAATGCCGGTTTGTGGATAGGACCAGCCGATCACGCCGATGCCCTGCGCTTTACGCAACTTCGAGTCGCGCCCGTCGGCGGCGATCGCCAGCGCCGCCCGGAATTCGCTGCCATCGTTCAGCGTTGCCTGAACATGAGCACCATCCACCGCAAGCGATTGGACATCGGCAGGCGCAACCAGGGTGAGGTTTTTCTCTGCCGCGATAACAACATGAAGGGCTGAGCGGATATACCGGTTCTCGGCGATATGACCCAGACTGTCCGCCCCCACATCCTGGGCGTCGAAATGCAGCGAGAATGGCGACGCCGGCCGGCCCACCGCGCCGTCACTGACTAGAATCTCGCGGATGGGCTGCGCCTCCGGCGCCAGATGCGGCCAGACGCCCAACACTTGCAGCATGCGCACATTGGCGTAGGCGAGCGCGGAAACCCGGCCATCGAATTCCGGCGCCACGGTCTTTGCCGGCGGCAGGGAATCAACCAACACAACGCGCAGGCCCCCTTGGGCCAAAGCCAGGCCCAGGGTGAGGCCCACCATTCCCCCGCCGCAGATGATCGCATCGCTCTGGTTCATGGGCCGTGTAAGCCGCATTCAGGCCGGGAAGGAAAGAGCTTTCCCCGCCTAAATTTGCATCTTTCCCGCGCAATCTCTATTCAGCAACAAGATCAGCACCTTAGGCTGGGCCTCTGTGACCGAAACCCTGATGTCGAATTTGCCCGCCGGCCCGTTCGCCCGGCTGGCCGAACTTTTGGGCGACATCAAGCCCGGCAAGGATCCCATCAATCTGTCGGTAGGCGATCCCAGCGGCAGCGTACCCGCCTTCGTCACGGAAACATTGGCGAAAGCCGGCGACAGCTTCGGCAAATATCCGTCCATCACCGGCAGCGATGAATGGCGCGATGCCGCCGCCCAATGGCTCAATCGCCGCTTCGCTCTGAACGGCGCGATCGATGCGGAAAAGCATGCGCTGCCGCTCAATGGCACACGCGAAGGCCTGTTCCTGGCCTTGTTTCCGCTCTTGCCGCTTGAGAAGAATGGCGCAAAGCCCATCGTGGCGATGCCCAATCCTTTTTATCAGGTCTATGCCGCGGCTGCTCTGGGCATGAACGCCGAGCCGCTTTATGTGCCCTCCACCGCGGCGACCGGTTTCCTGCCCGATTATGCCAGCTTGCCGGAAGCGATGCAGAAGCGATTGGCCGCTGTCTATATCTGCTCGCCCTCCAATCCCGAAGGCGCGGTGGCGAACGAGGATTATTGGCGGCAATTGTTCGCGCTGGCCGAGCGTCACGATTTCATCGTGCTGGCGGACGAGTGCTACGCCGACATTTATTTCGACCAGCCGCCCGTCTCCGCGCTGCCGGCACGGCTAAAGCAGTCGGGCGGCTTCCACCGCCTGCTCACCTTCCATTCTCTGTCCAAGCGTTCTGGCCTGCCCGGCCTGCGCTCGGGCCTGGTGGCGGGTGATGAAAATCTGATCGCCCGCTTCCGCGCCTTTCGCCATGTGGCGGGACCGCAAATGCCGGGGCCGATCATGGCCGCGTCGGCGGCGGCGTGGGCGGACGAAGACCATGTTGCGGCGAACCGCATGCTGTACGCCCAGAAGATGGCGGCAGCGACACGCATTCTGGGCAATCGTGTCGCCCGGCCTGCGGGAGGCTTTTTCCTGTGGCTTGAGACCGGCAATGGCGAGGAAACCACCCTGGAGCTGTGGCGCGAACAAGGGGTCAAGGTCTTGCCGGGCGCCTATATGGGGCGTGAAATCGAACCGGGAAAAACCCAGTCAAACCCTGGCTTTTCCTTTATCCGGATTGCCCTTGTTAAGGATTTATCAACCATTATGACCGCACTCGAAAGGGTGAGGGATTTTCTCGGGTCCTAAGTTGAAACAGGGCGGTCCGTCTTGGTCCAGACTTTCTTCCCCCGCGCGGCAAAGCCGCTGGCGGGGGAAGATGTGCACTAGCGGGCTTGCCCGCGTGGCGCACAAAAGGGGGAAAAAATGAGCCAATCCCGGATGATCGGCGGCGTGTACCATCCCAGACCCCGCGGCAGTGCCATGAGCGAAGCCCTGGCGGATGCCCGCCGGGCCCTGGCACGGCTGCTTCGCATATTGATGATGCGCGGCGCGGGCCTGGTCCTGTTTGCGGCCACCTGCGCGGCCTTGGTGGCGCTTCTCACCCATCGCGCCGACGATGCCAGCCTCAACAACGCCAATGGCCGCGAGGTCGCCAATCTTCTGGGTCCGTTGGGCGCGGTGGCGGCGGATCTTCTGCTCCAGACATTCGGCTTCGCCGCGCTGGCGTTTCTGGCGCCCCCGGCCTGCTGGGGATTGCGCGCCATGTTCGGCAAGAATTTGCGCTATGCCCTGCTGCGTCTGGTGGCGTGGCCGCTGGGTACCCTGGCGGTGGCGGCGGGGCTGGGGCTTTTTCCGGCGCCGGCCAATCTTCCCGCCGGCGTGGGCGGCATGATCGGCATCGCCGCCCACGCGCTTTCGATCCATGCCGGCGAGACCTATCACCATGTCTGGCTGGGCACCGCCATTCCGCTGGCGCTGTTGATCGTGGGATTGCCGCTGGCGTTTCTGGCCACCGGCTTGGGCTTTATCCCGCTGGCGCGCGGCGCCGCCAATATTCCCGCCGCGCTGTGGTGGCTGGGAAGCCGCATCAGGCTCCCCAAGTCCCGCGCGGCGGACTTGCCGCACGACGAGGAGATGGACGAGCCCGAATTCGAGGATGACGACAGCGAGGAAGGCTATCATCTGGACGAAAGTCCCGAGCCGTTGGCTGCCACCCGCCTGGCGGAGCGGCGCGAAAGCCGGGTCAAGCGCGACGAAGCCAAGCGCGCGCCCAAGCCCGGCAAGCCCGCCAAGCAGCCGGCGCTCAATCTCGCATCCGGCGAATACCAGCTTCCGGCGCTGGGCCTTCTCGCCGAAGCGCCGCAAGTGACCGACAATCACGGCCTCTCGGACGAGGCGCTGGAAGAGAATGCCCGCATGCTGGAAGCGGTGCTGACCGATTTCGGCGTCAAGGGCCGCATCACGGCGGTGCGCCCCGGTCCTGTAGTGACGTTATATGAATTTGAGCCCGCCGCGGGCGTGAAATCGGCGCGGGTGATCTCGCTGGCCGATGATGTGGCGCGCTCCATGTCGGCGGTCTCGGCCCGCATCGCGGTAATATCGGGCCGCAATGTGATCGGCATCGAGCTGCCCAACCAGATCCGCGAAACCGTCTATCTGCGCGAGCTGCTGTCTGCCTCCGATTACGAAAAGGCCCGCGCACCGCTCACCCTGGCTTTGGGCAAGACCATCGGCGGCGAGCCCGTGATGGCCGACCTGGCCAAAATGCCCCACCTTCTGGTGGCAGGCACCACCGGCTCGGGCAAGTCGGTGGGCTTGAACACCATGATCCTGTCGCTGCTCTATCGCATGGCGCCGGAGCAATGCCGGATGATCATGATCGATCCCAAGATGCTGGAACTGTCGGTCTATGACGGCATTCCCCATCTGCTTACTCCCGTGGTCACCGATCCGCGCAAAGCAGTGGTGGCGCTCAAATGGGCGGTGCGCGAAATGGAAGAGCGCTATCGCAAAATGTCCAAGCTGGGCGTACGCGGCGTAGAGGCGTTCAACGACCGGGTGCGCAAGGCCAAGGAAAAGGGCGAGACCCTCAAGCGCACAGTGCAGACCGGCTTCGACCGCGAAACCGGTAAGCCCATTTACGAAGACGAGATGCTCGAACTCGAGCATATGCCCTTCATCGTCGTGGTGGTGGACGAAGTGGCCGACCTGATGATGATCTCGGGCAAGGAGATCGAAGGCGCGGTCCAGCGGCTGGCGCAGATGGCGCGCGCGGCCGGCATCCATCTGATCGCCGCCACCCAGCGGCCGTCGGTGGACGTGATCACCGGCACCATCAAGGCCAATTTCCCAACCCGCATCTCCTTCCAGGTCACATCCAAGATTGACAGCCGCACCATCCTGGGCGAGCAGGGCGCCGAACAGCTTTTGGGCCAGGGCGACATGCTCTACATGGCGGCGGGCGGGCGCATCCGCCGCGTTCATGGTCCTTTCGTCTCCGACCATGAAGTCGAGGACGTGGTGAGATTCCTCAAGACCCAGGGCACGCCGGAATATCTCGACGCCGTGACCGAAGAGCCCGACGAGCAAGGCGATGATCCTTTCGCGGCGCTGGGCGGCGTCGGCAACATGGAGTCGGGCGACGATCTCTATGACAAGGCCCTGGCGGTGGTGGCGCGCGACAAGAAAGCCTCGACTTCCTACATCCAGCGGCGCTTGCAGATCGGCTACAACCGTGCCGCCAGCCTGATTGAGCGCATGGAACAGGATGGGGTTATCTCGGCCCCCAATCATAAGGGGGTCAGGGAAGTTTTGCTCCCTGATCACGAACGCTAGTTTAAGCGCATAAAATCGCGTAAAAACGCCTGCCTGCCGGGTGGGAGACATCATGTCCTATATCGACAAGTCGTTGGGCGCGGGTGAAACCGTGATCGCGCGCGCGCAATTCCCCTGGGTCTATAATTTCTCCGCCTGGTGCCAGCTTCTGATCCCGGCCCTGGTGCTGGCGGGATTGCTGTCATGGGCGAGCCGGCAGCCGGATTTTCTTTCCACCGGCAACCCACTCACCTGGGCGTGCGTGCTGGTGGCGATCTGGTTGATCCTGGGCGCGATCACCTTCTTGCGGATGATGATCCGCAAATGGACCACCGAGATCGGCGTCACCAGCCATCGCTTTGTGGAAAAATATGGCTTGTTGTCGATGCGCACCAACGAGATCGCATTGCCCAATATCGAAGGCGTCAAGATGCGCCAAAGCGTGACGGGCCGCCTTTTGGGTTACGGCACCGTTCGCATTGAAGGGACCGGTGTCGATGCTGTCACGACTCCGGATATCGCCGATCCCGTGGGCTTTGTCCGCGCCATCCAGACGGCGCGCGAGCATGTCGCGCAGCGTTTTGAACAACAGCGGGCCGGCAATCCTTAGACTGTCAGGCCCTGGTTTTATCGCGCAATTTTTCCGAAAGCCGCTTCACACTTTTCGGATTGCGCTTTAGACGGCTTGCGCGAATATCCCGGCGTCGGGCTGAACCGGAAAGGTGACGGTGACGCGGGTGCCATGGCCGCGCTTGCTGTCGAACTCCAGCCGCCCCCGGTGCAGATCGATCAGGGCCTTGGCCAACGACAAGCCCAGCCCCGCACCTTCATAACGGCGCTCCAACCGGTTATCTACTTGGCCGAAAGGCTCGAGCGCGACAGCGAGATCCGCGGCCGACATGCCGATGCCGTTGTCGCCCACGATCACCGTGATCGCCGCTGGTTCGCGCTTCGCTTCGATCCAGACATGGCCGCCCTTAGGCGTGAATTTGACCGCATTGGAGAGAAGATTGAGCATGATCTGGCGCAGCTTGGCGGCATCGCCCTTGAGCTTGAGGCTGGGATCCATCTCGCAGACCGTGAATTCGAGACCTGCCTCGGTGGCTTGTTCTTTGGTGATCGCCGCGCAATCCTCCAGAATCTGGCTCATGTCCGCGTCCTGGAGATCGAGCGCCATCTTGCCGGTTTCGCTCTTGGACAGATCGAGCACCGAATTGATCACCGCCAGCAAGCGGCGGCCCGAACGCATGATGTCGGCGGAATATTCGAGATAACGTGGATTGCCGACCGCGCCGAACAATTCGCCATGGATGATCTCGGA
>DATNFZ010000043.1:0-3402 GCA_035606155.1 Rhizomicrobium sp. | reverse complement strand
AGCCTGCTGGCACGCGGCGCGGCAATATACGCTGGAGCGCAAGCAGTTCGGCCGCCCACTGGGCGCCACCCAGTTGGTGCAGAAGAAACTGGCCGAGATGCAGACCGAGATCGCGCTGGGCGTGAATGGCGCGCTCAGGCTGGCGCGCATGATGGATGACGGCACCGCCGCGCCGCCCCTGATCTCACTCATGAAGCGCAACAATTGCGGCAAGGCGTTGGCCGTAGCCCGGGAAGCGCGCGACATGCTGGGCGCCAATGGCGTGTCCGATGCCTATCCGGTGATCCGCCACATGCTGAACCTGGAAGCGGTCAATACATACGAGGGCACGCACGACATGCATGCCTTGATCCTGGGCCGCGCGCAAACCGGCTTGCAGGCGTTCCAGGCCGAGAAATTTTAAAACCCGCAAACCTAAGCCAGCGCGTCTTGGTCGTGCCCCTCCTCCCCCGCGCATGCGAAGCATGCTGGTGGGGGAGGTGGCCGTAGCAGCGCTTGCGATGCGAAGGCCGGAGGGGGTAACTCAAGAATTATCAGGCAGCGTGTAACAGATATACTCGCCCGAGTAGTTGCCGCCGGACACCGCCACAATAATATATTGCTTGCCATTGACCATATAGGTCATGGGCGAGCCCGACTGGCCCGCCGGCATCAACACATCGCCCACATCCTTGCCCGTCGCCTGGTCATAAGCGCGCAGCATGGCGCCACGCGGATGATCCGGCGTGATGGTGACTTGGGCATCGCCCGCGATCACCAGATGCTTGGTCACCAGGGTGCCGATATTGTAGCTCTGCTGGCCAGTGCGCGGGATATTGAGCCCCTTCAGTGCCGGATTGGTGCGGATGAAATTGGGCGATTCACCCGCCGGCACCTGCCAGACGATATCGCCCTTGTCCAGATTGATCGCGCTGATGGTGGCGTAGGGCGGCTTGATCAACGGCATGCCGTTGATGGTTAGGCCGAAATCATCCGCGTCGTTGGTCGGCGGCGGCGCGGGATGCGCGGCGGGCGCGGAGTCGGCGCCCGCCTGGGCGCCGGCGGCATAGACCATCTCGATCTTCGTGCCCGCGGTGCCTTCGACGTAACGCATGTCGGAAAGGCCCGGTGGCGGCGGCACCAGCCCCATATCCTGGATGCAGGAATTGCAGGCATAAATGTAAGCGGTGTGGTTTTCCGGATTGAAGGAGCCCCCCGGCCAATTGGTGCCGCCATTGCCGGGCCCGAGGCTCAACGTCGCCAGGATTCCAGGCCGCCGGCTCACCACCGGCGGGGTGTACATGGGACCGAGCTTGTAATTCTTCACCAGATCGAGCGCCTTTTGATGCAGCTCGGGCGTGAAGTCGATCAGGTCGTCCACCGAGACGCCGGTCCTGGCATAGGCGCGCGGTTTGGTGGGAATGGGCTGGGTGGGCGAATACCATTCGCCGGGCGCGGTGCCTTTTTCGACCTTGCGCTCGGGGATTGGCCAGACCGGCTTGCCGGTGATCCGGTCGAAGACATAGAGATAGCCCATCTTGGTGGGCGCGGCGACCGCCGTGATCGGCTTGCCGTTCACATTGATGTCCATCAAGAGCGGGGCGGACGACATGTCATAGTCCCAGATCTCGTGATGAATGAGCTGGAAATACCAGCGCACCTTGCCGGTGTTGAGATCGAGCGCGACCAGACTGTCGCCATAAAGGCCGTTGCCCGGGCGATAACCGCCATAGAAATCCGCCGTCGGCTGCTCGACCGGAATATAGGCGAGGTTCGCCACGGGATCGGCGGTCATCTCGGTCCACACCCCGGTGTTGCCGGTATATTCGTTGGAATTGTTGAGCCAGGTCTCCGCACCCGGTTCGCCTTTCTGCGGGATGGTGTGGAATTCCCAGAGCTTCTTGCCGGACCTGACATCAAAGGCGCGCGCCGAACCCTTGTTGTTCTTGTAGCTCGAGGGTGTGAAGCCTTCGCGGAAGGCCGAGCCGACCAGAACCTTGTCGCCCACCACGGTGGGCGCCGACTGCCAGCCGATTTCGCCCGTGGTGATGTCGGGCAGAATCTTCTGATCATCGTCGGTCTTGAGGTCCACCGCGCCATGATCGCCGAACGAGGGCACACGCATGCCGGTCTTGGCGTCCAGGCAAATGAGTTGATAGCCCGGCGTGACGTACAAGATGCGCGCGTCCTTGCCGTCGCTCCAATAAGCGGGACCGCGGCTGGACAATTGGCGGGGCGCGGCGGCACCGCGCGCGCCTTCCTTCTCGCCATGGACCCAGAGGAGCTCGCCGGTGACCGCATCCAGCGCCACCACCGCGCGGCGCGAGCCGGCCGTGGCATACACCACGCCGTTCACTTCGACGGGTGTGCCCTCCAGCTTATATTCGGGGCGATTGCCCATATTGTCGGTCTTGAAGCGCCAGGCCACTTCCAGATTGGAGAAATTGGAGGCGTTGATCTGGTCCAGCGGCTTGTATTTGCTGCCGGTGGCATCGCCCAGATAAAGCGGCCAATCCACATTCTGGCCGCCGGCCAGGGTCGGACTCTGCGCCAGCGCCGGTCCGACCCAAGCCAGAACCGCCGCCGCGGCCAGCAAGTGCTTTTTCATCGTTTCCCCCGTCATGTCTCAGCCCATGTCCTTGATCTGCGCCAGGCCTTTTCTGATCGCCGCCTTCTGCGCCTCGGTGACGTCGAGATTGGGCGGGCGGGGATAGAATTGCGGCGCGCCCATCTCCTGTGAGAGCGCGTATTTCATCGGGCCATAGGAATCGATTTCTCCGCCCAGCTTGCGCATCAGTGCCATCTGCGCCTCGAATTTCTGGTAGGGCGCATGGACATCCTTGCCTGCGCGATAGGCGGCAAAGACATCGGCGATCTGGCGGGTGAAGACATTGCCTTCGGCCAGGATCGCGCCCATCCCCTTTTGCAGCGCATATTCCAGCTTGAGATCGGTGCCGGTGCGCATGTTGAGCTCGGGGAAGTTTTTCACGAAGTCCACATATTCCGGCATATTGTCTTCGGAATCCTTGATCCCCGCCAGATTGGGATAATGTTTGAGCGCGTTGAGCAGCGCCGTCGTCACCGGCACCGCGCTCATCGACGGGAAGTGATAGAGGTTGACCGCCAGGCTCTGGGGCAGCGCGTCGAACATCAGCGAGTAATAGCGCACCAGGCCGGCCAACGGCGGCTGTTTGTAATAGAAGGGCGGGATCACCAACACGCCCTCGGCGCCATGGTCGGCGGCGTGCTTGCTGAGCTTGATCGTGTCGGGCAAATCCGACGTGCCGGTCGAGCAGATGATGTTCATGCCGTCCTTGTTCTTGCCGGCCACTTCCATGATCTGCATGCGTTCTTCTGTATTGAAGGACGGGTATTCGCCGGTCGAACCCAGCACCACGATGCCATCGGCGCCGTTATGCTTGA
>DATNFZ010000042.1:0-4940 GCA_035606155.1 Rhizomicrobium sp. | reverse complement strand
TTGGAAAAAATGAGGCTTTCCCATGTATTGCGAGAACGAACTTCCAACATTATCCGAGACGCAGGCACCCCCATTGCCTCGAACGTGGGAGCCGCAACGGTTGCCTCTGCGGCTTGGGGAGCCTGTAAGGGCGCCGCACCTCCTGAATAAATCAACTTGGCATTTGGATAGCGTCTCGCTAGTTCCGCCCCCGCAAATAACCGGCCTTCGCCCCCCGAAAGGACGACAATGCCATCGACACGTGCGGGCCATGGTGGGCGTGGGAATCGATCTTGGAGCGGCCGGCTAAGCCACCGATCAAGGGGCAAAAAATAAATTGACGTGAATATCACTGCGACCGCGACAATCATCCCTTTGCCCAATCGGCGCCAAGCAGTCCATTGAAGGAATATCCCTAAGATCAGCAACAATGGCAGCAAGTTGCTGGGGGTTAAAACGGTCCCCGCTATGCGGGAAAAAATTGCAAAGTCCATTCCCCCTCCCGTCCCGCTCAAATTCGGGTCATAGAACTCAATCCGAGTTCAATGGATCATGGCCGCGACGTTATCGCTGTTCGCAAGGCGTTGGTTGCATCAAGATTATTGGCTCAGTCAAGGCTTACAAGCCAGGACTTCTGGTTAGCTATGATGATTTTCGGGCGCTGATCGGTGTATGACAGGCGAACGCGATACCGCTAAGGGATACTTACAACCACTTCCGATTTCCCGCCGAACATTATTGAAAAAACCATTAATTCCAACGTTCACGCCGTATCGCTTGGAACTGATGGACGGGGATCAATTGCGAGAGTGGTTGATAGCCCATTGCGAAAAACTCGACCCACTCCTAGGCCGGGAACAGAGCGTCCCACTTTTCCGGGCGGTCGGACAATCATGAGAACCGTCCAAATGAATCAAATGGACTTTGAGTAATGGTGCCCAGGGACAGAATCGAACTGCCGACACGCGGATTTTCAGTCCGCTGCTCTACCGACTGAGCTACCTGGGCGAGGCGCCGTTTGCCGAAGGGGGGCTTCTTAGAGGAGGCTCCCGTCCCTGTCCAGCCGTCTCTCCGGGGAGGTACGGTAGGCGTCGAAAGGCCTATTTCTCAGGGCTTTCCTCGTCGTCCGGGTCGGAGTTTCGGCCTTTGTCCGGCTCGGCGCCCGGGATCACATAACTGCCCTTGAGCCAGCGGCCCAGATCGATCTGGGCGCAGCGGCGCGAGCAGAAGGGCGCGAATTTCGCGTCCCTGGGCTTGCCGCAAACGGGACAGGCCTCAGCCACGCCGGACATCGAACTTGGCTCCCTTTTCGAACCGCACCCGGCCCGCGCCGCGCTTGGTGAGCGCCTCGCGCACCTCGCCATCATGGGCCTCGAACCAGTCAGCCACCGGCGGCGCGGCGGTGACCAGAAGTTCGGCGCCTGGATTGGCGGCGGCTTCGCGTTCCAACGCGCGGAGAATATCCTGCGCCTGCGCGCCCACGTCCGGCGCGCGTCCGGTACCGTTGCAGGCCGGACAGGCTTTGGCATGCCGGGCGGCATGCCGCCGCTGACGGGTGATGGCGACGATGCCGAATTCTCCCATGGATGAGATGCGCGATGCCACGCCATCGGCGCTGAGGCTCTCGCTCAACATCGCCACAATGCGTTCGGCCTGTTGGTCATTCTCGAGCTGGATGAAATCCACCACGATCAGACCACCGATATCGCGCAAGCGAAGCTGGCGCCCGATCTCGGCGGCGGCTTCCAGATTGACGGCAAGACTGGTCTCGTCCCGGCCGCCGGATTGGGTGAAGCTTCCCGAATTCACATCCACCGCGGTGAGCGCCTGGGTGGGCTCGATCGTGATCCATCCGCCGCACGGCAGATTCACCCGCGGCGAGGTCAAGGCGGCGATCTGGTCCTCCAATCCCTCGCGCGCAAAGAGATCGCGCGGGGCCAAACCGAGCCGCGCCTCGATGTCCGGCGCGGCTTTGCGGCAATAGGCCCGCGCTCCTTCCAGCGCCGCGGCATCGTCGATCAGAATGCACGTCACCTCGCCCGTCACCATGTCGCGCAAGGCGCGTTCGACGGGACCGAGATCGCTCTGCAACAGGAGGGGCGGACGGGCGGTTTTTCGCTTATCGCAAATCTCCTGCCAGCTTCGCGCCAGTTCGCGGGCATCGGCCGCGAGTTCATGCTGAGACGCGTCTCGCGCGGCCGTGCGGAAAATGAAGCCGGCCTCCGCGATCATGCCCCCGCCTGTCCGCAGCGCCTCGCCCAGCCGCAGCAGCTCCTCGCGCCGGCCTTCGTCCTCGATGCGGCGAGAGATGGCGATGCCGGGCTTGCCGGGCGTCAGCACCAGGAAACGGCCGGGCAAGGCGATGGCGGCGGAAAGCTGCGCGCCCTTCTCGCCAACTGGATCGCGCGTAACTTGCACCAGAACGCTTTCGCCTTCGCGCACGCAATCGGAAATCTGCGCTTCGTTCTTGCCCGCGCGCGCCAGAATCCGGGCATCGCGCAACGGCAGGAAGCCTTGGCGCGCCATGCCGATCTCGACAAAGGCCGCCTCCATCGCGGGGACCACGCGGGCGACCCTGCCCAGAATGATGTCGCCCAAGGGACGGGCTTCGCGGCCCAATAGCGGCTCGACCCGGAACGCCTCCAGCCTTGCGTTCCGCATCAGTGCAATGCGAATCCCGCCCGGGCCTACATTGATGAAGAGATTGCTACCCATTCGTCCAGGTTAGCACGGAAACCCTGCACCCTTGAGCATCGCCATGGTCAGCGCCAGCGGCAATCCCACCACATTGGAATAGGAGCCGTTGATCTCTTTCACGAATGTTTCGGCGCGGCCCTGGATGGCGTAACCGCCCGCTTTGCCAAATCCCTCGCGGGTCTCCACATAATCCTCGATCGCGCCATCTTCGAGGCGAAGAAAAGACACACGCGTCAACGCCACGCGGGTACGGAGCGTGCCGTCCGGCCCAATCAGCGCCACCGCCGTCATCACCTGATGACGCCGGCCCGACAGCAGGCGCAGGCATTCGCGCACCGCTTCGCCGCTTTCAGCCTTGGGCAGGATGCGGCGGCCGCATGCCACCACCGTGTCGGCGGCGAGAATGAAGGCGATCTGGCCGTGGCGCGCGTGGACGGCCAAGGCTTTTTCCCTGGCCAGCCTTAGAGCATGAAGGCGCGGCTGTTCACCCTTCTTCAGGCGCTCGTCGATCGCGGCTGGAACAATATGGGCGGGGACGATGCCAGCCTGGGCCAGCAGGGCCGCGCGGCGGGGGCTCTCGCTGGCGAGAACCAGTTCCGGTTTAGCGGAAGCGATAGGTGATGCGCCCTTTGGTGAGGTCATAAGGCGTCATCTCGATCATCACCTTGTCGCCCGTGAGCACGCGGATGCGGTTCTTGCGCATCTTGCCCGCGGTATGGGCGATGATCTCATGGCCGTTTTGCAGAAGCACCCGGAAGGTGGCGTTTGGCAGCAATTCGCTGACCGTGCCTTCGAATTCCAGCAATTCTTCCTTGGCCATTCGTCCTCTGATGATGTCCCGAACCGGGGCGGGAGATTGCACCGAAACCGGGCAAAATCAAGGAGTTTGGGCGATATCCCCCGGGGTATTGGGTAGAAAAACGCACCTGAGCGGTGCAACACACCCCGGATTTTTACCCAATACCAATAGTCATAACCTTCTCACCCGAATTTCAGGGCAATCTGGCGCTTCAGCCCGTCCCGGACGGCGCGATAGGCGGCCTTGCGCTGTTCGAAGCTGCCTTCGACCTGGGTGGGATCGGCCGTCTGCCAATATTCGATCCTGGCGCCGCCGCCTTTGGCATGCTGTTCGGCTTCTTTGGACAAGGCCACCACCAGGTCGAACGCCCGGCCGCGGAATTCCTCGAAACTCCGGGGATGATAATCCGTGAGCGCGATGCCCAACTCCGCCATCACCTGGATCGTCATGGGATCGAGCTCGCCCGCCTGCACGCCCGCCGATTCCACATAGAGTTCGCGGCCCTTGAGCTGGCGCAGCAGGCCCGCCGCCATGGGCGAGCGCACCGCATTCATGGTGCAGACGAACAGGACCGAGCGGGGCTTCACCTGATCCATTGTCAACCCTTGAGATGCAGCACGCAGATCAGCGTGAAGAGACGCCGCGCGGTGTCGAAATTGGTCTCGATCTTGCCATGGAGGCGCTTGATCAGAAGGTCGGTGCCTTCATTGTGGATGGCGCGCCGCCCCATATCGAGGGATTCGATCTGCGACGGCGGCGCGCTGCGCATCGCCTTGTAATAGCTGTCGCAGACCAGGAAATAATCCTTGACGATGCGGCGAAACGGCGCCAGCGACAGAAGAATGCGCCCCACGCGTTGATTATGATCCCGGGGGCCATTGTCACGGGCGATGTCGAACACAAGACGGTTTTCCTTCACCGACAGCGCCAGGCGATAGGGACCCCCGGTTGCACCCTTGGGCTTGAAGAGATTGCTTTCCAGAAGATCGGAAATCGCCACTTCTCGCTCCTGCTCGACTTCGGGCGAGCGCTTCACCACGCTTTTCTCGTCGAGCACGATGGCGCCGATGCGATGGTCCAATCAGTCCCTCCGGTTGAGCCTGATGGCGATGGAGCGGGCATGCGCCTCCAGGCCTTCCCCCTCGGCCAGGGCGATTGCGTCAGGTCCCAGTTCGGCAATGGCGCCTGCGGTCAGTTCCAGGATGGTGGTGCGTTTCATGAAATCCAAGACCGACAGGCCGGAGGAGAAACGCGCGGACCGCGAGGTCGGCAGCACGTGATTGGGACCGGCAATATAATCGCCCATCGCTTCGGGCGTGTGCCTGCCTAAAAAAATCGCCCCGGCATGGCGCACCTTGGCCAGCAGCGCCCTGGGATCGGCGGTGGCGATTTCCAGATGCTCGGGCGCGAAACGGTCGGCCAGCCTGGCCCCCTCGTCCCAGTCGCTGACCACGATGATGGCGCC
>DATNFZ010000041.1:0-10653 GCA_035606155.1 Rhizomicrobium sp. | reverse complement strand
CATCTTGAAGACCTCGTCCGGCGGCGCGGTGGTGCACCTGTCGGACGTGGCGCGGGTGGAGATCGGCGCGGACAATTACGCCGTCATCAGCGAGATGAACGGCTATCCGGCTGCCGGTATCGCCATCCTGCCGGCCCCAGGCGCCAACGCGCTCAAGCTGGTGGACGAAGTCAAGCGCAGGGCACTGGCGCTCCAGCCCCAGTTTCCGCCGGGGATGCAGATTGCCTTTCCGCTGGACAATACCGAATTCATCCGCATCTCCATCCGCGACGTGATCATCACCTTGGCGGAAGCGATCGCGCTGGTGATTCTGGTGATGTACCTTTTTCTCCAGAATTGGCGCACCACCCTGGTCCCTGGCGTCGCCGTGCCGGTGGTGCTGCTGGGCACGTTCGGCGTGCTGGCCGCCACCGGATACTCCATCAACACCCTCACCTTGTTCGCGCTGGTCCTGGTGATCGGCCTTCTGGTCGATGACGCCATCGTGGTGGTCGAGAATGTCGAACGCATCATGCGCGAGGAGGGATTGCCGCCGCGCGAAGCCACCTTGCGCTCGATGAAGGAAATCACTGGCGCCTTGATCGGCATCGGCCTGGTCTTGACGGCGGTGTTTCTGCCCATGGCCTTCTTCGCCGGCTCGACCGGGGCGATCTATCGCCAATTCTCGGTCACCATCGTTTCGTCGATGCTGCTTTCCATCATGTGCGCCCTGGTCTTGACGCCGGCGCTCTGCGCCACTCTGCTCAAGCCCATCGAGAAGGGCCAGCACGCCCATGCCGGGGGCTGGCTGGGCCGCTTCTTTGACGGCTTCAACAATTATTTCGAGCGCTTCCGCACCTGGTATCGCCGCGTCCTGGCCTGGGTACTCGATCGCACCAAGACGACGATGCTGGTCTATGGCGTGATCGTGATCGCGCTGGCATTTTTGCTGTATCGCCTGCCTACCGGCTACCTGCCGGACGAGGATCAGGGTTTCCTCATCAACTTCATCGCGCTGCCGCCAGGGACCGAGCAAGACAAAACCATGGAGGTCGCCCATCAACTGGCGAACTATTACACCAGCGCTGAAAAGAAAAATGTGGAGGCCGTCTTCACCGCCGCCGGCTTCAATCCCATCGTGGGCATGGGCCAGAATGCCGGCGTCGCCTTCGTAAAACTCAAGGATTGGAATGACCGCCCCGGCGCCCAGAACAGCGCCACCGCGGTGGCAGGCCGCGCCTTCGTCCATTTCATGGGCATGCCGGACGCGCAGATTTTTCCGGTGGTTCCACCCTCGGTGCCGGAGCTTGGCTTCTCGACCGGCTTCGACCTGCAACTGGAAGACCGTGCCGGTCTCGGCCATAACGGCCTGATGGCGGCCATGGGTCAGCTTTTGGGCATGGCGGCGCGTGATCCTTTGCTGCTGCAAGTCCGGCCCGCCAGCTTGCCTGATGCGCAACAACTCCACATCGACATCGACCAGGCAAAAGCCAACGCGCTGGGCGTCTCGACCGCCACCATCAACAGCACGCTCTCGGCGGCGTGGGGCGGTCAGTTCGTCAACAATTTCATCGACCGCGGCCGGGTCAAGCGCGTCTATCTCCAGGGCGACGCGCCTTACCGCATGACGCCGGACGATCTCAGCCGCTGGTATGTGCGCACATCGAATGGCGCCATGGCGCCCTTCTCGTCTTTCGCCCGGGCAAGCTGGTCGGTGGGGCCCACCACGCTGACCCGCTATAACGGCCTGCCCTCGATCGAAATTCAGGGTCAGGGCGCGGCCGGCATCAGTTCCGGCACCGCGCTCGCCGAAATGGACAAGTTGATCAAGCAATTGCCGCAGGGTGTGAGCTATGAAAGCACCGGGCTTTCCTATCAGGAAGAGCAGGCGGGCGCCCAGGCACCGGCCTTGTACGCGCTCTCGATCCTGATCATCTATCTCTGTCTGGCGGCGCTCTATGAAAGCTGGGCGATCCCGCTGTCGGTGATGCTGGTGATTCCGTTGGGTGTGATCGGCGCGGTAGGCGCGGTGACGCTGAGGGGCCTGTTCAACGACATCTATTTCCAGGTCGGCATGCTGGCCATCATCGGCCTCTCCGCCAAGAACGCCATCCTGATCGTGGAATTCGCCGTGGACAACGAGAAACAGGGCATGCGGGCGCGCGACGCCGCGATGGAAGCGGCGCGGATCAGGCTGCGGCCCATCCTGATGACCTCGATCGCCTTCATCGCCGGCGTCTCACCGCTGGCGGTGGCGACGGGCGCGGGCGCGGGCAGCCAGAACGACATCGGCACCGGCGTGATCGGCGGCATGGTCACCGCCACAGTGCTGGCGATCTTCTTCGTTCCGGTCTTCTTCCAGATGGTCAATCGCGGCCTGCAGCACCACGAATAACGCTAAGCCTAGAGCATGATCGAGCTTCTTTGAATCGCGATCATGCTCTAGTTCTTTGTTTTATCGCGCAATTTTTCCGAAAACCGCTTCACACTTTTCGGATTGCGCTTTAGCGGTTCCTGGACAGCGCCTTGAGCTCGTCCTTAAGCGCCGCCACCGGCCGGCTGAGTTCTTTTTCCAGCGCGCCGTGATGCGTGCGCCAAATGGGAACCGCGCGGCCCAGCAGTTTCCTGCCGGCCGGCGTCAGTTGGACCAGCCGGGCGCGTGCATCGTCGGGATCTTGCGTGATCTGGATCAGCTTTCGTCTCACCAGCGGCTTCAGCGCCGCCGTCAAGGTGGTGCGATCCATCGCCAGAAACCCGGCCACCGTTCCCATGGCGGCGGGCTTGGGCCGGTTGAGCGACATGAGCAGCGAAAATTGACCGTTGGTAAGGTTCAGCGGCCGGAACGCCTCGTCGAAATGCCGCGCCAGGGCGCGGGCGGCGCGCTGAACATGCATGCAAAGGCAGGCGTCGCGCACTTCCAGCGTGGTGGCGAGCGGGACTTCAATCACATCCTGCGTCATAAAAGCATAAAGGTTGACATCAACTTATTTGTCAAGTTTGATCGCGCAATCTCAGGAGGTCCCCATGCAAAATCCGATCGTCTCTCGCGAAGAATGGCTTGTCGCCCGCAAGGTACTCCTGGCGCAGGAAAAAGAGGAAACCCATTTGCGCGACAAGGTGCGCGCAGCCCGGCAGGCTCTTCCCTGGGTCAAGCTCGACAAGGATTACGTCTTCGACACGCCCGAAGGCCCCAGGCACCTTTCCGATCTGTTCGACGGGCGCAGCCAGCTTATCGTCTATCATTTCATGCTGGGACCAGGCTGGAAGGCGGGTTGCCCCGGCTGCTCCTTCCTCTCCGATCATGTCGATGGCGCACTTACCCATCTCAATCACCACGACGTGACCTGGGTGGCGGTGTCGCGCGCGCCCATGAACGAAATCGCGGCCTACAAGAAACGCATGGGCTGGAAATTCCCCTGGGTGTCGTCCAACGGCAACGATTTCAATCACGACTTCCATGTCTCCTTCACCAAAGATGAGTTGGCCGAGGGCGAAGTGGACTATAATTTCCGCAAAACCCCCGCCGCCGACGCCAATGACGAGCTGCCGGGGCTTTCCGCCTTCTACAAGAACGACAAAGGCGAGATTTTCCACACCTATTCCAGCTATGCCCGCGGCCCGGAAGAGATCATCGGCACCCTGATGATCCTGGATCGCGCGCCGCTGGGCCGCAACGAATCCAGCACCATGAATTTCGTGCGCCGCCATGACGAATATGACCAACCCGTGAAAGCAGCCGAGTAGCGGGATGCCAAACTCTTTCTTCTGGTACGAGCTGATGACCAGCGACCCCAAGGCCGCGCGCAAATTCTATGGCGACGTGGTGGGCTGGACGGCCAAGGATTCCGGCGTGGCGGGGCGGGATTACACCATCCTCAATGTCGGGGAACAGGGCGTGGGTGGCCTGATGCAAATTCCGCAGGACGTGGTGCGCCATGGCGGCCGCCCGGCTTGGTTGGGCTATATCAAGGTGGACAACGCGGACGCCGTGGTCGCGCAAATTAAAAAAGAAGGTGGAAAGGTCCATCGCGAACCCTTCGATGTGCCCGGCATCATCCGCATCGCGCCGGTCTCCGATCCGCAAGGCGCGGCGTTCATGATCGGCCAACCCCTGGCGTCGGGAGGCCCGGTGCCCTTGGCCGAAGGCACGAACGGTACCATCGGCTGGCGCGAGCTTTACGCCAATAACTGGAAAGCGGTTTTCCCCTTCTACGAAAAATTGTTCGGCTGGACCAAGGCCGACGCCATCGACATGGGGCCGATGGGCACCTACCAACTGTTCGCGGCGGGCGGGGCGCCCATCGGTGGGATGATGAACAAGCCGCCGGAAGTTCCGGTGCCGCATTGGGGCTTTTACGTCAACGTGCCGGCGCTCGACGCTGGCGTGGCCCGGATCACCGCCGGCGGCGGCAAGATTCTTCATGGTCCGGTCGAAGTCCCGGGCGGCCAATGGATCGTGAACGCCATGGACCCGCAGGGCGCGGCCTTCTCGCTGGTGGCGTCAAAGCGCTAGACGCGCCAGCACCCGTTCGGTGATGCGGGTGCAGCGCGCACCCAGGAACGGAAAGACACCCGCGATGCCGCTGGTGATGGTTTTTTCCAGCTCCGCCTTGAGCAATTGGCGGGCGCGGAACAGGCGCGTGCGCACCGTTTGCGGATTGAGATCGAGTTGCTCCGCGGTCTCCTCCACCGAACAGGCTTCGATCTCGCGCATGATGAAGACGATGCGGAAATCCTCCGGCAGGCCATCGATTGCCCGTTCCAAGAGACGCCGCGTGCCGGCGCGGGCCGCCTCCGCTTCCGGATCGGGGATTTCGGCAAGTCCGGGAAAGGGAATCACGCGCACGTCATCCATGGTCTCGATATCCGTGGTGGGGCGGCGCGCGCGCAGGCGGCCACGCGCCTCGTTGAGGGTGATGGCGGTAAGCCAGGTGGCGAAACTCGCCTCGCCACGGAAATGCTCCAGACCGGCAAAGGCCTTGAGATAGGCCTCCTGCAGCACATCCTCGGCCTCGTCGTCATTGCCCACCACCGCGCGCGCGACGCGGAACAGCCGTTGATTGCAGCGCTGCATGATGGCGCGGAACGCTTCGCGATCGCCGCTGCGCGCCAGCCTTAGCAACAGCTTCTCGGTCATGGACTTGTAATCGCGTGCGGCCTGCGTCGTCATTTGCTGCTCCCCTTGGCCACCACCAGCTTGAGCGTCATGGTGGGATGATAACGGCAAAACACCTCTAATTGGCCAGCCCGTTTCAATGTCACCTCGCCTTTCTTGCCTGGCTTGAGATCGATGTCGAAGCCGCCCGAGCGCGCGGTGGCGCTGTGCTCCAGGATATCCTTGTTCTGCCAGACGATGGTGTCTCCCACCTGAAGCGATGCGGGCGCTTTGCCGAACGCCATGTCCTGGATGATGACGGTATATCGTGCCGCTTCGGCCGGACGGGTCAGCCCGGCCAGAAGCGTCACGCCAATGAGGAGGGCATGCCTGGATGTCAATTTATCTTGCCATCGACTGGGCGATCTCTTCGGCATGCTTCTGGTGCGCGGTGAAGAGCGTGAGCCCCTGCTGCAGCAAGGTCTTGAGTTCGGCATTCTGCGCGTCGGGGATCAGCGTATCCTTGAGCGCGCCATTGACGGTCTTGTGATAGGCCACTTCATTCTCGATGTAGGCCCGGTCGAATTGGGCGCCCGACAGCTTGTTCAGCTCAGCGCGCTTGGCCTCGGCCGCCTTGGTCAGCGACTGGCTGGTGGGATTGTCGGCCGGCGTGACATTGAGCTTCTTGACCAGCGCCAGCGCCTTGTCATTGACCGCCTGATGGTCGCGCACCATCTCCTCGGCAAAGGATTTGACCTTGGGATCGCTGGTCTTGGCGATGGCTTGCTTGCCGGCGGCGATGTCGAGCGCACCCGCCGTATAGGCAATGTGGGCGATCTGGGCGTCGTTGGGCTTGGCGTCCTGGGCCAGCGCCGCAAACGGCGTGAGCATCAGGATTGCGGCGAATACAAATGTTGATCTTGGGAACATCATGGACCTCCTTGAAGGCTTGTCGCCTTTTCCTTGGCCATTGGATGGGCGGCCAAGAAAAATGTTCCCGTGAGGAGTAAATATTTATGGCGTTTCAGCCGGCGTGCGTCTTCGCCCAGCGCACCACTTCTTCGTGGGTGGCGAACCAGACAGCTTTTTTCGCTTTGGCGTGGCGGATCAGCTCGTCCAGAATCCAGATGCGGGAGCGGTAGCCGATAATGTGGGGATGGCAGGTGAGCTGGAAAATGGCGCCGTCCTCATAGGCTGCGTCGAATTCGCGGCGGAAAATCTCGAACACGTCGGTGGGCGGCGTATAGGGCCGCTGGGCCTGGAAGCGGTTCATCATGAAATAAACCGCATCGTCCCGCACCCACTCCACCGGCAGTTCGACCACCCCGCTGGGCGCGCCATCGAGCAACAGCTCGTAGCAATCCTCATCCGCCATCAGGGAGGAATCGTACAGCAACTCCATTTCCTTCTCGATCCGCAACGTATGTGGACTGAAATCCCATGACGGCGTGCGCAGGCCGACAGGGCGCTTGCCGGTGATTTTGGCCAGCGCATCCGAGGAACGCAGCATCAGTTCGCGCTCTTCTTCATAAGTGAGGCCGGAATTGAGCTCATGAATCCAGCCATGGATGCCGATCTCATGCCCCGCTGCGGTGAGGCTTTTCTGCTCGTCGGGATAAAGCAGCGCCGACACCGCGGGAACAAAGAAGGAGGCGCGCACATCATGGCGCGCCAGAAGGGTGGCGATGCGGGGCACGCCCACCCGCGCGCCATATTGGCCCCAAGCCATGCGGCCGATGGATTTGCCGCCGTCGCGCAGTTCATTGGTTTCGTGATCGGAGTCGAATGACAAAGCGAAGGCGCAACGCGCGCCGTCCGGCCAGGATTTCGGCTTCAGGCTGCGCCCCGCCCGCACCTGGTTCACCAGGCCGCGCCAATGCGCTTCCGGCCATTGCCAGGGATGCAAGTCCTTATCCATTATATCTGTCCTTGAGCGGCACGATCGCCACCAGCGAGAGCAACGCCCCCGCCACGATATAGAGCGCGGGCGACAATGGCGAACCTGTAGCCTTTACCAGCCAGGTGGAAATGAACGGCCCAAAGCCGCCGAACAATGCCGTCGCCAGGCTGTAACCGGTGGACATCCACAACAGCCGCGAGGCGGGCGGAAAAATCTCGTTCATCGCCGCGGGCGTGGCCCCGGAATAGACCGCGGTCATCAGCGCGAACAGGATCTGCGCCAGGATGACGGGAGCCATCGTCTCGCTATCCACGATCAGCAGGAACAGCGGATAGGTCAGCACCGCGAAGCCCAGGGCGCCTGCGATCATCAAGGGCTTGCGGCCGATACGGTCGGCCAGGCTGCCGAACAGAGGCGTGGTCAGGGCTAGAACCAGAAGGCTTAACGCGTTCGACCATAGCGCGGCGGCAGGACCCAGCCGCGAGAAATGCGCCGTGAACACCGGCATGTAAGTGAGGACCGCGTAATAGGCCACCGTCCAGATCACGGTGACGCCGATTGCCTTGGCCGCAAGCTTCAGCCCCGTCCCCATCGCGACCGGCGCATCCAGGCTGCTTTTGAACACCGGTGTTTCCTCCACCCGCCGCCAGGTGTAGAACCCCACCGGCAGGATCAGCGCGCCCAGCAGAAAGGGAATGCGCCAGCCGAAATCCGCCATCTGGCTTTTGCTCAAGAGCGAGGTGAAAGAGGCCGTCACGCCCGAGCCCAACAGCATGCCGCAGGCGACGCTGGATTGCTGCAGGCTGGAGAAGAAGCCACGGCGCCTGGGCGGCGCCCATTCATAGATAAAGGTGGTGGCGCTGGCCCATTCGCCACCCGCCGAAAAGCCCTGAACCAGGCGGCAGAGCAAGAGCAGCCACGGCGCAAGCGCGCCAATGGATTGCCGCGACGGCACCAGGCCGATACCGGCAGTGCCGGCCGCCATCAGGAAAATGGTGAGAAGCAGCGCGGCCTTGCGGCCTTTTCTATCGCCCAGCCGGCCGATCAGGATCCCACCCAGGGGACGGACCACGAAGCCCAGGCCGAAGGTGGCGAAAACGGCCAGCAGTCCGGCCAAGGGATCGCTGGAAGGAAAGAATTTCGCGGCAATATAGGGCGCCATGAAGGCGTAGATGACGAAGTCGTACCATTCCAGCAGATTGCCGGCTGCCGCCGCGAGAATGGACCGCCACAGACGTGGCATTTCCATTTCCTGCAGCTTCTCTTCCTGCTGTGACTGGCCCCCATGCATGCGGCTTTGTCCCGCTCTTTGGGAGGAAGCCTAGCGGGCGGAAACTATTTTCACCAGCCCGCGCCGGGACGCTTGAGAATTAGCGGTTGGCCTCGAATTCCCGGAAGATCGCGGTCATCTCTTTGGGCATCGCGGCGTCAGCGCCATAGGTGAAAGTGCCATGATCGCGCATCTCGCGCGCCGCGCGCATGAAGGCGCCCAGCGCAGCCCGGGTCAGCGAACTGCCGACGCTGATGCGCTTGACGCCCATGGCGGACAATTCCTCAAGCCCCAGTTGCACGCCGGAAAGGCCCATCACCACATTGACGGGGCGCTTGAGCGCACTCACCAGACGCGCGATGTCCTCGCGCGAGCGCAGGCCCGGCGCATAGAGCACGTCGGCACCCGCTTTCTCGAAAGCCTGAAGCCGCTTGATGGTGTCGTCGAGGTCGGGCCGGCCGTGAAGATAGTTTTCGCACCGCGCGGTAAGAGTGAATTTGTAAGGCAGTGATTTGGCGGCCGCCACGGCAGCCTCCACCCGCTCCACTGCCAAGCTGAAATCATAGATGGGCGCGTCGGGCTGGCCGCTGGAATCCTCGATGGAGCCACCCACAATGCCGGTAGCCGCGGTGCCCCGGATGGTGTTGGCAACCTCTTCCGGAGAATCACCAAAGCCGTTCTCCAAATCGGCGCTGACCGGCAATTCGGTGGCCGAGGCGAGATCGGCGGCATTGGCGAAGGTCTGGTCGCGCGAAAGCGTGTTGTCGCGTTGGCCGATGGAAAAGGCATAGCCCATGCTGGTGGTGGCCAGCGCCTTGAATCCCAGATGCGCCAAAAGTCGCGCGGTGCCGCGGTCCCAGGGGTTGGGAATGATGAAGGCCTTGGCACCATGATGGAGCGCGCAGAACGCATCTGCCTTGGCCTTCATCCGCACTGAATCGGTCATTGGTCCCTCCTGCAGAGGGCAAGCATAGCGCACAGCGCCATGCACGGGCTTATATGCTCCTATGCGGGCGCGGCCGCTCCGTCCTTGAACCGCCCCCGCGCGGCGGGAAAGCGGCGCCAGCTCTTGGTGGCAGGATCATAGAGCTTGCAGTCGCGCGTCATCCGCCAATGATAAAGCGGCGTCCATGTCTCTACGATCGGTGCGGGTTCTCCACCAAGGAGTTTTTTCTCTTCGTGTTTGAGCCGGTAGAGCGGGATGATGGGGTTCACGTGGTGCACCACATGCTGCATCACCCGGTGGAAGAACCAGTCCAGCGCTTCCGGAAACACCACATGCACGGTGCCGCCCAGGCGTTCCTCATGGGTGGAGAAGCGGCCGGTGGGCACCACCCAGCGCACCCTGGGACCGGTATGCTGCACGATAGTGACGAAAGAGATGAAGACGTTCCACACCAGGAACGGGATCAGCACGCCATAGATGCCGCCATTCCACAGGGCGGCGCGGAAACTGCCGCCATCAAGGTCCCAGGATAGAACAGCCAGGCCGAATGTCGAAAGCACAAGCCAGGAATAGACGATGGCGATATCGCGCCAATCCGATGTTCTGAGGCCATGCGGGCGCCGGACAAACGGCAAAAACATATCAATCGCCCAGATGTCCACCATGTAGAAAAAGGGCTGGCCAATCAGGCTGCGCGTGAAGCGGTAACAGAGCCGGCGGGCCGGCGATGCGGCGCGATAGGCATCCGGCGTCATCGGTGGATAGGCATTGTCCACGCCCAACTGCGCCGTGTAGCAATGATGGACGCGGTTGTGATGATGTTCCCAGCGGCCATAGGGATGAAGCGCCGGCAGGAACGCCCATGTGCCGATCAGCCGGTTCAGCCAGCGAAGGCGCGTGAAGCTGCGATGCACGGCGTCATGGCCGATGATGGCCAGATTGGCGATAAAAGTGCCGGAAAGAACCGCCAGGCCGATCTTCCATCCCATATTCCCGGCCAGCACCGCGCCGACCGCCGAACCGGCATAAATCGCAAAACTCAAGGCGAAGATCGCGCCGGGCAGCACCACGCCACGTTGTACTCCGGAACCTTCCGTTGCGGTTTTTGATTCCATGGCCGCGTCTTGCTAAATGTCTGGAATTGACGGATGGAGAGCTAATCACAACCGCAGAAATGCTGCAATGAACGGCCTTAACCACACTTTCGCCGTCGCGCCCATGATGGACTGGACTGACAGCCATTGCCGGGTGCTGCACCGCGCGCTCACCCGCCGCACCCTGCTCTATACCGAGATGGTAACCGCGGACGCGATCCTGCGCGGCGATCGCAAGCGGTTGTTGGGGTTCGAATCTTGCGAACATCCCCTGGCGCTGCAACTGGGCGGCTCGGAGCCGCAAGCCTTGGCGGAAGCGGCGCGCATCTCCGAAGACTTCGGCTATGACGAGATCAATCTCAATATCGG
>DATNFZ010000040.1:0-3757 GCA_035606155.1 Rhizomicrobium sp. | reverse complement strand
GTGGTCGATCCCGAGACCAAGGCACCCGTGGATGCGCGCCGCCGCGCGCGGCTGCGCATGGAAGGGCTGACCGGCGACGACCATGCCAAGGCGATGGCCAAGCAGGCAGCCGATGCGGGGAAGGACATGCCGCTGGAACCGTTGGGCTCCGGCTCCGACTATTCCGCCTATTTGCAGCATCTTGGGCTTGAGACCCTCGATTACGGCTATGGCGGCGAAGGCCGTTCTAGCGGCGTCTATCACTCACGCTACGACACCTATGAGCATCACAGCCGTTTCGTCGATCCTGGCTTCGCCTATGATGCCGAGCTGGCCAAGACGGTGGGGCGCGCGGTGATCGCTGCGGCGGACACGGACCTTCCGATCCAGCAGGCCAGCGATTTCTCCGATGCCATCAATCAATATGTCACCGAGGTGAAGAAGCTGGCGGACAATCGGCGCGAGGCAGCCGAGAACCAGAAGAAGATGCTGGCCGACAATGCCTATATCCTGGCCGACGATCCCACCAAGCCGCACGCCAATCCCGTGGCCCTGAAAGAGGTGCCGAAATTCGATTTCGGCCCGCTTGATCAGGCGGCAGCGAAATTGAAAACCAGCGCCCGGGCCTATGACGACGCGGTGGCCGAAGGCGGCGCGCATCTTTCGCCGGCCAATCTTGCCAAGCTGCAAAGTCTGATGCAGTCGCTGGACCAGACCTTGCTGGTGGATCAGGGCCTGCCCGGCCGGAGCTGGTACAGGAATCTGATCTACGCGCCCGGCCGCTTCACCGGCTATGGCGCCAAGACCCTCCCGGGCGTGCGCGAGGCGATCGAGGAAGAACGTTGGGCCGATGTGACGAAGTACATCGCGCTCACCGCCACTGCGATCAACGCCTATAGCGCGCGGCTGGACCAGGCAACGGCGGTGATGAAGCGGTAATGTCCTCCATGCGGGCTTGACCCGCCCATCCAGCGCTGAATGGCCGGCTCAAGGCCGGCCATGGTGAGAAGGGCTGTCAGTGATGTCGTGAAGCAGCTTCTTCTGCCTGAAGAAGTTCCACCTGGTGTTCGAACTCCACCACCGCCTGCTCCATTTGCCGCAAGAGCTTTTTTGATTTGGGAGAGGCGCTGCCGGCCCCGTCCATCAGGGCGACGCGCGTGCGCTGCTGCTCCAGGATATGACGGCCTCGCTGGAGGCGGTGAAGCGCGGATTCCATGTCACCGGCATGCATGCAGCTTTAAACTGCCATTGCCGCGCGCCCGTTCCATTCCAGAGAGGGCGCCAGAATTTAGCCGTTTTCAGCTAAGACTTTTCCTGCCAAATAAAGAGATCCGCATATGAGAATGCGCGGCGGCGGCTCCTTGGGATGGGCGCGGGCCCAGGCGCTCACCTGCAGAATGGCGTCTTCCAAGTCTTCCGACGGCGCGGCATCGAGCCCCGCCTCGCGCGCGGCGTCATACAAGGCCCCCGCGCCCAGGCTGGCGGCCTCGCCCGGGATCGACACCGTCACCACATGCCGGGCCAGGCCTTTGAACGCGGAGAGAAAGCCCACCGCATCCTTGGTCTTGAGCATGCCGCAGATCAGATAAAGCGGACGGTCCACTTTCTCGTCCAGATCGGCGATGGCGCGGCTGACGGCGGCAGCGCAATGGGGATTGTGCCCGCCGTCCAGCCAGATTTCGGAATCGGTGGGCGCATCCGCAATCAAGGGGCCGTGGCTGAGATGTTGCAAACGCCCCGGCCAATCCACCGTGCGCAAACCCTTCTCCACCGCCCCGTCCTGGCCCCAGCCCAGACTCTTGGCGTCGCGCATGGCGTGGCGCAGACCCGCGATCGCCACGCCCGCATTATCGATCTGGTGCCGGCCCACCAGTTTGGGCATGGGCAGGTCGAGCAGGCCCATCTCGTCCTCATAGACCATGCGGCCATGTTCCTGGCGGGTGAAGAAATCCTGGCCGAAGACGAAGGCGGGCGCGCTGAGACTGTCGGCGCGGCGCAGGATCACTTCGCGGGCGATCTCGTCCTGCGGCCCCACCACCACGGGAACGCCGGGCTTGATGATGCCGGCCTTCTCGCCGGCGATGCCCGCAATGTCGTGGCCCAGAAACTCCACATGATCGAGTCCCACCGGCTGGATCAGGGTCATGGCGGGCCTGGGGATCACATTGGTGGCGTCGAACCGGCCGCCCAATCCCACTTCCAGCACCACCGCATCGGCCGGATGGCGCGAGAACGCCAGGAACATCGCCGCCGCCGTGATCTCGAAGAAGGTGATGGCGGCACCGTCATTGACGCGTTCCACTTCTTCCAGGGTGGCGCAAAGCTCGTCTTCGCCGATCAATTCGCCCGAGAGCCGGATGCGCTCATGGAAGCGCACCAGATGGGGCGAGATATGGGTGTGGACCTTGAGCCCCTGTGCTTCCAGCATGGCGCGGGAAAAAGCGCAGGCCGAACCCTTGCCGTTGGTGCCGGCGACATGGATCACGGGCGGCAATTTGAGATGCGGATTGCCCAGCGCCGCCAGCAGGCGAAGAATCCTATCCAGCGCCAGGTCGATCTTCCTGGGATGCAGCGCCAAGAGCCGCTCCAGGATGGCGGTGCTGCGCGGATATTCCGTGACGGTCAAGGAATTAGCCAACCGCGGCACGGCCATTGCCACTGATGGGCGGCGGGACGGTGGCGCGCGGGGTGGGCTTGGGCTTCTTCAGCAACATGTGCAGCACGCGCGACAGCGTGGCGCGCAACTCGCCGCGCGGCGTCACCATGTCCAGCATGCCGTGGGAGAGGAGATATTCCGCGCGCTGGAAACCTTCCGGCAATTTTTCGCGGATGGTCTGGGCGATCACCCGCGCCCCGGCAAAGCCGATCTGCGCGCCCGGCTCGGCGATATGGATGTCGCCCAGCATGGCATAGGAGGCCGAAACCCCGCCGAAGGTGGGATCGGTGAACACCACCACATAGGGCAGGCCGGCCTCCTTCAACATCTGCACGGCGATGGTGGTGCGGGGCATCTGCATCAGGGAGAGCATGCTTTCCTGCATCCGCGCCCCGCCGGAAGCGACATAAAGGATAAACGCGCGCTTTTCGGCGACCGCCGCTTCCGCCGCCTGGACGAAGGCTTCTCCCACGGCCATGCCCAGCGAGCCACCCAGGAAATCGAACGGCTGCACCGCCACCAGCACCGGCAGACCGTCGAGGGTGCCGCGCGCCGCGCCGAAAGCTTCGGGGCGGCCGGTCTTGGCTTTGGCCGCCTTCATCTCGTCGGCATAGCGCTTCTCGCCCTTGAAATGGAGCGGGTCCGCCGTCACGCGCGGCGGCGGCAATTCGCCATAGGAATTGGCGTCGAACGTATAGGCAAAGCGCTCGGCCGGGCCGATGCGCATGTGATGGCCGCATTTGGGGCAGACATAGAGACCCGCAATCAGGTCGCGGTGAAAAATCATTTCCCCGCAGGCCGAACATTTCCGCCAGAGATTTTCCGGGGTATCGCGGCCCTTGATCAGGCCCTTGATCTTGGGACGGACGAAATTGGTGATCCAGTTCATGCCCGTACCTTAGCATCGGCGACGGCGTGGGTGGAATCCGCCAGGGCGCGGCAGAGTTCCGTCACTTTTGTGACGATCTTGTCCCTGCCCGCGCCTTGATTGTCGGCGATCGCGCTGACGATGGCAGAGCCCACAACCGCCGCATCGGCGATGCGGGCGATCTAGCCGGCCTGGGCCGGGGTCTTGATGCCGAAGCCCACCGCAAGGGGAAGCGCCGTGGCTTTGCGGATGCG
>DATNFZ010000039.1:0-11288 GCA_035606155.1 Rhizomicrobium sp. | reverse complement strand
CCCGCCTCCGACATGCCATCATGAACATCTCCAAAATTTTCATCGAAAGGCCCGTCCTCACCACATTGCTGATGGCGGCCTTGGTGATTTTCGGCCTGTTCGGCTATTCGAATCTGCCGGTCAGCGAATTGCCGCCGGTGGATTTTCCAACCATCAGCGTGTCGGCCAGCTTGCCGGGCGCCGATCCATCCACCATGGCTTCGGCGGTGGCCACGCCGCTGGAAAATCAATTTTCCACCATTCCCGGCATCAGTTCGATGACGTCCACCAGTTCGCTGGGGCGAACCTCGATCACCATCCAGTTCGATCTGGACCGCAATATCGACGGCGCGGCGGAAGATGTGCTGGCCGCGATCCAGCAGGCGGCGCGCCAATTGCCGGTCAACATGCCGGCGCCGCCCACCTTGCGCAAAGTCAATCCGGCCGACGCCCCCATTCTGTTCGCCGCGATCCAGTCCGATTCCATGCCGCTCTATGAGCTGGACAAATATGCGGAAAATCTGCTGGCCCGCCAGCTCTCGACGCTTTCCGGTGTGGCCCAAGTCAATGTCTTCGGCGCCGCCGCTTTCGCCGTGCGGCTGCAGATGGACCCCACCGCGCTGGCTGCCCGCAATATCGGCATCGATCAGGTGGCGACCGCCGTGCAGCAGGCCAATGTCGATACCAACACCGGACAGCTCAACGGCCCCAGCCAGGCGACTCTGATCCACGTCAATGGCCAGCTGGCCGATGCCGCGCACTGGAATAAGCAGATCATCGCCTTCCGCAATGGCGCGCCGGTCAGGGTGCAGGATGTCGGCCGCGCCATCGATTCCTATCAGAACCTTTATGCCGCCAGCTTTTTCAACGGCAAGCGCGCCATCGTCCTCAACGTGCAGCGCCAGCCCGGCTCCAACACCATCCAGATCGTGGACGAGATCAACCAGGTCATTCCGCGCTTCATCCAGACCATGCCGAAATCGGCGCATCTCACTGTCTTCTACGACCGCAGCCAAACCATCCGCGCCTCGGTCGCCGATGTGCAGACCACGCTTCTGATCGCTGCCGTGCTTGTGGTGGCGGTGATCTTCCTCTTCCTGCGCACGCTTTCTGCCACCGTCATTCCCTCGCTGGCGTTGCCTATCGCGGTGATCGGCACCTTCGCCGCCATGTCGCTTTTGGGTTACAGCCTGGACAATCTCTCCCTGATGGCCCTGACGCTTTCGGTGGGCTTCATCGTCGACGATGCCATCGTGATGCTGGAGAATATCGTCCGCCATGTGGAGGAGGGAGAAAAGCCCCGCGATGCCGCCTTCAAAGGCTCTGCCGAAATCGCCTTCACCATCCTCTCCATGACCGTGTCGCTGGCGGCGGTGTTCATTCCCATCGTCTTCATGGGCGGCATCATCGGCCGTCTGCTGCATGAGTTCGCCGTCACCATCGTCTCCGCCATTCTGATCTCGGGCGTGATCTCGGTGACGCTGACGCCCATGCTGTGCTCGCGCTTCATCAAGGCCGGCAAGAGCGGCGAACACGGCAAGTTCTACCAATGGACGGAGAACGCCTTCGACCGGGTGCAGTCGGGCTATGAGCGCTCGCTGCGCTGGAGCATGAATCACGGCCGTTTCATCATGGCGGTGTTCGGGGCAAGTCTGGTCCTGACGGTGGTTCTGTTCATGACCATCAAGACCGACTTCATCCCATCCGAGGACCAGGGTCAGATCAACGTCAATACCGAGGCGGCCGACCGCACGTCTTTCGCGCAGATGAAGAAATACCAGGACCGGCTGGCCGAGATCGCGATGCGCGACCCCAATGTGGAAGCGGTGATGTCGAGTGTGGGCGGCGGCGGGGCGCGCTCGGGCACCAACACCGGCGGCATGTTCTTCAAGCTCAAGCCGCCCAGCGAGCGCAGCCTGTCGGCCGACGAAGTGATCCAGGAAATGCGGCCCAAGCTGGCCCGGGTTCTGGGCGTCAATGCCTTTATGCAGAATCCGCCGGTGATCCGGGTCGGCGGCGCTCAGTCCAAGTCGCTTTATCAATATGTGCTGCAATCCACCAACATGGACGAGCTGCAGCAGAACGCCGCCAAGCTGACCAAAGCCTTGCAACATGCGCCAGGTTTCGCCGACGTCACCAACGACATGGATTTCAACAGCCCCTCGGTCGAGGTCAAGATCGACCGCGACCTGGCGGCCACCCATGGCGTGTCGATCAACTCGATCGAGACGGCATTGGGTGCTTCCTTCGGCGGCGAGCAGATCTCCACCATCTACGCCACCGACGCCGAATATTGGGTGATGCTGGAGCTGCTGCCGCAATACCAAAACGACATCAACGATCTGAAGCAGCTGTATGTTTCTTCCAGCATGACGTCCGGATCGGGCTCCGGCGGCTCGGGAACGCTTCTGCCCAACGGAGCTGGCGGCACGAGTTCGGGCGGCACCACCGGAACGGTGAACAATGTGGTGCCGCTGGGCGCGGTAACGACGCTGGTGCCGGGCACCCAGGCGCTCGCGGTCAACCATTTGGGCCAGCTTCCCGCCGTGACCGTCTCCTTCAACCTGACCAACGGCTATACGCTCTCCGACGCGGTCACCGCCATTGCTCAGGCGCGCGAGCAGATCGCCATGCCCGCCACTGTCCTGGGCCAGTTCCAGGGCCAGGCGCAGGCGTTCCAGAGTTCTATGGGCAATATGGGGCTCTTGCTCACCATCGCCATCATCACCGTCTATATCATCCTAGGCATTCTCTATGAGAGCTTCGTCCATCCCCTCACCATCCTGTCGGGTCTGCCGTCGGCGGCGGTGGGGGCGCTGATCACGCTCTGGCTGTTCGGGGTGCCGCTCAGCCTCTATGCCTTTGTCGGCATGATCATGCTGATCGGCATCGTGAAGAAGAACGCCATCATGATGATCGACTTCGCGCTTCATCGCGAGCGCGGTGCCGAACAGGCCACGCCGCAGGAAGCCATCTTCGAGGCGGCGCTGGTGCGGTTCCGGCCGATCATGATGACCACCATGGCGGCCCTGATGGGAACGCTGCCGGTTGCCATCGGGCTGGGCACGGGCTCCGAAGCGCGCCGGCCTTTGGGCCTTGCCGTGGTGGGCGGGCTCTTGCTGTCGCAGGCGCTGACGCTTTACATCACGCCGGTGATCTATGTGTATCTCGACAAGGCGGGCAAGTCGCTGGCCGGCTGGCAGCTTTTCGGCGCGAAGAAGCAGGATCGCGACCGGCCTTCTGGCCATGAGCCGCATCCGGCCCCGGCGGAGTAAATTGCAGCACCGACGCCCCATCTAGAGGGCTTTCGTCACCCATCGGCGTCCGCCAGGACCAGCCCGCCCGGGAACCCGACACCCTGTCAGACCTGGAGAAGATCCTGGCCCGGGACGAGGGCTGAATCCCCATATTTTTCCTGGGAAATCAGAGGCGTTGCGTTGCTTACGCAGTTGCAACATAAAGCTCCGTCCATTTTTCAGGCTGTCCGATGTCTGCGCCCTTCCGCCGCCTTCTGGTGGCCAATCGCTCCGAGATCGCGATCCGGGTATTCCGGGCCGCGACGGAGCTGGGCATCTCCACCATCGCGGTCTATGCGGAAGAGGACAAGCTCTCCCTCCACCGCTTCAAGGCCGACGAGGCCTATCGGATCGGCAAGGGCAAGGGTCCGGTCGAAGCCTATCTTTCCATCGACGAGATCATCCGGGTGGCGAAGGAGGCGAAAGCCGACGCCATCCATCCCGGATATGGTCTCTTGTCGGAAAATCCGGACTTCGCGGAAGCCTGCGCCGCCGCCGGCATCGTCTTCATCGGCCCGTCGCCCAAGACGCTTCGTACCCTGGGCAACAAGGTGGACGCGCGCAATCTCGCCGTCTCGGTAGGCGTGCCGGTGATGCCGGCGACGCCGCCGCTGCCGGAAGACCCTGAAAAGATCAAAGCGCTGGCGCGAGAGGTGGGTTACCCGGTGATGCTTAAGGCATCGTGGGGCGGCGGCGGGCGTGGCATGCGTCCCATCGAGAAGGAAGAGGCGTTGCTCGACGCCGTCTTCACCGCCCGGCGCGAAGCCAAGGCCGCCTTCGGCAAGGACGAAGTCTATCTGGAAAAGTTGGTGCGCCGCGCCCGCCATGTCGAGGTGCAGGTTCTGGGCGACAGCCATGGCACGCTGGTGCATCTCTATGAGCGCGACTGTTCTATCCAGCGCCGCAACCAGAAAGTGATCGAGCGGGCGCCCGCGCCTTATCTCGATGTCAACACCCGCGAAGCGCTGTGCGAATCTGCGCTCAAGATCGCGGGCGGCACCCATTATGTGGGCGCCGGCACCGTCGAATTCCTGATGGATGCCGATACCGGCAAATTCTATTTCATCGAAGTCAATCCCCGCATCCAGGTCGAGCACACCGTCACCGAAGTGGTGTGCGATCTCGACATCGTGAAAGCACAGATCCGCATCGCCGAGGGCAAGCGCATCGGCCAGGTGGGACCGGACGGCGCCTACGAGACCGGCATTCCCCGGCAAAGCGACATCCAGCCGCGCGGCCATGCCATGCAGTGCCGCATCACTACCGAGAATCCGGAAAATAATTTCATTCCCGATTATGGCCGCATCATCGCTTATCGCGGCGCCACCGGCTTCGGCATCCGCATCGATGGCGGCACGGCGTATTCCGGCGCGGTGGTGACGCGCTGGTATGATCCGCTGCTGGAGAAAGTCACGGCCTGGGCCTCGACCCCAGCAGAAACCATCGCGCGCATGGAGCGGGCCTTGCGCGAATATCGCATCCGGGGCGTGGCGACGAATTTGCCGTTCCTGGAATCGGTTCTAAGCCATCCGAAATTCCGTAACAATGAATACACCACCCGCTTCATCGACGAGACGCCGGAGCTGTTTCATCTGCCGCCCCGCCGCGACCGTGCCACCAAGCTTCTCACCTACATCGCCGATGTCACCGTCAACGGCCATCCGGAGACGCGCGGCCGCGTCAAGCCGCCCACCGATGCGAGGACGCCCGAAGCACCGAAATTCGGCGTGACGCCGCCGTCCGGCGCCAAGCAGCGCCTTGACGAACTCGGCCCGGAGAAATTCGCGGCCTGGATGAAGAGCCGCAAAGAGGTTCTGATCACCGACACCACCATGCGCGACGGGCACCAATCGCTGCTCGCCACCCGTGTGCGCACCTATGACATCGCTACGGTGGCGTCGGCCTATGCCAATGGCCTGCCGGGGCTGCTGTCGCTGGAATGCTGGGGCGGCGCCACCTTCGATGTGGCGATGCGCTTCCTGGGTGAGGACCCATGGGAGCGGCTGGCCAAAGTGCGCGAGGCGGTGCCCAATCTTCTCACCCAGATGCTGCTCAGAGGCGCCAATGGCGTGGGCTACACCAATTATCCCGACAATGTGGTGATGGAATTCGTGGCCCGCACCGCGGCAGCGGGCATGGATCTGTTCCGCATCTTCGACTGCCTCAACTGGACCGAGAATATGCGCGTCGCCATCGACGCGGTCTGCGAAGCGGGCAAGCTGGCGGAAGGCGCGGTCTGCTACACGGGCGATATCTTCGATCCGGCACGGGCCAAATATGATCTGGCTTATTACATTCGCATGGCCAAGGAGCTGGAAAAGGCCGGCTGTCACATCCTGGCGATCAAGGACATGGCAGGCCTGTTGAAGCCCGCCCAGGCGCGGGTGCTGATTGCGGCGCTGAAGAACGAGATCGGGTTGCCGATCCATCTGCACACCCACGACACCTCGGGCATCGCCGGCGCCACCATCCTGGCGGCCGTGGATGCGGGCGTGGATGCCGTGGACGGCGCCATGGACGCCATGTCGGGTACCACTTCACAGCCTTGCCTGGGCTCGATCGTGGAAGCGCTCCGTCACACGCCGCGCGATCCTGGGCTCGATCCGGAAGCCATCCGCCAGATCAGCTTCTATTGGGAAGCGGTGCGCACCCAATATGCCGCCTTCGAAAGCGACCTTAAGGCCGGCGCGTCGGAAGTTTATCTGCATGAGATGCCGGGCGGGCAGTTCACCAATCTGAAGGAACAGGCGCGCTCGCTGGGGCTGGAGACCCGCTGGCACGAAGTCGCCAAAGCCTATCGCGCCGCCAATGATTTGTTTGGCGACATCGTGAAGGTGACGCCATCCTCCAAAGTGGTGGGCGACATGGCGCTGATGATGGTGGCGCAGGGCATCTCCAGTGAAGAAGTACTGGATCCGAAACAGGACATGGCGTTTCCGGCCTCCGTGGTGGAAATGCTGCGCGGCGATTTGGGACAACCCCTAGGCGGTTGGCCGAAGGCGCTGCAGGGCAAAGTGCTGAAAGACATCAAGCCCACCACCGAACGGCCGGGTTCATTGTTGCCTGCGGCCGATTTTGCTGCCGCGCAAAAGGAAGCCGAGACCAAGATCGGCCGACCGCTGGAAGGCGACGAACTGCTTTCGTATCTGATGTATCCCAAGGTCTTCACCGATTACGCCGCCATGCAGGGCAAATATGGCCCGGTCGGCGTGCTGCCCACGCCTGTCTTCTTCTACGGCATGAGGTTGGGCGAGGAGATCGCCATCGAGTTGGAGCGGGGCAAGTCACTGGTGCTGCGGCTCCAGACCATCGGCGAGACGGATGAAGAGGGTAAAGTACGCGTCTTCTTCGAACTGAACGGCCAGCCTCGCATCGTCAAGGTGCCCAACCGCTCGGCCAAGGCGACGGTCGAAGTCCGGCGCAAGGCGGAGGAGGGCAATGACGCCCATGTCGCCGCGCCCATGCCCGGCGCTATCTCCACCGTCGCAGTGAAGAAAGGGGAAAGCGTCAAGATGGGTGATGTGCTCCTTACCATCGAAGCGATGAAGATGGAGACCGCGCTGCATGCGCCGCGCGACGGCAAGGTGGCGGAGCTTCTGGTCACGCCGGGGGCGCAGATCGACGCCAAGGATCTGCTGGTGGTTCTGGGTTGATTTTCGCGGACGTTGCGCGCCGCTCGGTAAGTTTGGCGAGTCGGGCCGCAGGAGGGTTCACCGCGGCCCGGCTCTCACCCGTCGCTGCCCCCAGCCGAGAACGGGTTGATTTGATCTTGCGCCGATAATGGTCGGATTCAATCACGGCTTGCGTGCATAGTTAACGACGCCTCAGGCGCGCAATTCCCCAAAGCCCCGAGCCATGGTGTTATTATTTTTCGAAGGGTGTGCCGTTCTCCACCGCTACCCAGGCCTTGGCCATGCGCTCGGTGGGAAGCCAGACGGTGGGCTCTTCCGGCATCTTGGCGCCCGGTACGACCTGGGCGACCGTGTGCTTGGCGAGATCGCCCTGCCAGCCTGTGTTCGCATCCAGTGGCTTCAACGCGGCGGAGCCCGAATTGATCCGCATCGGCAGCACATCGTCGAAGAACATGCGCGACATCTCGTCGGAACGGCCCACGGCATGGGGCGTGTTCGGCTCCTGCACCAGCGCCCATAGCGCACCGGGCCGCCGGTTCATGGAGAAGATGCCGGTCACCGCCGTGATGCGATATTGCAGATCGTCATTGCCCACGAACAGGAGCGCAGGCACGCCGCGCATCGCCTTGGAGGCGGTGCCGGTATAATAGAAATTGCCCTTATTGACGATGAAGGCTGCAACCCGCTCCGGCTTCCAGGCCGCGATCTCGTAATTGACTTCTCCGCCCGCCGACATCCCCCACAGAACTAGGGGCGCCTTGGCAAGCTCCGGATGCTTGGAGCGCCTGGCGAAGGCATTGATCGCATTCAGCAGCGCCTGGCCGCTGCCCTTGCTGACATCGGCATAGTCTTCGACGAAGGACGGCGCCTTGTCGGTCAAATGAGTGGCGACGATGGCGAGCTTGTGGCCCGCCGCCCATTGCCGCCACACCGGATCGGACGCCATCTGGCGGCCTTCGCCATTGGAGCCGGGATTGAGCACCAGAATGCCGTCCAGCTTGGCGACCCCTTCAGGCGCCCAGAAACGGAAATCCGCCTTGTCGTAATTGGCGCCGGGCTTGGCCGACTCGTCTAGCGTGGTGGGGTCGGGCTGCAGCGGCGGTTCGTTGCGCGGCGCCTGCGCGTTTCCGGCCGCTGTGAGCAAAAGTATGGTGGCAGCCGCGCCAAGAAATATCCGATTGATCATGTTTCCCCACCCCTCATTGATTTTGTGGGCGCAGTCTAGGTATTGGCGGGCGCCCTTCCAAGGCAAATTCTCGCTGCATGTGCCATTGCGCCGCCAAGCCTTATCCGGCGAATCTCAGGGGGCCTGCGGCCTGCGAAATCCCATTGCAATCCAGGCAGCCGTCAGCCTCAGCATGAAATTGCCGGAATAACCGGGATAGCTGGGCAGAGTGTCGGAAAATTCAACCCCTGGCCGCCTGTCCTTGGTCATCATCCGCATCTCCAGAGGCGGTGCGCCGGTCGCAATGCGGGCTCTGTACAGCGAGAGCCAATGGCCTTTGGTGAAGTCCAAAAACATCGCCGAATTGCAACAGGCGGCAAAGACGCGACGGGTGGGCGAGCTGGGCGTCAGGCGATGATCCTTCAGATATTCGCGCCCCGATACGCAACGCACCCGGTCTTTCCGGTATAAGACGACCGCCGTTCCGCCATCAGGATCTCGCAGGGGCGGTGCGGCCGCCAATTGTTCCAGCTGGCGCCCGGCCTCCTGACAGCTGGCGCAATAGCAGGCGGCGGCCAGAATGGGCGTGGCAACCGCTTCAATTTTCACTTTGCCGCATCGGCATGCCGCCATCCCATGTTCGGACGTCTTTCGGTTCGGGGCAGGCTTCATTCCGGAAATTTCCTATTGGGCGGTCCAGCCGCCATCGATGGGAAGGATGGCGCCGGTGATCGAGCGCGCACTGTCGGATGCCAGGAAGACGGCCAGGTCCGCCACTTCCTCGACGGTCACGAATTGCTTGGTGGGCTGGGCATGCAGCAGCACATCGTTGATCACCTGCTCGCGCGTCAAATTGCGCGCCGCCATGGTGTCGGGAATCTGCTTTTCCACCAGCGGCGTCCAGACATAGCCGGGACAGATGGCGTTGACGGTAATGCCGAAGGTGGCGGTCTCCAGCGCCACAGTCTTGGTCAGGCCAGCGATGCCATGCTTGGCGGAAACGTAAGCCGATTTGAAAGGCGAGGCGACCAGCGCATGCGCCGACGCCGTGTTGACAATGCGGCCCCATTTCTTCGCCTTCATCCCCGGCACGGCGGCGCGGATGGCGTAGAAGGCGGCCGAAAGATTGATGGCGATGATCTGCTCCCATTTCTGGGGCGGAAATTCCTCGATGGGCGAGACGAACTGGATGCGGGCATTGTTGACCAGGATATCGACGCTGCCGAGTTTGGCATCCGCTTCGGCTACCATGGCGCCGATTTCGTCGCCCTTGCTCATATCGGCGCCGGAATAAAGCGCCTTGACCCCGAATTCGTCCTCGATGCCGGAGCGTTCCTTCTCGATCGCGTCCTTGTCGCCAAAGCCGTTGATCACGACATGGGCGCCTTGTTTGGCATAGGCCCGCGCGATGGCGAGGCCGATACCGCTGGTCGAGCCGGTGACGAGGGCGACTTTGCCTTTGAGCATGGGGAAATCCTTGGCGATAGGGGCTTACGGCCAGGCTTTGTCACGGCTGCGACGCCGCCGACAACTTAATGACAGTTTATTTTTAGCAGCCAAATGTCACGGGATTTTTAACGCCCGGCCCCTAAAGTCGCCCCATGGATACAAGACCCATTATGCCGGATCCCGATTTGGCGGCGCTCTGGCGGCCGGAGCGTTGCGGCCGCATTGCCCTGGTGCTTCAAGGCGGCGGCGCGTTGGGCGCCTATCAAGCCGGCGTCTACGAAGCCATGCATGAGGCGGGCATCGAGCCAGACTGGGTCTCCGGCGTCTCCATCGGCGCCGTCAATTCCGCCATCATCGCGGGCAACAGGCCGGAGAACCGGCTAGAGCGGCTGACCACTTTCTGGAGCCGCATCACCGACCGTACGGTCTGGCTGCATACGCCCGATGGCGACATTTTCCGTCAGTGGCGCAACGCCACCTCGTCCTTCTATACGACCCTGCTGGGCCAGCCCGGCTTCTTCGCGCCTCACAAAATCAGTCCGTGGTTCAGCGCGGCTGGCGCCAAGACCGCCACCAGCTATTACGACAACGCGCCTCTGCGCGAGACGCTTTTGGAACTGGTGGATTTCGACATCCTCAACAGCAAAAGCTGCCGCTTCTCGGTGGGTGCGGTGAATGTCGCGACCGGCAATTTCATCTTCTTCGACAATGACAAGCATGAGATCGGGCCCGAGCACATAATGGCGTCGGGCGCGCTGCCCCCCGCCTTCGCGCCGGTCAAGATCGGTACGGATTATTTCTGGGACGGCGGCATCGTCTCCAACACCCCGTTGCAGCATCTTTTGGCGCAGGATGACGACGTCAATTCCCTGGTATTCCAGGTCGATCTGTTCAGCGCCACCGGCGCGCTGCCCCGCACCATGCCCGACGTGCTGGGCCGGGAGAAGGACATCGCTTATTCCTCGCGCACGCGCCAGGTCACGGACATGTTCCAGCGGCTGCAACGCTGGAAGACCCGCGCCTATCGGGCGCTGCTCAAGATTCCGGAAGCCGATCTGACGGACGAAGAGCGCAAGATGCGCGACAAGCTTGCCAAACTTCCCGCCCACACCATTCTGCAGCTGATCTATCAGCAGAAGGCTTATGAGGGGAACGCTAAGGATTATGAATTCTCCCGCACCTCCATGCGCGAGCATTGGGCGAGCGGCCATGAAGATACCAAGCGTACGCTGACCCATGCGCGTTGGCTGGAGATGCCGCCACCCAACACGGGCATTCTCACCCACGACATCCATCGGGACCGGCAAGAGCCGGTCTGGTAAGACCTATTCCGCCGGTGCCGCGGCCTCGGCTGGCGCGGTATGGCGCAAGGTCAGCCAAGTGACGAGGAATGCACCCGTCGCGCAGGCGGCAACGCCAAACGCCATCGGCTCCGGCTTGCCATTGGCGAACAGGCCCGCCAGCGCCATGGCGGCCGATCCCACGATCATTTGCAACGATCCCATCAGAGCGGAAGCGGTGCCGGCGATCTCGCCATGACGCTCCAGCGCTAGGACGGCAGAGGCGGGGATCACCAGACCCAGAAAACCATAACCGATGAACAAGGGGCCCATCAGCGCAAGAAGGCCGTTTATGCCCAGCGCGAACAGCAGCGCCAGCGTCAGCATCGACAGGACAAAACCGGTCGCCGCCGTCCGGATCACCCGCGCCAGACCGTAGCGTTGCGTCAGAAAGCCCGTCAGCTGGCTAAAGCCGAAAAAAGCGGCC
>DATNFZ010000038.1:0-24782 GCA_035606155.1 Rhizomicrobium sp. | reverse complement strand
TCTCATCATGTTTGGCGAGGATTTCGGTGGCCTCGAAGGTGCCGCTCGTGTCCAGCGCGCCGGTTGCCACCACGCCCTGGCCTTCGCGGAACAAGGCGGGAAGCACCCCATTGTAATCGATTGGCACGGCGCGCGCGCCATCGGTGACGATAAAACGCACATCGGCGCCGGCGCCATGATGGACGGATGCCTTCTCCACCAATCCGCCGATGCGGAAAGCGACGCCGGGGTTCACATGTTTCGCGGCCAGATCGCTGGGGCTGTAGAAATAAAGCACATTGTTGCCCAGCCCATAGACGATCGCCACGGCCAGCACCCCGCCAGCCGCGACCAGGGCGGCGGCAAAATAAAGGCGGCGGCGTTTCTTTGCGTTCATGTTCAGTGACCGCTCTGATGCAGTATCTCACCGGCAAGTCCGGTGTCGTAATCCTGGCCTTGCGGGGTCAACGCAATCTGATGCGGCCATTCCGCTTTTATCATGCCTTTGCGGCTTAGCGCGTTCCACACCGCCTGGTTTTCCAGGCCGGTGGCGTCGCGGCTGGAGACAGTGGCATCGCCCAGATGGAAATGATCGCCATGCGCGTGCGGGAACTGCGTGATGGCGATGTCGCCGTCCGGCATCCGGTTGGAAGCGCCGGGAATACGCGCGATCGCTTGCAGCAGCGTCAGCGTGCGCAACTGCAAGGGATTGAGCTTGGCGGGATTGTGCTTCGGCGGCATTAGAGTTCCAAAAGAAACGGCCGGACCATACAGCCCGGTCGTCTTTGGCAAAAGCAGTCAGATCGTCCTAGTGCCGGTGCCAGCCGCCATGCCAGCCACCGCCATGCCAGCCATGGTAGCCGCGATAGCCACCAAAACCGAACCCGAAGGTGACCGCGGGACCATAATAGTACGGGTACCCGTAGGGATAAGGTCCGTAATAATAAGCCGGCGGAGGCGGCGGGTAGGCACCCGGAGGCGGATAGGCGCCAGGCGAATATGCCCCGGGTGGCGGCGGTGGCGCTTCGGCATAAGACGTATCGTCCGGATTCTGGCCCTCGCCCATGCAGGTGTAATAAGCCTCTGCATAGTTCCGCTCGACGTCGCTGGCCGCATGCTGCGCATTGGCAGACCCGACCGCGGTGCCGGCCAGAAGGCCAGCCCCGGCGCCAATCGCAGCGCCCGCACCGGCATGGCCCGAAGCGCCGCCGATGATAGCGCCCAGAGCCGCGCCGCCGAGCGTGCCACCCACGGTGCCGTTGGTCTGCGCATGGCTGGCCGCCTGGCCCGGCGTCACGTAGCCCGTGCGCGCCGCGGCGTCACGGCGGCAGTAAAGATCGCGCGAACGCGAGTCTGGCTGCGCATCTGAACGCGTATCTGAGTGTGCCTCCGGCGGCGGGCCCTGATCATCGTCCGCTTGGGATGGTGGCGCGGCATGGGGGCCGGACAATTGGGCCGGAGGCGCGTTGGGCACATCGGCGGTTTGGGCCAAAGCCGTGGCACTCATCAGCGCCAACGTCAATGCAGCCAGGGTAGTCGTACGAATCATAGCATCGCCTCTCAGAGGAGCTCCCTTCCAGATGGCGTAAATCTGCGTTGCTTCAACCTGTAAGGGCAATGATGAAAATTATAAAAATTTGCGCGAGCGCAAAGCACTGTTCATCCTGCGTTCAGGTGCAGTTATTTCTGATGTACCCTCCCAATCCATCAGAGGTCCGCCTCCCTCGCTTCGCTCGAAGAGGGGCAAGCTTTTCTAGGTTCGCTGGCGCTCACCAAGAAAAACTAAGCCAAGGGCGGAGGGGAAAGCAAAATCAAGCAGCCGCAGACTGTGCGGCCCGCACCCGGCGGCGGATGAGTTCCGCCTCTTCCGTGCTGATCAGTACGCTGGCCAGTTCCGCGCAATAATTGAGCTGAAACTCGGCGGCGGCGCGGCGTTCGCCTTCGCCTTTCAACTCGCGCACGGCATCCTCGACATAGCGGCGCAGGTGATGGGTGATTTCCTCGGAGACGGCCTTGTGCTTGGCGCCAAATGATGCCGCCGCCGCGAAGTTGCGTGCGCCGCCTACCAGCCGGGCATAGTTGAGCGCGCTGGCGCGCTTTTCCGGCGCGACCTGCCTGGTGACGTCGCTGGCACCCTTCTGAATGGGAAGCGCCGCGCTTATTTCCTTGACCGCCTTCTCCATGAAAGCGTCCATCACATTGCCCACCGCGGCGCGGTCCTTGAGCAAGCGCTGGCCCCATTGGCCGTTGCGGCGGACTTCGATTTCCTTGACCACGGAACTGGAGAGCTCGGAGAAGCCTGCGACTTGGGCCAGCAGCGTTTCCGGATCGAACGCGGCGGTGCGCGTGGCCAGGATCGCGGCCTGCAGCGAGTCCATCCGGCCGAAGATGATTTCGCCGACCAGACCCATATCGGTCATGGAGATCAGGGCATCGCCGGTCTGGCGGGACACCATCAGAGGCAGACGCAAGGCTTCGCAAGGACGTTGCAGGCGGTTCATCGCCACCACTGCCACATAGGGCGCGACGTCGGGATTGCGGTTGCTCAGCACGTCATAAATAGCGCGCAACTGCCAGAGGATTTCTTCAGTGATGCGTGCCGGCGGCTTGGGCAGCGCCGCCTGCACTTTCAGCATCTCTCCGCCTTCGGTAATCAGGAGCGCGATTTCGCGCACATCCTCGATCTCTTCCGCCCTGAGAATTTTGCGTGTCGCCTTGAACGCGTCGCCGACCAGCGCCGCCTGCATCGCCGGCCCCGCCGCACTCCAGAACTGGATCGCTTTTGCCAGCGCCCCTTCGTCATCCTTGGCCAGCACCAGCGCTTTCACTTCGCGGCAATAGGTGGCGGCCTCGTTGGGAAGAAGCACGCCGCTCAGCCAGGTGAAGATAGGCGTGACGCTCGCGCGTGAGAGAATACCTTTCTGCTTGCTGCGTCGCGGCTCCGAAGTGAGCAGATCTTCGAAGGGCTGGCAGAAAAGCCTAAGCGGCGTCTTGGTGCGTGCCGAACCGCCATGCAGTTGGCGAAGCGACGGACGCAGACCCATCAGGATCGCGTCATGCGGCAGAGCCTTGCCGTCGGCGAGGCGATCCATCTCGACGGCATAAGCCAGCTTGGCCGCGGCCTGCTCGGGCAGCGTACCCAAAAAATTCTGCAAAACTGCGGACTTGTCCGACAGGCTCATCACTCGGAAAATGTACGTTTACGCCCGTCACAATAGCGTTGGCATCGTTAACACTGCCTTGACTTCAGGCGATGGCGGGGAGGGTCAAACGCACCCCCAGCCCTCCCAGGTCCGAGGCCCCCAAGGCCAGGGAACCCGCGTAAAGCTTGGAAATATCGCGCACGATGGCCAGACCCAGCCCGGAACCCGGTACGCTTTCGTCCAATCGCTCGCCCCGCTCCCCCACCCGGGCCCGGTCCTCAGGGCTCAGGCCCACGCCGTCATCCTCCACCGTGAGCGCGAAAACCGGTCCCGCCTTAAGGGCGCGCACCTGCACATGGCGGGCCGCCCATTTGCAGGCATTGTCCATCAGATTGCCCGCCATCTCCTCAAGGTCCTGGCGTTCGCCCCGAAAGCAAAGATCGGGGGGACAATCGCAATCGATGACGATGGCGCGCTCGGCATGAATGCGCGCCAGGACGCGGGCAAGATCGTTCAAGACCGGCGCCACCTCGGTGCGATTGCCCAGGATATTGACGCTGCCGGCGGCGCGGGCCCGCGCCAGATAATGATCCACTTGCCGGCGCATCGTCTCGACCTGCCGGCGCACTTGATCGGACAAGGGACCGCCTTGCGCCTGCGCTTCGCTCGCCAGCACACTGAGAGGCGTCTTGAGGAAATGCGCCAGATTGGAGACATGGGTGCGTGCCCGCGCTACCACTTCATTGCTGTGCTCGATGAGTGAATTGAGCTCGGCGGCGAGGGGCGCGATCTCGGCGGGAAATTTTCCCTCCAGGCGCTGGGCGCTGCCGTCGCGAATGCGGGCGAGCGATTGCTGCAGCCGGGTGAGCGGCATCAACCCCACCCGCACTTGCAGGAATACGGCCATCATCAGTCCCAGGCCAAGCAGCACGAACGACCAGATCAGGGTGCCGTTGAAGGCGCGGATTTCCGCTTCGACCTGCGACAGGTCTCCCGCCACGGTGAAGACATAGGCGTGCGTGTCATTGGGCTGTGGCGTCTCGACGGCGGGAAACTCCACCCGCCGCGACAGGACTCTGAGATGCTGGTTCTCCGGGCCGGTGGCGAAACCATAGGCGACCGCGCCCCGCGCGTTGTCGGGCGTGACGATCAGGGCGCGGTCGAACAGCGAGCGCGAGATTTGTCCGCCGGGCCCGGGCGAGACCGGACGGATCTGGTAATAGAGCCCGGAATAAACGCGATCAAACTGGCGGTTGATGAATCGATCTTGAAGGATCACGCCATTTTGCGGATCTGGTTCGGCCGCGGCGATCAGGCCGCCCATGTCGTTGACCAACGTGTCGTCGAAATTGTCCTGGACGGCATTGCGGAAGGCGTTGGAAAGGACAAAGCCGCCAACCACGAGCGCGAGCATCGCCCAGATAGCGGCCGCCGCGATCAGGCGGGCGGCAAGGGAGTCAAGCCGGAAGATGTTTGGTACCAAGGGCCGGATCTTCCAGGCTATAGCCCAGGCCGCGCACCGTCTGGATCAGATTGGCGTCCAGCTTTTTGCGCAACCGGCCGATGAACACTTCGATGGTGTTGGAGTCGCGGTCGAAATCCTGATCGTAGAGATGCTCCACCAGTTCGGTGCGCGACACGACTTTGCCGCGATGATAGGCGAGATAGGCGAGCAGCCTGTATTCCAGGCTGGTGAGCTTGACGGGATTGCCATCCAAGGTGACACGGCTGGCGCGGGTGTCGATGTGGAGCGGACCGATATCGATATCGGCGGTGGCGAAACCCGCGGCGCGGCGCAGCAAGGCCCTGAGCCTCGCCAGCAATTCCTCGGTGTAGAAGGGCTTGGCGAGATAATCGTCGGCGCCCGCGTCGAAACCCGCCACCTTGTCGCTCCAGCGGTCGCGCGCGGTGAGGATCAGGACCGGCATGGTCTTGCCGGCCTTGCGCCATTTCTCCAGCACCCGCACGCCATCGAGCTTGGGCAAGCCCAGGTCCAGCACCACCGCGTCATAGGGCTCGGTATCGCCCAGGAAATGACCTTCCTCGCCATCGGCGGCGGTGTCCACCACATAGCCCGCCTCACTCAACGCCTTTTTCAAAAGGCGCTGCAGGTCCATGTCGTCTTCCACCAGGAGAATACGCATCGTCTTCTAGCGCCCGTGGCGCCCTCCACGACCAAAACCGCCAAAACCGCCGCGGCCGAAGCCACCGAAGCCGCGGCCTCGTCCACCGCCCTCGAATCGCGGCGGCACCGGCCCCATCGCCCGGGGCGGCATAGGATAAGACGGCGCGGGGGCAAAATAACGGCGCGCGCCCGGAGCGTCGAAACCGTCGCGGCCGGGAAAAGCACCCAACACCTGGCCGGTGCGCGCATCGGTGTCGAGCCATTCGATGCGGCCATCCGGCGTCATCCATTTGAGATGATAATGCGGCGAGCCGTCCGGTCCGGGCACCGGACCGTCGGCGTCATAGAATTGACCGGGGACGGTGCGGCGCACTTCGGGCAAGAGACGGTCCAGAGGCTGCACGCCAGGCGCGCGCGGACTCTGGGCCATGACCGGGCTGGAAAGCCCGGCGGCCAGAAGAGCTAGCAGCAGGATAAAGGCCGGGCGCATCGCCGCTTTTTAGCCTTTTTCGAATGAACCACACATGAACGGAAGAGCCAGAAAATGTTCAGGGGCGTGTCCCTAGATTACGTAGACCGGACCGGATCGCTCCTGTCCAAGATGAGGAGAAGGCGATGTATAGCAGAACAATTCTCCTGACGGCAGCATCCCTGGCCGTGGCCGGCTCGGGCACCGCGGATGCGACACCAATGCTGCATCAGCCGTTGGTGGCGCGGGAGCAAATCTCGGCGCGATTGCATCTTCGTCATTATCGCCTTCTCTCCGAGCCCCGTTTCGTGCGCGGCCATTATGTGGCGCGCAGCATCGCTCCGTCCGGTCGCGTCGTGCTGGTGGAGATCGACCCGGAAGATGGAGCCCTGATCGGCGAGATATTCATCTGAGCTTGGGCATAGGGTCCGTGGCATGCCCCTCCCCACAGGATCCTAGGCTGTCAAGGAAAAGCCCGCGTTTCTCCCGAGACGCGGGCTTTTCGTTTTTATCCCCCTCCGCCCTCCGCACGAGGACGTGCTACGGGCACCTCCCCCGCCAGCGTGCTGACGCACGCGCGGGGAAGGCGGACCTCGACTGCCTGGATTGTCGGGAAAACCAAGAGCCTTGAAACCGCCGTAAAGGTCCGCGCTTTATTGTATCCATGCCGGACAATTGGACTGGGCCGTCGCGGGAAAGGATTGCCGAAATCCTCGGGCGCGCGGAGCCTTGGGTTCCCACTTTCACCAAGATACTCACCGTCCTGGTGGTGCCGGCATCGCTGCTCTATCTGCTGCCCGCGTTCCTGGGCCTGTTCGCGGCCCCGCTTGATCCCCGCATCGATCTCTATGCGGTGAACCGGCCCAGCGCTTTCACCTTCCTCGATGCGCAAGGCGACGAAGTGGGCCATCGCGGCGCGGTGGTGGGCGAAAAACTCACCCTTGAAGAGATGCCGCGCTATTTGCCTGCCGCCTTCATCTCCATGGAAGACCGGCGCTTCTATTCCCACAACGGCATCGACCTGCGGGGATTGCTGCGGGCGCTCTATCTGGACGCGCGCGCCGGTCATTGGGTGGCGGGCGGCTCGACCATTTCGCAGCAGACCGCCAAGATCGTCTATACCGGCCAGGAACGCACCGTCTCGCGCAAGCTCACCGAATTGATGGATGCCGCGGGCCTGGAGAAATCACTCAGCAAGAAACAGATTCTCGAGCTTTATCTCAATCGCATCTATCTGGGCTCCGCCGCCTATGGCGTGGATGCCGCCGCCCATGTCTATTTCGGCGTTTCCGCCCGCGATCTTACTTTGCCACAAGCGGCGATGCTGGCGACGCTCACCCGCGCGCCCTCCGTGTTCTCGCCCAGGCGTGACCTTCTCGCCGCACAACAGCGTGCCAGCCTGGTGCTGGATGCGATGGTAAAAACCGGAGCTATCACCCCGGCACAGGCAAAGGATGCCCGCGCCCACCCCGCGACCGTGATCGATCGCACCGAGGTGGATGCGCGCAATTATTTCCTCGATGTCGCCGCCGACCAGGCCAAGGCGTTGACGCATGACATGCCCGACCAGGATCTCATCGTTCACACCACGCTCGAGCCCAGGCTGCAGGAAGGCGCGCGCGCGGCCGTGGCGCGCGTGATCGGCCGCTATGGCAAACGCGACCGTGTCCGTGAAGCGGCGGTGGTGATGATGAAGCCCGATGGCGCGGTGACGGCGCTTCTGGGCGGCGTGGACTATCAGAATTCCGTGTTCAATCGCGCCATCCAGGCGCGGCGCCAGCCGGGCTCGGCCTTCAAGCCCTTCGTTTATCTCACCGCGCTGGAACGCGGCATCTCGCCTTGGGACATGCGCGACGACGAGGCGGTCGATATCAACGGCTATCAGCCGCAGAATTTCGGCGACCGTTCCTATGGTACGCTTACTCTGGCCGACGCGCTGGCCCATTCGGTCAACACCATCACCGTCAATCTGGGACAGGAAGTCGGAATCAAGAATGTGATGGCGACGGCCCGGCGTGTCGGCATCACCTCGCCGCTGGCGGACAATCCGTCGCTGGCGCTCGGCACCAGCGAAGTAACGCCGCTGGAATTGACCGCATCCTACGCCGCCTTCGCCAATGGCGGCTATCGTGTCGATCCCTATTTCGTCACCGAAGTGGATACCGCGGCCGGCCGGATTCTTTACCACCGCACGCCGCCGCAACCGCAGCGTGTTATCGCCGCGTCGGTCAACCGCGACCTGCTGGCGATGATGTGGAATGTGATCCAGGCCGGCACGGGCACCAGCGCCTCGCTGGCAGCACGGGAGGCCGCGGGCAAGACCGGCACCACCCAGAATTCCCAGGATGCCTGGTTCGTGGGTTTCACCACCGACTACGTGACGGGCGTATGGGTGGGCAATGACGACAATTCGCCCACCCGTGGCGTCACCGGCGGCACTTTGCCGGCACAGATCTGGAAAAGCGCCATGCTCACCGCCGAAAAGGACCTGCCGCTCAAGCCGCTTGATCGCTCGCCGCCGCAACCACCGAACGAACCGCAGAACGAACCGTCCTTCTTCGCCAGACTGTTCTCCTCCGGTCCTGCGCGCGTTGATGGTTATCCGCACCCGCGCAGTGGTTATGAGCGCTACGCCCAGGGGGATGACGAGTCCGCGCCCCCGGCCATGGCGGAAGCCGGGCCCCCGCCTGAACCGCGGCACGCGCGGCGGCGCGGCGGGATTCTGGGTTGGCTGTTCGGCAACGATGACGATGATCGCGGCCGCGATCGCGACCATCGCTATTACCGCTACCGCGATGACGATGACCGGCCCCCGCCGCCTCCGCCGCCCCGGGACTCGCTCTATCCGCCTTAAGTGCGCCTTCGCATAGGGAAAGCCCATGCTATAAGCCCCTGATGCGTTTTCTATTCGCTCTCTTCCTCTGCCTTCTGATCTCGCCCGCGCTGGCCGCGCCCACCCACATCACCTTCGTCACCGACTGGAAGGCCCAGGCCGAGCATGGCGGCTTCTATGAGGCGCTGGCCGAAGGACTCTACGCCAAGCGGGGGCTTGACGTCACCATCCGCGAGGGCGGGCCGCAAGTGAATGTGCCGCAATTGCTGGCCGGCGGCGCGGCGGATTTCGGCATCGGCTCCAACAGCTTCATCGCCATGAATCTGGTGAAGGAAAATGTGCCGATCCGGGCGGTGATGGCGATCTTCCAGAAAGACCCGCAAGTGTTGATCAGCCATCCCCGCCGCGATCTCACCTCGCTGGCGGAGATGCGCGGCCGTCCGATCATGATATCGGACGCCGCCATGACCAGCTTCTGGCCCTGGCTCAAGGCGCGCTGGCATTTCTCGGACAGCCAGATCCGCAAATACACTTTCAATCTGGCGCCGTTCCTGGTCGACCCCAATGCGATCCAGGAAGGCTATCTCACTAGCGAGCCGTTCACCGTCGAGCAACAAGGCCATTTCGCGCCGAAGATTTTCCTCCTCGCCGATTACGGCTATCCGGGCTACGCCAACATGGTGCTGGTGCCGCAGAAATGGATCGACACCAATCCCAGGGCGGTGCAGGCCTTTTATGACGCCAGCCGCGACGGTTGGCATGATTACCTCAACGGCAATCCCGCGCTCGCGAATGCGCTGATCAAGCGCGACAATCCCGACATGACCGATGCCATCATCGCCCAGGCGATCGACAAGATGAAACGCTATGGCCTGGTCTCGGGAGGAGATGCCGCGACCTTCAGCGTGGGCGCCATGACCGACAAACGCTGGCGTGATTTCTACCAGACCATGCAGAGCGAGGGGCTTTACCCCAAGGGGCTGGATTACACCAAGGCTTATGATCTGCGTTTCATGCGCGGCGCGTTCCAGAATTTCAAATGACGCTGCTCACGCTGACGGGGGTGAAGAAGCGTTTCTCCAATGGCGTGGACGCTTTGTCGGGTTTGAGTTTCGAGGTGCGCGAAGGGGAATTTGTTTCGCTGCTCGGTCCCAGCGGCTGCGGCAAGTCCACGGCGCTGCGCCTGATCGCAGACCTGATCGCGCCGGATCTTGGCACGATCACATGGCGAGGCGTGCGGCCCGAGCTGGGCTTTGTCTTCCAGGAGCCTACCCTGATGCCTTGGGCGGATGCCTTGCGCAACGCACGGCTGCCGCTCGATCTCAAAAAAACTCTGCGCAGCGGAAGTGAGGCCGGCGCCGCCCGCGCGCTGGTGCGGCTAGGGCTCGAGGATTTCCTTCATACCTATCCCCGCCAATTGTCCGGCGGCATGAAGATGCGGGTCTCGATCGCCCGCGCGCTTGCTGCAGGCCCGCGCCTGTTGTTGATGGACGAGCCTTTCGCCGCACTCGATGAGCCCACCCGCCAGCGCCTGAATGACGATCTCCTCGCGCTCTCGCGCGAAGACGGCATCACCGTGATCTTCGTCACCCACAGCGTGATGGAAGCCACCTACCTTTCCGACCGCGTGCTGGTGATGTCGTCCCGGCCTGGCCGCGTCAAAAGCGAGATCATTTTGCCCAAGGGCCCGCGCGACCGCCTGTCCCATGCCTTCGCGGAAAATCAGGCGCAGGTGGCGGCCGCGCTGGCGGTGGCCGCATGACACGATTTCTCAACATCGTCTTTCCCCTGATCCTGGGCATCGCTTTGCTTGCCTTCTGGCAATGGATTGTGATGGCGCGTCACATTCCGCCCTATGTCCTGCCCGCGCCCAGCGCGATCGTGAAAGCCCTGTCCCAGAATTTCGGCTCGCTGATGCTGTCGCTCGTTTCGACACTGACCGTGACAGTGGAGGGTTTTATCGCCGCGTTGATTGCCGGCGTCGGATTGGCCATCGCTTTCAGCCAAAGCCGTGTCGTCGAGCGCGCGCTTTATCCTTATGCGGTGGTGCTGCAAGTGACGCCGGTGGTGGCGATCGCGCCTTTGATCCTGATCTGGGTGGGATTCGACCACATCAATGCGGCGCTGGCGCTGATTGCCGCCCTGGTGGCGTTCTTTCCCATTCTTTCCAACACTACCCTGGGTCTCAAATCGGCCGACTTCAATCTGGTGGACCTGATGCGGCTCTATGGCGCTTCGCGCTGGCAGATTCTGTGGCGCGTGCGCCTTCCCACCGCGCTCCCTTACCTGCTTGGCGCGATGAAGATCGCCGGCGGCCTTTCCCTGATCGGCGCCGTGGTGGCGGAATTCGTGGCGGGTTCAGGGACCGCGACAGGATTGGCCTGGCGGATTGTGGAAGCCGGCAACCGGCTGGAGATCGCCACCATGTTTGCGGCGTTGGCGCTGCTGGCACTGTTGGGCATCGCCATTTTCGCGGCCTTCTCGGCGCTGGAGTGGCTGCTGCTGCGGCATTGGCATGAAAGCGCCCTCAAGCCTCAGCGCTAGCCCAAAACCTGCGGAACTCAGGGAACCCGTTCATCTCCCGTTCATGCCGGCCACGCCACTCTGGCGGGCGGGAGGGCAGCAATGCGGAGGGAATATCATGCGCAAAGCTTTGATTCCTATGCTCGCCTCCCTGGCCCTGTGCGGCGCCGGCACCCTGGCGCTGATCGCGAGTAACAGCCACGCGCAAGCCAGTCCCCGCAAACCCTTCATGGTGGCGCTGTTGGGCGGCGACATCGCCTTGGCGCAGAACCTTCCCGAATCACCGCCCGCAAGCGACATGGGCGTCTCGCCCAGCTTCGCGCCCGATGCGCGGCAATTCTGCGACGACCGTTATGCCGCCGAAGTGGGCCGCATGGCGTACCTGGAAACGCGGCTGCATCTCGGCGAGACGCAACAGAAGCTGTTTGCCCACTGGAAGGATGTGCGCCTCGCCATCGCCAAGAATCGCGCCGCCGATTGCAACGCCCATCTCGGCACCGCCGACCAGAACCGTGCCGACCCGGTGGCACGCATGAGCCGCGAAGAGGACATGCTGAAACAGCGCATCGCCGATCTCGACGCCGAGCGCCCGGTCTTTGCCGCGCTCTATGCCGCCTTGGCGCCGGAGCAGCGTGTGTCGCTGTCGCCGGGGCGCCCGATGACGGCGCGTGCCGGCGGCCCGAGGCGGCCCGGTTTGGATCGGATGGGGGATCTGCCGCCACCGTCTCCTCCACCTGCGCCCTAACTGTCTCCGAAAGAATTCTTGCCAAGCCAGCCTGCTTGCCTCAAAGAGGCGCGGGTTGCTTCACGGGATTGGCTTTGAACGCTCCTGTCCGTCTCAAGGCGCTGCCGCGCTACGCTTCCATCGCCGACGCCGTCGCCGCGGAAAAACCCGGCTTGCCGCTTTACCTGCTTCACCCCAGACGGTTCCGCGCGGTAGCGGAACGCTTCGCCGCCTTTCCAGGCGACGCTCTTTACGCGGTCAAGGCCAATCCCAGCCTCTACGCGCTGGAGCAGGTCTGGGATGCCGGCATCCGCCATTTCGACACCGCCTCGCTGGGCGAGATCGAGTTGGTCAAATCCCGCTTTCCCGACGCTTATTGCCATTTCATGACGCCGGTGCGCCTTCCCGGCGCGGCCAAGATCGCGTTCGAGAAATATGGCGTCACCGACTATGTGGTGGATTGCGATTTCGAGCTGGACAAGCTCCTGGCCGAAACCGGCGGCGCCAAGACTCTGCGCATCTTCGTACGTATCGCCACCCCTCTGGGCGGCGCGATCTTGGAACTCTCCAGCAAATTCGGCACTCCGCCGGCCGAGGCGGCGAAACTCCTCAAGCGCGTGGCCAAGACGGGCGCGGCTCCCGCCGTCACCTTCCATGTCGGCTCGCAATGCCTTTCGCCTTTCTCCTACGCCCAGGCGATCGAGATGGCGCGCCGCACCGCCACCCTGGCCAAGGTGGAATTGCAGGCCATGGATGTGGGCGGCGGCTTTCCCGGCCCTTACACCGGCAACGACGTGCCGCCCTATCACTGGTATTTCGACACCATCAAGGAAGCGCTGCAGACCCTTCCCAATCCCGACATTCCGCTGCTCTGCGAGCCGGGCCGCGCCCTGGTGGCTGAAGGCATGTCGCTGGTGACGCAAGTGGTCCTGCGCAAAGGCTCCAGCCTTTACATGAATGACGGCACCTATGGCAGTTTCGACGAACTCACTTTGCCCGGCTGGACCGGCGATTATCCGGTCACGGCGATGCGGATCGATCAGAGCGGCGGCGCCCGCAAGCTTGCCGCCGAGATGAAACCGTTCCGGGTGTTCGGTCCCACCTGCGATACGCTGGACGTGTTGCCCCGGCCGCTCACCCTGCCGGACAATGTGGCGGCCGGAGATTTTCTGGTGTTCGAGGCCATCGGCGCTTATTCGGTGGCGGTACGCACCACCTTCAATGGCTTCTATCCCGACAGTTGGGCCCTGGTGGACGACTGAATGGCCGCCGCTCAGCGGCCATTGTCGTTATCGCGATCTCCCAGATCCACATTCTCCAATTCATGGGCCACTTGCGCGCGGATATTGGCGCTCAGCCGGTCCTGGGCGGCGCGAAGCCGGTCCGGGTCGGGCCCATGACCCCCACGCAGCGCTTCCTGCACGATGGCATTGATCTCGTCGCCGCCATTGCCACGAATATAGCGCGCATGCCGGTACGTATTCTCCAATTCGGCGTGACGCTCATGGCGGTCCTGGACCTCGCCATTGGCATGGACGATGCGGCCGCTGCCGCTGATGTCGGTCTCAAGGCTTTTGGGCTCGCTGTGCAGATAGATGGTGCCGGAGCCCGAGATGTCCACATTAAGGGAATTCTGCGGCGCGACATCGACCTTGCCGCTGCCGGAAATGTCAACATGGGCATCCTTGGCGGTGAGGTCCGCCAGTTGGACCTTGCCTGAGCCATCCACTTCGACATGGAGATCGTCGGTCTGGCCTTTGGACTGGACCGTGCCGGAGCCGTCGATCTCCAGGCTGAGCTTGTCCACCTTGCCGTCGGTTTCGACCGTGCCGGAGCCTTCCAGCGCGACTTTCGCTTCGGATTGCGACAGGCCGCTCAACTGCATGTCGCCAGTGCCCAGCATCTCGAACTTCTGAAAGGTGCGCCGCCCCGGCAAGGTGATGTCGATCCGGTCCGCACGACCCCAATGGCCGGTGCGGCAATCCAGATCCACCACGCCGTTATGAACACGGATATGCGAGATGATGGCGGGATCGCCGCTCACCACCAACTGATCGCCGCTGCCCGCGTGGTAATGGATATTGGCGGGAACGGCTATGGCAGCCTTGTCATCGCCTTGCCAGGGCAGGCTGCGCGTGCTGGATGTCGCAGCAGGAGCCGCGCTGGCCTCGCAGCGCGGCAGGCCGAAATTGTCGCCGAAATCGGCGAAATTGAACACGGCATCGCCGACCTGGTTGCCGCCAAGCGCCCAAGCACCTCCCAGGCAGGCGGCGGAGACGGCGAAACTGGACAAAGCGATAATCGCGAGTTTGGTGCGCATCAGTCTCTCCTGTTCAAGCGATTGCGTCAGATATGCTGGTGGCGGCCCGAGACCGAGCCGTCGGGATGGATGATCCGGCCCGAGCCCACGATGTGGGTCTCGATGCTGTGCGGCTCGGAATGCAGCATCACGGTGCCGGAGCCGGCGATATGGACATCGAGATCGTCCTTGGGCGCGGCATCGATATTGCTGCTGCCCGCGACATGAACCGCCATGCGATCGACGGCGAGCCCTGCCAGCTTGGCGTCACCCGATCCGGCCACGTGCAATTCCAGGCTCTGGACCTTGCCGTCGGCCGCCACTTTGCCGGCGCCGGCCACATGGATCTCCAGGTCCGGCTGGTCGAGATTCTCCAACGTCATGTCGCCCGTACCGGCGATGCCGAAGCCCTTGAAGGCGCGGCCGGGCAGCGTCACGTCCAACCGCTCGCCGCGAAAATTCCTTAAGCGGCAATTCAACTGAACGGAGCCGTCCACGATTTCGATATGAGGGAGAAGGGCGCTGTCGCCTTTCACCACCACCTGATCGCCTTGGCCGCGCCGGTAATGCACCGTCGCCGGCACGGCGATGCCGGCGGTGTCGCTGCCATCCCACTTAAGGCTGCGCGTGGCGGTCTGGCCGGTGGTCGAAAGATCGCAGCGCGGCATGTCGGAACCGAAGAAGCTGATCCGGCCGGCGCCCTGCGCGGCGGCGGCTGCTCCCAGGCAGGCAATGGAAAGGGCGACGCCGGAGAGGGCGAGAACTGCGAGGCTGGTGCGCATCGGTCACTCCTTGTCTTGAAGAGGTTGATTGCTTTGGGCGGAATCGATCAGGCGGAAATGCAGCCGCGCATAATTCACCAGGCCGCGGACCACGATATCGAGCAGGAGCCATCCCAGCGCGCCCAACCCGATTGCGGCGGCGATCAAGCCAAGGCCGGCCAGCCATAGCGCGGCGGCGCTGCCGAGGATGCCGGTAGGACCCGCCGCCATCATGCCGGGGAAGATCGCCACCAACCACACCGCGCCGCCGCCAAAAGCCAGGCCCACGGCGGTGGCGAACATCGCGAACAGGATGGCCGCCACGACGCACACGAACGGCACCAGGAAAACCAGGTCCAGCGTGGCCAGGCCCAAAAGGGCGACCACCGCGCCCACCAGGCTGCCGGCGCTCTTTTCGCTTTCCCAGCGGCGGAAGCCGGCTTCGGCGCGCAATTCCTTGGCCAGCCGGGCGGGATCGCCCAAGGCATTGGCGATGGCGGCTTCGCTTCGTCCTGCCGCGATGCCTTCGCTGAAATGCGCGTCGTAGTCGGCGACAGTCTCTTCGATCTCCTGTGCCGGCAGACCCGACAGACCCATGCGCAATTCGGCAAGAAAACCCGCGCGGTTCATGTCGTTTCTCCCAGGATTTTCGCCACCGCGGTTTCGAACGCGTCCCATTCGGCGCGCTGGGCCTTGAGCGCCGCGGCCCCCGCCCTGGTGAGCTTGTAATATTTCCGCGGCGGACCGCTGGCGGATTCCTGAAGATAGGTGCTGACCAGATCGTCATTCTGCATTCGCCGCATCAGCGGATAAATGGTGCCCTCGCCCATGCCGACCGCCTCGGCCATCCGGGCGGCGATCTCATAGGCGTAATTGTCACCTTTGGAGAGCAGCGCCAACACGCACATCTCCAACACCCCCTTCTTCAACTGAACTTGCAACGACTCCGACATGGGACCCTTATAACGCATAGTACCATGTAGCGCAAGGTAGTTATATATTCCCGCATAAATCGTTATTTATCAATATGTTGAACGAAAGTGCCTTTGCCCAACCAAACTTTAAGGGCGTGGGTGGGAGCATGGAGGCCATGCACGGTGATGCCCGCCTGATCCATCTTCTGGAGCTGGCCGATAAAGGTCCGGCCCTGCGCAGCGCACTGCTGGAGGAACTGGCGGAACTTCTTGCCTTCTGGCCCAGCAATTGTCCCGACGATATGCGCGCGCCCTGCGAAGCCTTGCTCGCACGCGTCGCGCGGGAAGCGGACGAAGCCGCGCGCGCCGATCTCAAAATCAGACTTCGTGACGATCCGGCCTTGGCGGCGCGTGTGTTGCCCGAGGTGGACCGCGCTTCGCCCAAGGACAATCTGGGCCGCACCTTGATCGAGATGGCGCGCGCGGGAATCGATGTCCGCGCCCGCATGGCCGAGGCGCTCAAATTGTCCCGCTCGCGCCTGGAGGACTTCCTCGCCACCGATCACGGACTGGCTTTGATCTGCAAAAGACTGGGCTTGTCGCGTGCCGTATTTTCCACCCTGGCGATGTTGATGGCCGGCAAGGGCGACACGGCGCAATGCTATGCCGCGCTTGATCGTTATGATGCGGTGACGGCGGAAGCGATGGACGAGCTCAGCGCCGCTCACAAAGGAAGCGTTGTCAGCTTTCGGCGTGAACCTCGTGACGCTCACGCGTCTTGAGAAATTTCAGGTTGGGAAATTTCTCGGCCACATAACCCAGCTCCCAGGCATTCTTGGCCAGGAAGACCGGCGCGCCGTCGCGATCGGTCGCCATGCTGCCGCGATGGGCAGCGGCGAATGTCTCGATCTCCGCGCCGCCGCCAGATAGCCAGCGCGCGCCGTCGAACGGCGCGGCTTCGAGATCGGCTTCCAGGCCATATTCCGCCACCAGCCGCGATTTGAGCACGTCGAGCTGAAGCATCCCCACAACGCCCACGATCCATTGCGAGCCGATCTCAGGCTTGAACAATTGCGTCACGCCTTCCTCGGCCAGGCTTTCCAGCGCGCGCGCCAAATGCTTCTGCTTCATGGGATCAGCCAGCCGCACCCGGCGCAGGATTTCCGGCGCGAAATTGGGGATACCGGTGAAGATCACCTCGCCCGATTCCGACAGCGTATCGCCCACCCGCAAAACGCCGTGATTAGGGATGCCGATAATGTCGCCAGGCCAGGCCTCGTCCACCGTCTCGCGCTCGGAGGCGAAGAACAGGATAGGATTGTGTACGCCGATGGTCTTGCCGCTGCCTGACTGTTTCAGCTTCATGCCACGGTGAAAACGGCCGGACGCTAACCTGAGAAATGCCACGCGGTCGCGGTGATTGGGATCCATGTTGGCTTGGACCTTGAAAACGAAGCCGCTTACCTCGTCGTCGGCCGGATGCACGGCGCGGCCGAGCGCCGCCTGGTCGCGGGGCGGCGGCGCATAGGCTGCCAGCGCCCCCAGCAACTCCGCCACGCCGAAATTCTTCAACGCCGAACCGAAATAGACCGGCGAAAGATGGCCTTCGCGATAGAGCCCAAGGTCGAAGCCCGGGAGCCCTTCCCGCGCCAGGCTCGTTTCTTCATCGAGTTTCTCTTTCAATTCGGCATCGAGCACCGAGGCAATCGAATTGTGGCCGACGCGCCCCTCGTTCTGGAACGGCACGAATTCGTTGCTGCCAAGATCGTAGACGCCCTTGAAATTCAGGCCCATGCCGGCAGGCCAAACCATGGGCGCGGTCTCGATCTGCAATTGATCGGAGATTTCGTCCAGCAAGGAAAAAGGATCGCGCGCTTCCCGGTCCATCTTGTTGACGAAGGTCATGATGGGAATGTCGCGCAACCGGCAGACCTCGAACAATTTGCGGGTCTGCGCCTCGATGCCCTTGGCGGCGTCGATCACCATCACCGCGCTGTCGGCGGCCGTGAGCGTGCGATAGGTATCTTCCGAAAAGTCCTCATGGCCCGGCGTGTCCAGGAGGTTGAACACCGCGTTTTGATATTTGAAGGTCATCACCGCGCTCGTCACCGAGATGCCGCGTTCCTGCTCGATCTTCATCCAGTCCGACTTGGCGCGGCGCGCCTCACCGCGCGCCTTCACCCGGCCCGCGGCATGAATGGCGCCGCCCAGAAGCAGAAGGTGTTCCGTCAGCGTAGTCTTGCCCGCGTCGGGATGGGAGATGATGGCGAACGTCCTGCGGCGCGCGGCTTCGCTGGCGGAGGTGGAGCTCATGGCGGGCCACGCGTTATCAGTCCGCGGCTTTGGGGGCAAGCCGCCCTCTTTGATGCCTTCGCACCTTGAGGGCCATCAAGCCCTGGGAAGAGCCTGGCTTTGCGGCGATGCCGCCAGCACGCGGCGCGCGCGCAGGAACATCTCCAGCCCACGGAGCCCGAACAAGGTGGCGCCGAAAACGATGAAGAGATCGGTGATCATGGTCGCATCCAAATGCAGCGCAGCACTTTCCATCCTGACGCCGGCGCGCAAGCCCACACGCACCACGATCAGAATTCCCATGGTGATCAGCGCCGCCTGCGAACCCGTCGTCATCAAAGTGCCTTTCTCGGGATCGACATGGATCACCATCTGCTTGCCCCATTGCCAGCCCAGGACCGCGCCCAACAGCGCCGCCAGCGCGAACCAGAACCATTCCCGCCCTGGCGGCGGTGAAGCCGCCAGCACGGCCACACCGGCGAACAGCAGAAGCGCCGGGCGAATCCACATCCGGTTGAGCTTGAGCGGCCTGGGCTTCAGCATCCGCCGCAGGCGGAAATAAAGGATCGGCAGGATCACCAGGATGGGGATCAGATAAGACAGGGGATTGGGTTGGCCGTGTGTTGGCATGCTTCCAATCCTACACGATCGGCTCATCCACGAAAGCGCGGCCTTCGCGGTCCTCGATTTCCACGATCCAGAGATCGGGATCGAAACGTATTTGCTTGTCCAGCCAGCTTCGTGCCTTCGGCTCCTCGCCCCAATCGCCTAAAGGCCGAGCCCAGACAAGCTCACCCTTGCCGTTGCGCGCCTGGTTGAGCAGAAGGCAAGAGCCGTCCAATCGCGACAAGGTAAGGATCACGGCGCCTGCTTCTTCCGCGCCCTTGCGCACCACAAAGGCCGACGCGCCTTGGGCTTCCGCGCGGCGGATCAGGGCGCGCACGAAAATTCCGGCTTTGAGGCGCGGTGTAAATGACATTGGGACGTGGCTTAGTCCGCTCACCGTGGTGAGCGCAAGCTCAAGCGGCGCCCAACCAGGTTTCGGTCTTGGCGGGCAGGCCGCCTTTGGCATCGAGAGCGGCAAAGGGAAGCAAGACCGTCACGGTCGTACCGATTCCCAGCGCCGATTCCAGCATTACCTCGCCGCCATGCATGGCGGCGAGCGACTTGACCAGGGCGAGGCCCAGTCCCGTGCCTTCCTTGGTGCGGGTGGCGGCGGTTTCCGCCTGCTCGAAGGGGTTGCCCAGCTTTTCGATGTCGGATTGGGCAATGCCGATACCCGTGTCACGAACCACGATCTCGACACCGCCTTCGCTCACCCGCGCATCGAGCGCCACCTGGCCGCCGCGCGGCGTGAATTTGATGCCGTTGCTCAAAAGATTGACCAGGATCTGCTTGATGGCGCGCCGGTCGGCGTAAATGTGGGACGCCTCCGGCGCGACATTGCGGGTGAGGCTCACTCCGCCCCGTTCCGCCGCCAGCTTGACGAAGCGTAGCGCCGACAAGCTCACTTCCTCCAGGTCAAACGCCTCTTGATAGAGTTCGAACTTGCCGGCCTCGATCTTGGACATGTCGAGCACGCCATTGATCAGTTCCAGCAGGTGCCCGCCGGAATCATGAATCAGCTTGGAATATTCCTGATAGCGAGGATCGCCCAGGCCGCCGAAAATCTCGCGCGTCATCAATTCGGAAAAGCCGATGATGGCGTTGAGCGGGGTTCGCAATTCGTGGCTCATATTGGCGAGGAAGGTGGATTTGGCGCGAGACGCGCTCATCGCCTGGTCGCGCGCTTCGATCAGGGCCTGTTCCTGGGCCTTGCGTTCGGAGACGTCGCGCGTCACCGCCACGATTTCCGCCGGTCCGCCTTTCACCGATTGGGTGGGACGGCAGCGTATTTCGGTCCAGACATAGTCCTTTTCGCCATGGGCGAGGCGCACCTCCGCAGCGCTTTCGCGCCCGAAATACGCCGACTCGCGAAACGCGGTCTCGATCACGGCCAGATCGTCGGGATGCGCCAGGTCCGCCGGCATCGCTCCTTCCAGGCGCGAGGGCGTCTGGTCGAGCAATGGTATCGAAGCGGGGCTGGCAAAGAGAATGCGACCGTCCGGCGCGTGGCGGGTAATCATGTCCACCGCATTGTCGGCCAGAAGCTGGTACATCGCCGCGCCATGTTCGGCGGCGCTGTCGGCGGCGCGTTGGCGATCCTGCGCCGCGGTGGCAATCAATCCCGCCTGCACCAGCGCCGCCAGGACGGCAGCGGCCGTGGCGGCCGCCGCCGCTCCGGGCAGGCGGGTTGGAGGCAGATAGCCCAGCATTTGAACCGCGGCCAATGTCGCGAGCACCAGGGCGGCGGCGAAACCGGCGCGCGCCACCGCCTGGCGGCCGCCCGCCAGCGCCGCTTCCGCCGGCACCAGCACCAGCCAAACCATCAACGGCGATCCCAGTCCGCCAGTCAGATAAGCCAGATATCCGATCAGCATGGCGGAAAGCGCCAGCCCTGCTTGTTCGAGAATGGGAAGGCGCAAGGACGTGAAAGCGGCCAACGCGAGAACAAGCGGTACCACCAGTCCCGCCATCGCCACCAATTCGAAAATATCGGGACGGCCGATCAGAAAGACAAAACCCGCGCCCAGGAGAAGGCCCACAAGCCCCTTGCCCGCCTGCACCTGGGCGAATAGCCGACGGGGGGCATCTTCACTGCGTGGAGAGGTCACGTTGTTTGGAATCCGTTCACCTTACTCGGGAGGTGAGTGTCGGCCGCCAAACTTAACGAATCTTGAAGATCGCTAACCTTGCTTGAGAAAGTGCAAACTTATCCACGGGACAGCCTGGTGGCGAATGTTGGAATCGGACCACTGGGGTCAGACTTCCACCATGATCTTGGATTTCCGGGGGGTGCTTTTGCGGCGGTCGCGGCCGCGCCAGGCTCTTCCCTTGGCGCGGCGGTCGGGCCCGAAAAAATCCGGGGCGGCGATGAAGGGCCTTGGCTTGAGCAAAGCTGACAGCAGCTTGTCTGACACGGTCTTGGGACTGACCGGCCGGCAGATCACGCTGGTGACGCCCAGGTCACGGGCGCGTTCCACGTCATGGCGGCGAGGGCCATTATAGATGACGAAAATGGGGATCAGGGGATTGCGCAGCGCCGCGCGTCTGCGCGCCGAACGCGCGAAATTCAGGCCATCGAGATGGGTTTCTTCCACGAATACCGCGTCGAAATGCTCCGACGCGAGCAGCGACAAGGCGCGGCGCGAATCCTCGATCTGCACGATATGGCCCACGCCGGCGGCGTTGAGCACGGTGCGCAGCATCGCCCCGGCATGCCCTTTCGCGCCTACGATCTGCACGCGCAGCGCGGCGAAGTCCGGCTTTCGCATGAAACCCCCTTAACAAGCGCCATTTTCATTGCCTCGCCTTAAGGTCTGGTAAAGGATTGGAACATGATCCGCGCCGCTTTGCGTCTTGCCACCTTTTGCCTGCTCGGCCTTACCCTTTCGGCTTGCGAAAGCGCCTCGGACCGCGCTTTGAAGAAATCTCCCGATTACAAAGTGGGCTATTCCGACGGCTGCGCCAGCGCCAATGGGCCGGGCGCCAATATGCGGGACAATGGCCGCGTGCGCGATGAACAGGCCTATCGTGGCAACCGAGCCTATAGCGCCGGCTGGGATACCGGTTTCCACACCTGCCGCATCTCTCAATCGTCTGCCGGGATGCCGTCGATGCCCGGCCAAGGCCCCATCCCCGATCCCACCGCGCATCCGTTTTGATTACCCCCTCCGCCCTCCGCGCCTGATCGATGCTACGGACACCTCCCCTTCCAGGCGCTTCGCGCCGAAGGGGAGGAAGGTCAGGACCAAGCTTCAAGAGGCGTTGAAGGCCTTCGCTAAAGCTTCGCCAACGATTAATCCCCTATTAACCATTGAGGTACAGGGTGCATGCCGACCGTCCGTGTACGGTCTTTTGCAGGAGCCTCGCCAGGTTGGGTCACCTGGTTTCCAATGTCCTGCATGACGGCACCGGCCGCCAGCCTTGGAGCTTGGCAGCTTTGGTTCGCCGCCTGTTCGTGCTTTTCAGGATCTGAAAGTCAGTTTTTGACCTGCGCCGTCGCGGGCACCAGTTCCCGCTCGAAGAATTGTGTCCAAGGCGTGGGCGGCTTTCCTTCCAGCGCGGCATCGATATCACGGACGCCGTCACGCAATTGCCGCAGGGCCTGATCAATGTCCAGCTTCTGGCGCTCCAAGACGTGGATGCGTTCCTCGAACTTCTTGCGGGTATGCACCATCTGTGCGTGTTCCCCGTCCTTGCTGTCATACATGTCCAGCACCTCACGGATGTCCTTGAGGCTGAAGCCCAGACGGCGGCCGCGCAGGATCAGGATGATCCGCGCCCGATCCCGTATGCTGTAGAGGCGGGTTTGACCGCGCCTTGTCGGGGCGATCAATTTCTCGTCCTCATAGAAGCGCAGGGTGCGCGCAGTGACGGAAAATTCTTTGGTGAGTTGGCGAATCGTGTAGATACGGGTCATGTTTCCACGCAACGTCTTTATGACGCCCAACGATCTCAATTCCGTTACGTAAACGTCAACCCCTTTTGCATAAAAAAACGCCGGCGCGTGTTTTTCGCCGGCGTCATTTTCCAGCTTATTCGGCCGCGGCGCGCACCGCATGGTCCTCGGCAGCCAGGTTTTCCGCCGCATATTCCCAGTTGAGCAGCTTGCCCAGCAGTGCGTCCAGATATTTGGCCCTGCCATTCTGGTAATCCAGATAATAGGCGTGCTCCCATACATCCACGGTGAGCAGGCAATTCACGCCTTTGGCCATGGGGTTCATGGCGTTGCCGGTCTTGGTCACTGACAATTTGCCGTCTTTCGAGATCAGCCACGCCCAGCCCGAGCCGAACTGGCCGGTGCCCGCTTCCGCCAGCTTGGCGATCAAGTCGGAGGTCGAGCCGAAATCGCGCGCGATGGCGCTGGCCAGTTTGCCGGACGGCTCGGTCTTGTCGGGAGAAAGGCTGCGCCAATAAAAATCGTGATTCCACACCTGTGCGGCGTTGTTGAAGATCTTTTTTTCTTTTTCATCTTCCGAGCTCGCAGTGGTCCGGACAATGTTCTCGAGCTTCATGTCGGCGAATTTGGTTTTCTCCGTGAGCTTGTTCAGCGTGTCGACATAGGTCTGATGATGCTTGTGGTAATGAAACGAGATAGTGCGCGACGAGATCACAGGCTCCAGCGCCGCTTCCTCCCAAGGCAATGAAGCGAGTTTGAACGGACCTGTCATGAAAACCTCCATGGTGGAAAAAAAGTGCGGGATAGAGCCCGGCGGCTAAGCCGTCAACGCGCGAAATGCGCGAATGATCCGGCATGAAAACCCTGCATGCCTCGGTGTTTTGCTGCGGGCGCGAAGCAACAAATGCGAAAAATCGTGAACTCGATGACGGCGATTGTCACTCGACTTTCGCGGGTCCGTCGCGCAAACAAGACACATGCGGGGTAGTCAGTATCGGTTCCTGGAGGCGACGATGCCTGCATACGAAATCTGCTATTTGGACGGCGATGGCGTCCTGACTTACAAGTTCCTCGCCAATTGCGAGAATGACGGACGCGCCAAGGTCCTGGCGCATGCGATGAAACTGCCCAGTTGCAGACGCCTGGAAGTGTGGAACGGCGAGGATTTGATTTACGCCCGGCCTTCGTCGCTGGCGCATGAGATCGCCCACGAGGCGATGCTGCGTACGGCCTAAGTTAGAATAGCTTTTCGCGTTTGGCCCAATCCGCCGTGGTATCGAGCGCGCGTGTCAGGCGATCAAACAGATCATTGATCTCGTCCTCGCTGATGACCAGCGGCGGACAGATCGCGATGCGGTCGGTGGGCACGGCGCGAATGATCAGGCCTTCCCGCTCGGCCACCCGCATCACCATGGTGGCCACCATGCGGTCGGCGGGGAAATGGGTCTTGTTCTTTTTATCCGCGACCAACTCGAGCCCGGCGATCAGGCCCACGCCCCTGGCCTCGCCCACCAGAGGATGGCCTTCGAGCGTCTTGACGCGATCCAGGAACAGAGGCGAGACATGGCGCACATGGCCGACAATGTCACGCCGCTCATAAATCTCGATGGTTTTGAGCGCGACCGCGGAGGTGACGGGATGGCCGCCATAGGTGTAGCCATGGCCGAGAACGCCGATGCGCTTGGACTCCCGGTCTATCAACTCCGTCCATTCCGGCGACAGCAGGACCGCCGAGATTGGCAGATAGGCGCTGGAAAGGGCCTTGGCCACCGACATGCTGTCGGGCTCGAAACCGTATTTGCCCGCGCCGAACCATTCGCCGGTGCGGCCGAAGCCCGTGATCACCTCGTCGGAAATCAGCCTTATGTCATGACGGGTGAGCACGTTGGTGATGGCGTCGAAATAGCCTTCCGGCGGCACGATCGCGCCTCCCGCGCCCATCACCGGCTCCACGATCATGGCGGCGATGGTGTCCGGCCCTTCTTTCTCGATCAGGGCGTTGAGATTGGCGGCAAGGCGGGCGGAGAAATCCGTCTCACTCTCGCCCGGCTCGGCGCCCCGATAATAATGCGGCGTGTCGGTATGGAGCGCGAAGCTCAAGGGCTCATCGAAACTGATATGGTTGGTGGGAAGTCCGGTGAGACTGGCCGCCGCCAGGGTGATGCCGTGATAGGCGAGACGGCGTGAAATGATCTTTTTCTTTTTGGGCCGGCCCGAGG
>DATNFZ010000037.1:0-4331 GCA_035606155.1 Rhizomicrobium sp. | reverse complement strand
GTTTCATTGGCTGATCGCCGCCCTAGTCATCACCAACGTGGTCTTGGGCCTTTATTTCGTGAACGCGATGGACGCCCACGACCCGATGCGTCGCATCATCGTCCAGTGGCACGAATCCATCGGCGCCACGGTGCTGGTCCTCAGCCTGCTCCGGCTGGGTTGGCGGCTGATCAATCCGGTCCCCAAACTGCCGGCGGACTTTTCCCCGACCAAGCGCATTTTCGCGCGCGGCACGCATTACACGCTCTATGCGTTGATGATTCTGGTGCCGTTTTTCGGCTGGCAGCTCGCCTCCATCCCCAATCGCCCGCTGGTGCTGTTCGGCGGCGTGCATTGGCCGAAAATCTGGTATCTCGCCAATATGGCTCAGCCGGATCAGCGTCATTGGGCAGGCATCATGGCGCCCAGCCATATCGTCCTGGCGTTTCTCCTCCTGGCGCTGGCCATCGGTCACCTCAGCGCTGCGATCTTCTACCATTACACGATCCGCAAGGATCAAATCCTGCAACGCATGGTGCCAGGCACCAATGTCAGCGCCCAAGGCACGATCGGGACCGGCCGGGCGTAAAGAAAAGCTGACCCGGCAGGTCCGACTCGGCTTCTTTGTTTGTCGCGGTTCCCCGGGCGCGGATGCGCCCAATTATTCTATGGGCGCCTTCGGCGCCGCTCGGAAAACCGCTCACACTTTTCCTGGAACCGCTCTAAAAGGCGGCATGGTAAGCCTGCTCGCCAAGGTCGCATCCGCCGATGCCGAAAGCATCGCTCATGCCGCGCGTATTCTGCGCCAAGGCGGGCTGGTCGCTTTCCCCACCGAAACGGTCTATGGCCTGGGGGCGGATGCCACCAATGGCCGGGCAGTGGCCGGCATCTTTGCCGCCAAGGGACGGCCCAGATTCAACCCGCTGATCGTGCATGTGCGGGACCTGGCCGAAGCCGAACGCCATGCGGAATTCACCGATGCCGCGCGCGATCTGGCGGCGCGGTTCTGGCCTGGGGCGCTGACCCTGGTGTTGCCGCGCGCGACGACCCCTTTATCCGATCTGGTGAGTGCAGGTCTTTCCACCGTGGCGCTGCGCGTGCCCGCTCATCCGGTGGCCCAGCGCCTGTTGCAGGAGGCGGCAGTGCCGATTGCCGCGCCCAGCGCCAATCCCTCCGGCAAGGTCAGCGCCACCACGGCGGTGCATGTCGCTGAAGGTTTGCAGGACAAAGTGGATTTCATCCTCGATGGCGGTGCCACCATCTTGGGCCTGGAATCCACAGTGATCGGCTTTGATGGGGATCGTCCGGCTTTGCTTCGCCCCGGCGCGATCACGCGCGAGGATATCGAAGCCGTGGCCGGTTCGCTGCGGAAGGCCGGGCCTGCCATTCAATCGCCCGGCCAACTGGACAGCCATTATGCGCCTTCGGCTTCCTTGCGCTTGAATGTTTCAGAGCCGGAGCCCGACGAAGCGCTGTTGGGCTTTGGGCCATCGCAAAACGCGGCGCTCAATCTCAGTCCCGCGGGCAATCTCAAAGAGGCTGCCGCCAATCTCTTCGCCATGCTGCGCCAATTGGACAGAAACGCCCCTCGCATCGCCGTGATGCCCATCCCGGAAAGGGGATTGGGCGAGGCGATCAACGATCGTTTGCGCCGCGCCGCCGCGGCCCGGGCATGATGGAGCCATAATGACCGAACTATTCGACCGGCTGAAAGCGGCGGCGGGACCAAACGGCTTCAGCGAAGATTCGCGGGAAATCGCGCCCCATCTGGAAGAATGGCGCGGCCGCGCCCACGGCAAAAGCGCGCTGCTGCTCAAGCCTCAGAACACCGAACAGGTCTCGGCGATCCTTGCCATCTGCCATCAAACCCAAACGCATGTCGTCCCCCAGGGCGGCAATACCGGCCTGGTTGGCGGCCAGATCCCGCTTCACGGCGAAGTGCTGCTGAGCCTGACGCGGATGAATCGCATCCGCGAGGTCGATACCCGCGGCATGACGCTCATCGCCGAAGCCGGTGCCACTCTCAAGCAGGCACAAGATGCCGCCGCGGTGGAAGACCTTTTGTTTCCCTTGAGCCTGGGATCGGAAGGAAGCTGCACCATCGGCGGCAACGTCTCCACCAATGCCGGCGGCAATCATGTGCTGCGCTATGGCATGACGCGGGCGCTGGTGCTGGGCCTGGAAGTGGTGCTGGCCGACGGGCGCGTCTTGCCCATGCTGCGCTCGTTGCACAAGGACAATACCGGCTACGATCTGAAACAGCTTTTCATCGGCGCCGAAGGCACGCTGGGGATCGTCACCGCCGCATCGCTCCGCCTTTTCGCGCGTCCCGCTCAGATGGTGACCGTCTTTACTGCCGTGCCCTCGCCTGCCGCGGCGCTGACGTTGCTGGGCCACATGCAGGCCAAAACCGGCGGCCTGCTGTCGTCCTTCGAACTGGTGTCGCGGCCCACCCTCGATCTGGTGCTGAAGCATATTCCCAACACCCGCGATCCCCTGGCCAAGCCTTCGCCCTGGTATGTGCTGATGGAAGTATCGGGCGGCGCCGGTGCCAGCCTCGAAACCCTTACCCAGTCGGCGCTGGAAGAAGCCATGGCGCGGCAACTGGCGAGCGATGCCGTGGTGGCGCAAAGCGAAGCGCAGGCTCGAGCCTTCTGGCACATGCGCGAAACGATTTCGGAAGCGGAAAAGCGCGAAGGCGTCTCCATCAAGCACGATATCTCCGTGCCGGTGTCCTCGATCCCCCGTTTCATCGAGGAAGCGACCGCCATGGTGGTGAAGAAATTTCCCGGCGCGCGGCCGGTCTGTTTCGGCCATATGGGCGACGGCAATCTGCACTTCAATTTCAACGCACCGCCCGGCAAGGACGCCGAATTCTCCGCACTTTGGGACGAGATGCAGCTTACCGTGCACGACATCGTCCATCATTATGCCGGCTCGATCAGCGCCGAACACGGCATCGGTGAAATGAAACGCGAAGTGCTGCCCCGCTACAAATCCAGCGAGGAACTCGACGTGATGCGCGCCATCAAGCACGCGCTTGACCCCAAGAACATCTTGAATCCCGGCAAGACGATTCCGGCAGTCAGGCGGCTTTAGAGAGCACCGGCTCGGGCACGACCGGCACAACCTCCACCTTCCTATTCGACATCGCGCTGACCGAGGCGGTGATGAAGGTGGCGGCATAAGGCAGGCTTTGCACGCCCAGCATTACCATCCAAAGGCTCACCGCGGGGTCTTCGAAGCCCCGGTCGAAGCCCATCGAGATCATCGCCGCCAGCAGTCCCACCAGCAGCAAGGTCTCCTGCCAGACCCCACGCAGCGCCTGGCTGAACAGAGCCGGATCGGCGCATTTGGGCGTGCGCAGGAAAGGCTGGTTGCTGGTGAGAAGACCGGACCACACCGCCTTGCCCACCGCATGGGTCAGAGAAAGGCCCGCCACCGAGGCCCTCAACGCGCCCTTGACCCCGGAGCGCACCTTGGGCGGATAGAGCAGCAACGTCTTGATCAGCTTGGTCGCGAACAAGGCCATCGCAGCCGCCGACAGGGCTGGCATCGGCACTTCCACATAGCTGGGCGCAATCCAGAGCAGCAAGGTCCAGACCAGCGCGGTACAAGTCACAATCAGGCCCAACCCGTCCGAAATCCAGGGCAGCCAGCCCGAGAGGAATTGATAGCGCTGCTCCCAGGACAGCGCCGAGCTTCCCAAGAAAATCTCCCGCGCATGGCGCTTCATGATCTGCATGGCGCCATACACCCAGCGGTAGCGCTGGGACATGAAGGCGTCCAGCGTATCGGGCTCAAGCCCCGCCCCCATGGTCTCGCGGATATAGGCGGCTTCGTATCCGGCCTCGAACAGTTTGAGACCCAGTTCGGCGTCCTCGGTGATGCACCATTCGCTCCAGCCGCCCACCTCTTCCAACGCGGTCTTGGCCACGATGGTCATGGTGCCGTGCTGGATGATGGCATTGTGTTCGTTGCGCTCGACCATGCCGATATGGAAGAAGCCGCGATATTCCTGATAGGCCATGGCCTTGAAAGGATTCTCGCCCGCGTCGCGGTAGTCTTGCGGGCCCTGCACCAGGGCGATGGCGGGTGAGGCAAATAACGGCATGGCGCGCCGAAGCCAGAAGGGTTCGATCCTGTAATCGCTGTCGATCACCGCGATATGGGTGGCATTTGGATCGGTGAGCGCCAGCGCCCTGTTGAGCGCGCCCGCCTTGAAGCCATGCACGCCGTCAAAGTGGAAGAAACGGAAGCGTGGACCCAATGTCCTGCAGTGCGCCTCGACCGGCCGCCAGGTCTCGGGATCGGGGGTGTTGTTGTCCAGAATGATGACTTCGTAATCGTCG
>DATNFZ010000036.1:0-3924 GCA_035606155.1 Rhizomicrobium sp. | reverse complement strand
TGGTCGAGCCGCGGCGGGAGTTCATCCAGGATAATGCTTTGGCGGCATCGGTGGATATTTGATTATCGATCCTCCCCTTGAGGGAGGGTTGTTTTTCTGAGCCTAAGCCTTCGCGCTGACCAGCCAGCAGGCGGTGCCCGGCGCGATCTCGGGCGCGCTGCCTTGGAACGCCGCCATGTCGCTGGCGATGGCCTCGCGCACCTTGGCGCGGGTCGTCTCGTCCACATTTTTGAGCGCCCGCGAGGTTGGTCCCATCAGCGAAGTGAGTTGCAGCGCCGCATGTTCCGCCGACGTGCCCAACCGCATATGGCCGTTAAAGGCCTCGATAGCGATGCCGTGGAAACCGGCCTCGGCCAGGATGGCGTGCGTGCGATCCTTGTCGGCGAAGGCGAAGGGTCCCGGCGCGTCGGGATCGGTTTGCTTCTGCTCCGGCAAAAATGGCTTGGCCGTACACCAAGGCAGCATTGTCCACTCATTCTCTTCCATCCTGCGCCAGCAGACGAAGGCCAGGCGTCCGCCCTTTGCCGCGGCTTTGCGGATATTGGCAAAAGCGGCGGCGGGCTCGACGAAGAACATCACCCCGAAACGGGAAAAGATCAGGTCGCGGTCGGGCATGAAGGGATGGGCGGAAGCATCGGCCTCGATGAAATGGACATTGGCCGCGCCGGTTCGCGTGCGCGCGATCGCCAGCATGGGCTGGGAGACATCCACGCCCGTGACGTCGCCAGATGGCCCCACCGCGTCCAGCAGCGCCAAACTGGTCGCGCCATTGCCGCAACCGATGTCCAGCACCCGCTCGCCGGACCTGGCATCGGCCAGCGCCATCACGGCGGCGCCGATATCCGCCAAATTGCGGTCCATGTCGGTCTGGTGCCTGGCCCATTTCTGGCCGGTGGGACCGTTCCAGAAATCGATCTGCGCCTGATTCACGCTCATTGTTATTTCTTCGCCTGGCGCTTGCGCATCGCCAGGGTGCGCAGCCGGAGCGCATTGAGCTTGATGAAGCCGGCCGCGTCCTTCTGGTCATAGGCGCCCTTGTCGTCCTCGAAGGTGACCAGGCTTTCGCTATAGAGCGAATAAGGCGATTGCCGGCCCACCAAAGTCGTGTTGCCCTTGTAGAGCTTGAGACGGACCGTGCCGGTGACGAATTCCTGGCTCTTGTCGATCAAGGCCTGCAGCATCTCGCGCTCGGGCGAGAACCAGAAGCCGTTATAGATCAGGCTAGCGTAACGCGGCATCAGTTCGTCTTTCAGATGCGCCGCCCCGAGGTCGAGGGTGATGCTTTCCATGCCGCGATGGGCCGCGATCAGGATGGTGCCGCCGGGAGTCTCATAGATGCCGCGCGACTTCATGCCCACGAAACGGTTCTCCACCAGGTCCAGCCGGCCAATGCCGTTGGCCCGGCCCAATTCGTTCAGCTTGGTGAGCAGGGCGGCAGGCGACAGCTTCTGGCCGTCAACGCTCACCGCGTCGCCCTGCTCAAAGCCGATTTCCACATAGGTGGCTTTGTCCGGCGCTTCCTCGGGCGAAATGGTGCGCTGATAGACGATGCTGTCGGCTTCCTTAGAGGGATCCTCCAACACCTTTCCTTCCGAGGACGAGTGCAGCAGATTGGCGTCCACCGAGAAGGGCGCCTCGCCGCGCTTGTCCTTGGCGATGGGAATCTGGTGCGCTTCCGCGAATTCCAGAAGCCGCGTGCGGCTGGTCAAATCCCATTCCCGCCAGGGCGCGATCACCTTGATGTCGGGCTTGAGCGCATAATAGGAAAGTTCGAAGCGCACCTGGTCGTTGCCCTTGCCGGTGGCGCCATGGGCCACGGCATCGGCGCCCATCTTTTCCGCGATTTCGATCTGCTTCTTGGCGATCAGCGGCCGCGCAATCGAGGTGCCCAGCAGATAGACGCCCTCATAGAGCGCGTTCGCCCGGAACATGGGGAACACATAATCCCGGACGAATTCCTCGCGCAGGTCTTCGATGAAGATGTTCGCGGGCTTGATGCCCAGGGTAAGCGCCTTCTGGCGCGCGGGCTCGATCTCGGCCCCCTGCCCCAGATCAGCGGTGAAGGTGATCACCTCGGCGCCATATTCGGTCTGAAGCCATTTGAGGATCACCGACGTGTCCAGGCCGCCCGAATAGGCCAACACCACTTTCTTTACATCACGCTTGGCCATGTCAAACCCCGAAAAGCGCCGGGACTATAGGGATTCAGGCCCGAAAATCCAGCGTTCCGGCGGAAAGGCGGGTCTGCGCTAGCTCGGCATCCGCGACAGTTGTCCTGATTGCACCTTGGCGAGCTTTTCTGCCGCCAGCCGGGCCGAGGCGCGTTCTTTCACGCTTTCGGATTTGAGCTGGCCGCAGGCCGCCATGATGTCGCGGCCGCGGGGCGTGCGCACCGGGCTGGCATAGCCTGCCTTGTTGACGATCTCGGCGAATTTTTCGATTCTGTTCCAGTCCGAACATTCATACGGCGCGCCGGGCCAGGGATTGAACGGGATGAGATTGATCTTGGCGGGAATGCCCGCCACCAGTTTCACCAGCGCGCGCGCCTCGGCCAGGCTGTCGTTCACGCCCTTGAGCATCACATATTCGAAGGTGATGCGGCGGGAATTGGAGGCGCCGGGATAGGCCCGGACCGCCGCCATCAACTCCTGAAGCGGGTATTTCTTGTTGATGGGCACGATCGCGTCGCGCAGTTCGTCATTCACGGCATGAAGCGAGATCGCCAGGCCCGAGCCGATCTCGGCTCCCGCGCGCGGGATCATCGGCACCACGCCGGCGGTGGACAGTGTCACGCGGCGCTTGGAGAGCGCCAGCCCGTCGCCGTCGGTGACGATGGCCAGCGCCGCCTTCACATTGTCGAAATTGTAGAGCGGCTCGCCCATCCCCATCATCACCACATTGGTGACTTTGCGCCCTGGTGCCGTGCTCGGCCAGTCGCCCAGCGAATCCCGCGCCACCAGCAACTGCCCCACGATCTCGTCGGGGGCGAGATTGCGCACCAGCTTCTGGGTGCCGGTGTGGCAGAAGCGGCAATTGAGCGTGCAGCCCACCTGGGATGAGACGCAAAGCGTGCCGCGGTCGGCCTCTGGGATATAGACGGTTTCGAATTCGATGCCCGGGCCGGTGCGCAACAGCCATTTGCGGGTGCCGTCGCTGGAAATCTGCTCGGTGACGATTTCGGGCCGCGCCAGGGTGAATTTTTCCGCCATCGCGCTCCGGAAATCCTTGGCGAGATTGCTCATGGCATGGAAATCGCGCGCGCCATGGACGTACATCCAATTCCACAATTGGCGCGCACGCATGCGCGCCGCTTTTTCCGGCACGCCGCTTTCGATCAGCGCCGCCGACAATTCCGCCGGCGACAAGCCGATCATTGTTTTACATGTTGCAGGTGGCATGGATCTTGGCCAGCGCGTCGTTGAATCCCGCCAGGGAATAGGTGTCCGCGCTCTTGGCGCCCTTGATTGGGCTGCCCAGCGCCACCGCCGAGATCCCCTTGCTCATCGTGTCGATCAGGCGCTCGCCGTCACCCAGCGAGGCAAGCCAGGCCGAACCTTCCTTGGCTTCGTTCCTGGCAAAAAACGCGAACTTGTCGTCGCCGATCTCCAGGTTCACCGGCGCCTTTTCCTTATATTGATAGCCGGGAACGATCTCGGTTTCGGCCTTGACCTTGCGGGCCGGGTAGTCGCTTACGATCAGATAGGGCGAGCCGCGCTTCAGGCCTCTCTTGGGCTCAACCGCGCGGGGACGCGACATGGCGAAACAGACCATGCTGTCGCCGGTTCCGGCGGAATAAGCGGTCCAGTTCCCGAACGCGCCCAGAAGAGTGGCGCTGTCGGCAAAAGCGGGCATCGCCAACGCGGCCACGCAAAGGGAACCCAGCAAGAGAGTGCGTATCATCGATGCGTCCTAAGCAAACCCCGC